>NZ_JAAAPK010000015.1 GCF_009909105.1 Corallococcus exiguus
GCGCTGCGCGAGTGGGCCTTCCGCGCGATGGCAATCCTGCACGAGCGCGACGTGCAGGCACTTCAGCATGAGCTGCCAGCGCTGCTAAAGGCGCGCGATGAGCGCGTGCTGAATGCCTTCGCTCCGGTCCCCATGACGCCTGCGTCCCCCGAGGCCCCGCGCGCCCAGGAGGAGCCCCTCGGCGCCACCGTGCAGGACAAGGCACCCGCGGCGCATCCCTGCGTGGAGGAGCATGGCATTGGCCGCAGCGAATCAGCCGCCGAGCAGGATGAGTCGCTGGAGGTCCCCCCGCCCTACTTGGGCGCCCCTGAGCACCTTGAACAAGACGGCAAGGACACCGAGGCGCTCGCGGTTCCAGCCGGCCCCCAGGTGGCGGCTCTTGCCGTGAAGCCGGACAACAGGTCGCCGCCGTCTCCTACCCCCTTGATGTTCGCCCCGTGCGAGCTCGACTTGGCGTGCGCCGACGAGGACATGACGGACGCTTCGTCACCGGAAGAGGGCATCCAGTCCGAGCCTCCACACTCCGACCGTTGTGAGCAGACACGCGTGACGGCGCATACGGTGAGCGGACCACTTCATGCCATCCAGGGTCTCCTGATCCGGTGGGCTGCGCGCCTCTGGCGCTTGCCCATTCCAGGATCTTCACCTGGTTCGTGACTGGCGACAGCCCGGCGTGTCCGCACACCCTCCGCTGACGGGTAGCGACCGCGCTTCTGGGCAACCTGCCTAGAAGGCGTACCGCACGCGGCAGTACGGCAGGTGCTTCGCGAGCAGCGCTTCGAACTCCGCCACGTGGCGCCCCTTGAAGCCGGTGCGATAGCGCACGTTGACGCCGCCGCCCTGGGACACCTTCGTCTCCTGGATTTCGGGCCGCCACAGCAGCTCCTCCGCCTTCGGGTGCCAGCGCAGGTTCACCTCGTGCAGGCCCGCGTTGTGCGTGAGGAAGATGATTTCACACGCGAGCTGCTGCTTCGCCCGTTCCCCAATGCCGGCGTCCACCTGCTGGAACAGCTCCACGTATGCGTCCTGCCAACCCTCGTGGAGGACGACGGGGGAGAAGTTGAGGTGCACCTCGTAGCCAGCGGCCACGAAGTCGTCGATGGCGGCGATGCGCTCCGCGATGGGACTGGTGCGCACGTCCAACAGCTTCGCCGGCGCGTGCGGCATCAGGCTGAAGCGGATGCGCGTCCTGCCCTTCGGCGCGTAGGTGAGCAGCTCGCGGTTGACCAGCTTGGTGGCGAAGCTGGCCTTGGCGTTGGGCAGCGTGGTGAACAGCCGCACCAGGTCCCGCACATTGTCGCTGATGGCAGCGTCCGCAGAGCAGTCGCTGTTGCACCCGATGTCGTAGACCCACGCGTGCGGATCCACCGGGTTGGGCTCCAGCTTGGGCCCGCGCTTGTGCGCGTGCTTGCGGATGGCCTCCTGGATGCGGTCGATGTTCACGAACACCGTCACCGGGTTCGCGTAGCCCTTGTTGCGCGGCACGTAGCAGTACGCGCACGCCATCACGCAGCCGTTCGCAGTGGAGGGCGCGATGAAGTCCGAGCTGCGGTCGTTGGCGATGAAGGACAGCGTCTTCTTCACGCCCAGCACCAGGGTGCTGCCCTTGATGCGATTCCAGGCCTCCACGTTGCCTTCGTTGCCGAAGAGGCCGGGGATGTGCTGGTGCGAGGCCACCTCCACCCGCTCCGCGTCCGGGTAGTGCTCGAGAATCTCCCGGCCGCGCGCATGCTCCCGCACAGCGGGTTCCAGGTAGATGCGCGACACCTTCAGCAGCCGGTCGAGCGGGCCGGGGCCCTTCAGGACGGCGGCCGGGCGCGGGGCGGGTTCGGGAGGAAGAGGTCCAGGTTCGTCACCCGGCGGATGTAACCGTGTTTCGTCTCCCATGCACCCGCGGTGGCCCACCCTGACGTCGGGCGGGCCACCAAGCAGGGGCCTGCTGTCAGCGCTCGGACGGAACCGCGCGGCCCGTGGAGGCGGGGG
Organism: Corallococcus exiguus; assembly: GCF_009909105.1. Classification (NCBI taxonomy): domain Bacteria; kingdom Pseudomonadati; phylum Myxococcota; class Myxococcia; order Myxococcales; family Myxococcaceae; genus Corallococcus; species Corallococcus exiguus. The sequence continues at coordinate 1,984 of NZ_JAAAPK010000015.1, forward strand.
CCGGCGCGTCCAGTTGCTTCCATAGGGCTTCAGGCAGCGGGGGCCGTTTCTCCATCGCCGCCGCGACGCTCGCGGTGGGCGCGTAGACGCGGTGGTTGTTCACGCGGAAGTCGCTGTCTGTCACGGTCGAGATGACCGCGACGCGGCCCAAGTCGTCGATGGGCGGCCCGTCCGCCCGGAACGCGGCCCGGTCCACGAGCAGCACCTCCGCGGCACCGGGCGGCGTCACCCAGACGGTGTAGCGCTTCGCGAGCAGGTCCACGTTCATGCGGAAGTGGTACGTCTGGTTGCGCACGTACGGCACCCGGCGGATCCACGAGTAGCCCGCGCCGTTGCGCACCTGGAAGATGCCGTCCTCACTCATGCGCAGCGCCATGTTCAGCCGGCTGAAGGCTGTCACCTCCGTGGAGCTGTCCGTCCAGCCCACCACGCCGCCGCCCAGATTGTCCGCCAGCGGGGTGAGGTCGAACTCCACGATGCGCGTGCCCGTGTTGGTGGTGCCCAGCAGGTGCTGGCTCCGCGGCAGGTCCAGCTTCGAGTACCAGGGGTAGTTGGGGCGCGGGTTGAAGCGCAGCAGCGCCTCCAGGAAGTAGTAGTCGCCGTAGATGAGGCTGACGTTGATCTCCTGCCCCGCCGGGTAGTTACCCACGCCGTGCAGCAGCAGGCCCGGGCTGTTGGTGCCCTGCGCCAGGTACGCGGGCGACGCCAGCGAGTCGAGCATGGCCAGCGCGGCGTTGCGGTAGGTGGTGCGCCGCGTGGCGTCCGTCTCCAGGGTGCTCAGCTCCAGCAGGGCGGACGCGACGGCGGCCGCGGCGGAGGAGTCCTTGGACTGGCTGGGCGCGTTGAAGTCCCAGTTGGGCACGCGGTCCGCGGGCAGGTTCGCCAGGTAGTAGTCCGTCACCCTGCGGGCCGCCGTGAGGAAGCGAGCGTCCTGCGTGTAGCGGTACACCATCGTGTAGCCGTAGATGAGCCACGCCTGCCCGCGCGCCCAGGTGGAGCTGGCGGAGTAGCCCTGGAAGGTGCCTCGCGAACGGATGGTGCCGTTGTTGTTGTAGTCCACGTAGTGGAACGAGCTGCCATTGGGGCGCACCGCGTCCTGGAGCGTCCGGAGCGCGTGGTTCACCGCCATGGTGCGCCAGATGGCGGGACCGCCGTTCTGGGCGCCCCAGAGCAGCAGCTCGATGTCCATCATCGTGTCGGTGACGAGCGGGATGTTCCAGGCCGAGTTCCAATCACAACAATCGATGATGCCGACGGTGCTGTTGTAGCGCGTGGCCAGCGACGCGGCGGAGGTAAGCAGCACGTCGCGATAGTAGGGATTGCCAGTGAGCCGCCACGCATTGCCATAGCTGTTGTACATCTTGAAGCCCAGGTCGTGCGTCTCCGTGTTGGTCTTCTGGACCTCCAGGGGGCGCGTCCACATGTCCGCGCGGTCACGCCAGTAGGGCTCGTTGGCGACCTGGAACATGAACCACATGCTCCCGGGGAAGAAGCCCTGCGTCCACGCGACCTTGTCCGTGTTGGCCACCGTGGTCCACGTCCCGTTGGACAGGGATGCCTTGGGTGAGCGGTTCACGCTGGGCATCTCCAGCACGGTGTCCGCGAGCTGCGAGCGGGCGAACGTGAACACGCGCACCGCGTCCGCGTCCGTGAAGGCATTCGCCACCGGCGCCACCAGCAACGCCAACATCCACCACGGCTTCACTCCCGGCTTTGGCAATCCCATACACCCTCCCCTGTCTGACCGGCGCGGAAGGTGTCGGTGTGCCACCCCGGGGACCAGCGGCCCCGGGGTCTCAAGCGGCCGCTCCCCCCGCCCTGACGGAGGGATGGGGTGTGCCCTACCCGACCCGGGGCGCGGCTCCGGTGAACACGGGCGGCGAGTAGCCCGCGGGCTTGTCCCCTACCGCGGCGTTGCCGTGCAGGTTCAGCTGGTAGGGATTGGAGAACATGCCGTGGGGGAACGGCACGGGCGGCGCGCTGGCCTCGTCCAGCTGGCGGCGCAGCTCGGCGGGGATGCTGAAGTCGAGCGCGGCGAGGTTGCCGTCCAGCTGCTTCGGGTTCGTGGCGCCGATGATGACCGAGCCCACCCCGGGCTGCGTGGCCACCCAGTTCAGCGCCACCTGGGACATGTCCCGGCCCAGCGCCTTGGACACCTGCTCCAGCGCGGAGACGATGCGCCAGTTGCGTTCCGTGAACAGGCCCAGCTGGTTGCCGCCCACCGCGGAGTTGAGGCGGCCCTCGCCATGGGCGCCGGCCTCGCTCGGCCGGTATTTGCCGGAGAGCAGGCCCGCACCCAGCGGGCTCCAGGTGGTGATGCCCATGCCCAGCGTCTGGGCCAGCGGCACGTATTCGTGCTCCAGGCTGCGCTCCACCAGCGAGTACTGGAGTTGCAGGTTGATGAGCGGCGTGAGCGCGTGCGCCTCCGCCCAGGTCTGCGCGCGCGCCGCGTACCAGGACGGCACGTCGGACAGGCCCGCGTAGCGGATCTTCCCCGCGCGCACGAGGTCATCGAACGTGCGGACCACCTCCTCCGCCGGGGTGAGGCGGTCCCAGGTGTGCAGCAGGAACAGGTCGATGTAGTCCGTGCGCAGCCGCTTCAGTGAAGCCTCCACCGCGCGCAGCATGTTCTTGCGGCTGTTACCGCCCGCGTTCGGGTCGCCCGGGCGGGTGGCGTTGTACGTGTACTTGGTGGCGACGACGACGCGGTCCCGGTCGCCACGCTCCTCCAGGAACTTCCCGATGAGCGTCTCACTGCTGCCGTGCGTGTAGAGGTCGGCGGTGTCCACGAAGTTGCCGCCCGCATCCAGGTAGCGGTTGAACAGCGTCCGGGACACGTCCTCCGTGGAGCCCCAGGGACCGCCATAGGTCCCCTCCTTCCCGAACGTCATCGTGCCCAGCGACAGCGGGCTGACGCGCAGCCCCGAACGGCCCAGCAGGTAGTAGCGATCCATCGACATGGTGTGACTCCCTTCCAGCGGCTTATTTGGACTGATCAATCCAGATACAGACATGCGAAGACGGCGCGGGGGCTTCCCGCGACGGAAGAACAGCGGGGTGGGCTACTGGGCCCTGAGGCCCGCCATCGCGAAGTCCACGACGTCGCGCAGGGCGTCTGGCGGGGTGCCAGCCTTGGCGCTCAGGCGCAGACCGCCGATGGTGGCCAGGAGGAAGCTGGCGGCGACGCCCGGGTCCACCCTGGGATTGAGCTCCCCCTTGCGCTGGGCATCCTTCACGACGCGCTCCAGCGCGCCCTGGCCCAGGGCTCCGCCAGTCTTCAGCAGCGTGGCGACCTCCGCGTCCACGTGCGCGAGCTCCGCGGTGGCGTTCACGAAGAGGCAGCCCCGGGCGCGCACCTTCTGGGTGCCATTGGGGATGGAGAGGAGGTACTCGCGGATGGCGCCCAGGGGCGACGGATGGGAGCGCAGGCACTCCACCAGGTTGGCGCTGTACTCCGCCTGGTAGGCGCGCAGGGCCTCCAGGTAGAGGCCGTGCTTGTCCCCGAAGGTGTCGTACATGCTCTGCCGGCCAATGCCCATGGCGCGCAGCAGGTCGTCCGTGGAGGTGGCCTCATAGCCCTGCTCCCAGAAGACCTGCATCGCCCGGCGCACCGCCTCGTCCCGGTCGAACTCCTTCGTGCGTGCCATGCCCCCTACGTAATGATTCTGGACTGACCTGTCAAAAGAATCGGACCGGGGCTTTCTGCTGGCTAGAAGCCGGGCGGGCGCTCGGCGGCGACGCCGGAGGCCCGCTCCAAGGCGATGCCCACGCGGCCCAGGGTGCCCTCGTCGAAGAGCTGACCGATGAGCGTCACGCCGTGGGGGACGCGGCGCGGGGTGGCGAAGGTGGGCATGGGGCGCTTGGGGTCCGGTGCCCAGTCGCTGCGGGCCTTGGACACCTCCACGAAGCCGGTGCGCAGCGTGAGGGATGGGTGGCCCGTATGGTTGGTGATGGTGAGGGCTTCGTCGCGCAGCGAAGGCACGAGCAGCACGTCCACCTGAGACATGATGCGCGCCATCTCCTGGGCCACCTTGCGGCGCAGCCGGTCCGCCTGGACGAAGTCCACCGCGGACAGGAAGCGGGACTGGCGGAAGAGGTTGGGCCACGCGTCGGGCGTCTGCATCTTCAGCGCGTCCACGCCGTGGGTGAGCGTGAGCTCTTCGAAGGCGGCGGCGGCCTCCGCGAAGAGGATGACGTTGAGCGAGGAGTACGGCCAGTCGGGGAACTGCACCTCCACCGGCGTCAGGCCCAGCCCCTTGAGCGTCTCCAGCGCCGCGCGGTCCACGTCCGTGGCGGGGTTCTCCTTCATCCACGCGGGCACGTAGCCCACGCGCAGGCCCTTCACGGGCGCGTTCGCGTCGAAGTCCAGCTTCGCGGATACGCTCGCCACGTCGCCCGCGTCCGCGCCGTTGAGCGCGGCGAGCACCAGCAGCGAGTCCTCCACCCCGCGCGTCATGGGCCCCAGCTTGTCCAGCGACCAGCACAGCGTCATCGCGCCCGTGCGCGGCACGCGGCCGTAGGTGGGACGCAGACCGGTGATGCCGCAGCGCATGGACGGCGACACGATGCTGCCGCCCGTCTCACTGCCCAGGGAGAAGCCCACGAGCCCGGCCGCCGTCGCCGCGCCCGGCCCCGCGCTGCTTCCCGAGGAGCCCTCTTCCGGCAGCCACGGGTTCTTCGTCTCGCCGCCGAACCAGATGTCATTGAGCGCGAGCGCGCCCAGGCTGAGCTTCGCCACCAGCACGGCGCCCGCGCGGTGCAGCCGCTCCACCGCTGCGGCATCCGTGGTGGGGACGCGGTCTCGGAACGGCTCGGCGCCGTAGGTGGTGCGGATGCCCGCGGTGTCCACCAGGTCCTTCGCTCCCCAGGGGATGCCGTGCAGCGGGCCCTTGTAGCGGCCCGCCGCGATGTCCTTGTCCGCCTGCCGGGCCTGCTGGAGCGCCAGGTCCTCCGTCAGCGTGATGACGCACTGGAGCTTCGGGTCATGGCGCTTCAGTCGCGCCAAGTAGAGCTGCGTGAGCCGCTCCGACGTGATGGCTCGTGACTGCACCCAGCGCGACAGCTGCGTGAGCGGCGCGAAGGCGATGTCCTCTTCCTTCGCGGGCAGCGGCACCTTCGCGTCGCGGCTGCGCACGAAGCGCTCCTTCGCGGGCGCGGTGGGCTTGAGCCCCGGCAGCGACGGGTTCCACTGCGAGGCGGGCGACAGCGTGGGCTCCAGCTCCAACTTGCGCGGGCCGGTGCGGCGCTCGTGCAGCGGGGCCAGGGACACGCGCCAGTTGCCGGCGGCCTGGGTGCGCTCGGCGGGCGTGAGCTGCACCTGCATCAGCTTTTCGGCCTCCGCGAAGGTGGTGGGGCTCACCTCCGGCCCCACCGTGGGGCCCGCGCCGAAGGTGGGCGGCGCACCGGCCGGCGGGGCGGACGTGCCCGCATCCGGCGCCGCGGAGACAGCGGTGCTCGCGAGTCCAATCACGGTGTGGGTCAGGAACTGCCGACGCGAGCTGCTCATGGCGCGACCTCACGGATGAAGCGAAGGGGGCGCCAGTGTGCCACCGCCTACGAGCGATGCACGTCGCGGAAGGCGAGCATGGCGCTCAGTTGCTGTTCCTTCGCGTCATCGAACCCGCACGTGGCGTCCCACGTGGCCGGGTTCTCGTAGGTGCCGAACAACATGTCCCAGATGGGGAGGTCGCCGTAGTTGTTCTTGTGCTTGCCGTACTCGTGATGGATGCGGTGCATCTCCGGCCGCTGGAAGAACCAGCCCACCCAGCGCGGGGTGCGGATGTTGGTGTGGTAGAAGTATTCGCCCAGCGCGCAGCAGGCCGTGTAGATGGCGCCCGCCGCCGGGCTCAACCCCAGCACCGTGTAGACGAGCAGCCCGCCAATGAGGCTGTTCACCGTCATCTCCAGCGGGTGCTTGTAGAAGCTGGTGATGACCTCCAGCCGCTGCGGGCTGTGGTGGATTTGATGGAAGAACCGCCAGAGCACGTCGCTCTCGTGCCGGGCGCGGTGCCACCAGTAGAAGACGAACGTGGCGATGAGGTAGGCCAGCACGCCGCCCACCACCGGGTTCACATGCCGGGACAGGTGGAAGACCGAGTGCGCGGAGAACCACCGGTCCCAGGTGTAGCCGCCCAGCACCACCACGCCCACCTGCGCCAGGTTGATGAGCACCACCCGCAGGTGCCAGCCGCGCACGCGGGGCAACTTCCACCCCAGGGACAGCTGTTCAATGAGAAAGCAGAAACCGGCGATGAGGACGAGCCAGGGCAGCATGGAAATCCTTCCGTGACGACAGGCTGGCCCTGTCTACGAACGACGTGCCCGAATATGTCTTTCGACCTGGCGGACACTGTCACCTGGGAGGAATGGGACGGGAGGGACGGGGGCTGGCATCCTGCTGGCCATGGCTCGGAACAGCACCCTGACGGCGCGGTTGGGTTACATCGACACGCAGGCCACCTTCGTGCAGGCGGCGCTGCTGGCGGCGCACGGGGCGGGGGCTCGCGCGGGCGGCTTCCGCGTGTCGGACGTGCGCTTCTACTTCCTGCTGTTCACCAATTGGGTCGAGCACGACGTGACCCGGCCCTCGCAGGACATCGACCTGACGCAGGTGAGGCGGACGCTGGAGCGGCTGGTGCGCGGCGGCCACGCGGAGGCGAGCACCAGCGCGCCCGTGAAGGGGCTGCCCCGGGGCCGCCGGTACGTGCTCACCGGCGAAGGGCTGTGCTCGCTGGCGGAAGGGCTGGCCGGGAGGGAGCGCGCGCCGCTGGAGGAGGCGCTGTTCGTGGTCTGCTTCGCGGCGAGCTACCGCGACGCGGTGCTGTCGCGCGTGGAGGGTCGCGCCCGGGCGCTGTCCCCTGCTGTTCGAAGGCGAGTGGAGCGGGCGTTGGATCCGCTGCGGCTGGTGAAGGAGGCGCAGCGCACATCGGCGGCGGTGCTCGCGGACCTGGAGGAGCGGGTGGAGGCGGGCTTGCGTTACGAGGAGCAGTCACGCAAGGCCATGGCCCGCGCGGAGCCCGTGGCGGACGTGGTGCGCGCGCTGGAGGCGGCGGGTTCGTACCAACTGCACCGGGTGCGGCCGTTGGGCGAGGTGCTGCTCGCGCTGCCGGAGGACCTGCGCCAGTTCGAATTGACGGAGGGCATGGGCCTGCGCTCGCGGCTGCTCTTCGCGCCCCTGGCGGAGCGGGCGCGGGCGGAGCACGCGGTGCTGGCGCGGCTGGAGGCGCGGCTCACCCCCGGCAAGTCGCCGGGGTGAGCCACGGAGCGAGGCCTAACGCAGCGCCCGGGTGAGGCGCGAGCCCAGGGCCAGCGCGAGGCCATCCTCGACCAGGCCCGCGGCCACGTTCGGCACGCGCAGCTTCTGCGTCAGGAGACGGCGGAAGCCATAGAAGACATAGCTGGAGGCGATGGCGGCTGCGGCGCCGACGAGTGCGAAGCCAAGCTTCGCTCCCTTGCGCTTGCGTGACACCGCGGCGCCGGTGATGGCCCCGGAGAGGATGCGGCCTGTCAGGACCGGCAAGGCGGTGCGCGCTGGCGTCTTGGGGCTCTTGTCCCCCACCAGCTCGCCGAGCGCCAGGAGGCCCAGGCGCTGCGACACCTTCCTGGACGTGAGGCCCGGAAGGGCACGCTTCAACGCGCGCGTCGGCTTGCGCGACAGCTCACGCGCGAGGAACGCGGGCGCCGTCATGCTGCGCATCCCGGCGAGGACGCCGAAGCCCGCCGCCGTCCAGAGTTCGTTGTTCGTTCGCATGGGTCCCAACCCCCAATCCGGGTGGTGAAAACTGGAGGATGGGGGCGCATCGCCCGTCCGGCCACCGCCGGGCGAGCGGGCACTCAAGCGGACGGCGGCGCGGACGGCTTGGGCACGCGCAACATCCAACCCGCGAGCAGCGCGCCCAGCGCGGCCACCAGCGTTCCGCAGTTCTCATACACATGCCTGGGGAGCACGCCCACCATGAGGCCCAACACGCCCAGCCCCAGGAAACCGCGCCGGGCCAGGGTGCGTTCCCATGCCTTCGTCGCGAAGGCGGTGGAGAAGAAATAGAGGACCGCGGAGCCAACGACCTGCACCCAGGGCACCAGGGAGCGCACGGGCCGCCACGCCACCATCTCCAGCCTGTCGAAGAAGCCGACCCCGCCTCCTGGGAGCGCCAGGCCGGATTCTCCCGCCAGTTGCTCAGCGGTGGCCCCGAACATGTGCCGCATGTCATCCGCCAGGAAGAAGTAGACGGCTTGAATCAGGGTCGCCACGACCAGCACCGTGAGGATCCAGCCCTTGGGCGCGGGCGGCACGGACGGCTCGGTGTGCTTGCGGAGCGCCTCCAGGTGCTCCGGGGCGACCTCCAGCGGGTGCGGATAGGACATGGCCAGCAATGCCTGCGTCGCGGCGGCGCTGACGGGCGTGCCCTGTTCGTCCACCAGCTGTTTCACGCCCTCCTTCGCCAACAGCGCGTGCAACGCGGGCGCGAGCGTCGACGGGTCCTCTGTCTGGACCCACCGGGCGATGATGGCGTTGAGGTACCCGGCCTTCAGGGCGCGCGATGAGCCCGAGGCCCTCGCCGCCTCCTCGAACAGCGGCTCCAGCTCATGGACAGCTGGGGTGGCGTGGGACGGCTGTAGCTGCGTGCTCATCCCGCGAGTCTATGCCGTGCCGGGGACACCTGCGTCCAACCGTCGCTTCAGGTCGCGCAGCCGTCCCCGGACCTCACGGGTCAGGGTCCACTTCAGGAGCGGCGTGAGCCAGCCGAAGGGGCGCCGCAATTCAAAGGCATACGTGAAGGTGACGCGCGTGACGCCGGGAGCCTCTTCATCGAAGCGCCACGAGCCCGCGAAGCTTTCGAACAGGCGCGGGCCCCGCGTCATCTTCACCGCCGTGACGGCGGGCGGCTGGAAGGACACGTACTGCGTCTCCATCCCCAGCCCGTGCCACGACACGCACCAGGCCTTCACGCCCGGCCCGGCTTCCGTCGCGCCGTCCATCAGCACCGCCTCGCGCAGGAACGTGTCCCAGACGAGCCGCTGCCCGTAGTCCTGCGTGTACGCGAAGACGCGCTCGCGCGGACAGGTGATGCGGATGGACTCGGTGAACCTCATCCTTCCGTGTTGCGGAGGAAGTCCGCCACCTGGGCGAAGCGGTCATCCAGGAAGCTTCGCAAGCCGCCGGTGATGCCCTGTTTGTCCATGGCCTTCTGCATGCAGCGCAGCCACGCGTCCCGCATCGCCGTGTCCACCGGCAGGTGTCCGTGGCGCATGCGCAGCCGGGGGTGGCCGTGCGTCGCGCTGTAGTGCTGCGGCCCGCCCAGCCAGCCCACCAGGAACATGCCGAAGCGCTGACGCGTGCCGCGGTTCACCTTGCCCTCGGCGTCCAGCTCGTGGATGGCAGCGAGCGCGGGCTCCTCCGCGTCCATCACGTCGTAGAAGGCCTCCGCCAGCGCGTGGACGGGCGCCTCGCCGCCCATGCGGGTGAAGGGGGTGTCGTCCAGCGTGGGGACCCAGCCGTCCGACGGCGGGGGCTTCAATTCCATGCTCATGGCTTCCTCATGCCGCCCAGCGCTTCGGCCGGCGCTGGAGGCTCTTCAATCCCAATCCTTCACAGAACGCCTTGAAGCGCGCTTCCGGAACGCCCTTCCACTCCATGTCCGCGAGCGACTTCGTGCCCGGCAGCGGCGCGTCCTCCACCAGCGTGGCCAGCGTGCGGTACAGCCGCGCGTCCTCGCGGTGCGCCTTCAGCGTCGCCGCCAGCTTGTCCGCGCCCCGCACCTTCACCGTCCACTCCGCCGCGTTGTCCGGGATGGACTCCAGATGTCCATACGCCTGGAGCACCGCCGCCGCGCCCTTCGCCCCGAAGCCCGCCAGCCCCGGGATGCCGTCCGCGTCGTCGCCCATCAACGCCAGCAGGTCCGGGACGCTCTCCGGCGCCACGCCCAGCTTCGCCTTCACCCCGTCCGCGTCCACCACCTTCTGCTGCCGCCGGTCCACCTGCACCACGCGCTGGCCGCGCACGCACTGGCCCAGGTCCTTGTCCGGCGTGAGCAGCCGCACCTGTTCCACCTCGCCCGCCCAGCGCGCCGCCCCGGTGGCCAGCGCGTCGTCCGCCTCCTGGTCCTTCATGGACCAGACGCGCACGCCCAGCGCCGCCACGGCTTCCTCCACCAGATCGAACTGCGCGCGCAGCTCCGGCGGCACGCCCTCGTCACCCTTGTAACCGTCGAACAGCGCGTTGCGGAACGAGCGGATGGGGTTGTCGAACGCGACCGCGACGTGCGTCACGGCCTCCTGCTCGTCGTGCAGGAGGGCGAGCAGGGAGTCCATCACACCGGCCGTGGCCTTCACGTCACGCCCGTCCGGCGCGGTGGTGCCCGGCCGGGGCGAGAAGTGGGCCCGGTACAGCTCATACGTGCCGTCCACGAGGTGCAGGCGCATGTTCCCCCTCTAGCGTCCCTCCCGCCGCACGGCCAGCAGCCCGTGCATGCCGTGGCCTGTGCGCCTCGTTCCCTACACGACGCCTGTCAACCCCCTTGGCCAGCGTGCCTGGTGGGAACAGGTCGCCGATGCCGACTGGCCGGGCACCCCCCATTTTCCAAACCAACTCCCTCTGGGCCGCGCCGGAGCGTCCCAGCATTTCCACCGGCATGAGGTGATCCATGCGCCCGAAGCTGTTCGCCGCCGCCCTGCTCTCCATCGCGGCCCTTGGCTGTGCAGGCAAGCAGGTGATTGCGACATCCACCCATCAGCAGCGCGTGCAGGCGGAAGCCGCGCTCCGCTCGGCGGAGAACTCCCAGGCGCCGAACGTGCCCGAGGCCGCCCGGCATCTGGAGTTCGCGCGTCAGCAGATCGCCGACGGTGAGCGGCTGATTCAGGAGGGTGAGCAGGATGCCGCGGAGCTGCGGTTCCGTCAGGCGGCCGCGGACGCGGATCTGGCGTCAGCGCTGGCCCGCGCGGTGCCGCTGAAGAACGAGGCGCGGCGGGCTTCCGAGCAGGCCGAGTCCCTGCGCAGCGGTCAGTGAGTCCCCTACCTCTAGCCTTGTGAGGAGCGAGTCATGCAGCGTTGGAAATTTGGTTGGTTGGCGGTCGCGGGAGTCACAGCGCTCTCGGTGGGGTGTGCGCACGGTCCTCCGCCCAGTGAATTGACCGCGGCGCGCCAGGCGTACCGCGACGTGTCCACGAGCCCCGAGGGCCGCGAGCGCCCCGCGGACGTGGCGGCGGCGCGGGCGGCCCTGCAGGAGGCGGAGAACGAGTACGCGGAGAGCAAGGGCTCGGTGAAGACGCGCTCGCTGGCGTACGTGGCCCTGCGCAAGGCGGAGATCGCCGATGCGCGCGGCGAGGCGGACCTGGCCGCGCAGCAGCGGGCCCAGGCGGAACAGTCCCTGCGTGAGCAGCAGGAAGCGCGCGCGAAGAACCTCACGCGTCAGCAGGAGGAGGACCGCGCGAGGTACGAAGCCCAGCGTCAGCAGTATGAGCAGCAGCGCCAGCAGTACGATGCACAGCGCGCGCAGGAGGCCGAGCGGCTGCGCACGGCGGACGCGCAGCAGCGTCAGCAACTGGAAGCGGAGATGCAGCGGCGCACGGAGCAGCAGCAAGCCGAAGCGCAGCGACTGGCCGAGCTGAACCAGCAGCTCCAGCAGCGCACGCAGGAGTTGGAGCAGGAACGACAGGCTCGGCTCCAGGCGGAGCAGCGCGCGTCGCAGGCGCTGACGCGGCTGCAGGATGAGAACGTGAAGGTGCGGGAAGAGGCGCGCGGCACGGTGGTGACGTTGTCGGGCAGCGTGCTGTTCGCGACGAACGCGACGGAGCTGTTGCCAGCGGCGCGCGACCGGCTGTCGGAGGTGGCGACGGCGCTGAAGGAGGCGAAGAATCCGTTGCTCATCGAAGGCCACACGGACTCGCGAGGCGCGGAGGACTACAACGACCAGCTGTCGGAGCGCCGTGCGGAGAGCGTGAGGAACTTCCTGGTGAACCAGGGCGTCCCGCAGGATCGCATCCAGGTCCGAGGCATGGGTGAGAACCGGCCGGTGGCGTCGAACAGCACGGCGGAGGGCCGCGCCAACAACCGCCGCGTGGAGATCGTGGTGGAGCGCAACGTGGCCGGTGCGCAGCCATCGCGCAGTGGAGGCGTGGGCGGCAGTGGAGCGCAGCAGCCTGAGCAGGGCCCGGATGCGAAGCCGCACGGCGCGGGCGTTGACCACCAGAGCCCGCAGCCCGAGCAGGGCACGGGAGGCGGCGGGGCGCAGCAGCAGGTGCCCCAGCAGCCCCTGGACCACGGCGAGTAACGCACGCCAGTGCTCCCTGAGCATGAAGGTCCTCACTCCATGCGGGTGGGGACCTTTTTCTTCATCCGCGCTTCATGCGCGCACGTCCCGTAGGAGCGCGTTACCCTTGAAGTCCGGCACCGCCATGATCGACAAGTCGCCAGTCCTGCTCACCACCGAGCGCCTGCACCTGATGCTGCTGCCGCCAGACTCGGCGGAGCGGGTGCTCGCGTACCACGTGGCCAACAAGGACCACCTGGGCCCGGTGTCCCCGGCGCGCCCGGGGACATTCTTCTCTGGGGCTTACTGGCGGACGCGGCTGGCTCAGGACCGCGAGGACTTCCGCCACGACCTGTCCCTGCGCGTCTTCATCCTCCCCAAGGGCCAGCCCCTCGCGCTCGCACCCGTCATCGGCAACGCCACGCTCGCCCACATCCGCCGGGGACCGCTCCAGGCCGCGGACCTGGGCTACGGCCTGGATCACCGCCACGAGGGCAAGGGCCTCATGACCGAAGCCCTCCGCGCCTTCTGCGATTTCGCCTTCAGCGCCATGGGCCTGCACCGGCTCCAGGCCAACCACCTGCCGGAGAACCTGCGCAGCGCCGCCGTCCTCCGCCGCCTCGGCTTCATCCCCGAGGGCTACGCCCGCGACTTCCTCCTCATCAACGGCAAGTGGCGAGACCACGTGCTCAATTCTCTCGTGGCCCCCGCCGAGCCCGGCCTCCGCGGCGGTCCCTGATCTTCCACCAATTTTGTCGATATTGACGATATGGAGCCTTAAAAGGCTCCTATTTGGGGTTTAAACGCCAATATCGACAAAATTGAATGAGACCCGGGCCTTCCCATCTCCGTGACGAGTTCTGGCGGAATCCGCCGCCGCTGCCTCGTGGAGTCAAGCTGGTGCAGCAGGAAGCAGTCGTGGTGCCCCGAGTGGGCCCACGGGGGGAATCCCTCTACGACCTCGTGGAAATCCAGCTCCCGGAGAGCCGTGTTCCCGTGTTGTTGGGGTATCGCGCCCCTCTCTTCCCGGCGGATGTGCTGAGCCAACGCGAGAAGCTGTTCGCCCTGCGCGATCAGCTTCAACGCAGGGACGCGGATCCGCGCTCGCTGCCCGCCTTCCGACTCCCGATGCTCGTCACGGACTCGGCCTCCGCCAACGTCATCGACCTCTGCGAGCGCGAGGAACTGGGCTTGATCGACATGCGCGGAACGTTCTTCCTGCGCACGGGCAGCACCTTCATCCGGGTGCAGGGACATCGGCCCCTGGAGCGCACGCCTCGCGAGCCCTTGTTCCATGGAAAGGGGTGCCGGCTCGTGCGCGTCCTGCTCCAGTCCCCCGACCAGCGCTGGACCATTCGTGCGCTCTCCGAGCAGACCCAGACGAGCTACTCCTATGCGCACGGGGTCACGACGAGACTCTTGAAGGAAGGCTTCGTCGAAGGAGGCCGCAGCACCGGCTTCCGGCTTCGGGATCCGGCGTCCCTGCTGAGGGCATGGCTGACGAGCGACAAGCCGACAGCCGTCACCCGGGAAGGATTCAACGCGCCATCCACGACCCCGGACCTGCTCAACAAGGCGCATGCCTTGCTGACCTCCCAGGGCATCCGCTCGACCTTCACGCTGGCGAGCGCCCTGCGCCCCGACGAACGGTCCGTCTCCGGCATCCCCCACGGCATCTATCTTTCGGGATCCCTTGAGCCAGCCGTCTCAGCCTTCGGACTGCGCAGGATGACCCCGCACAACTTCTTCGTGCTTCGCCCGGAGCCAGCCGCCGAAACCGACGCGGGCGGCATCTACCATGCACAGCGACTGCTACCGCACGGTCCAGCAGTCGCGCTGCCCCAGCTGGCTGTGGACTTCCACCAAAGCGGCGGCAGGGGAACCGAACAGGCGGAGGAGTTGGTGCGGCGCTTCGCACGGACCCTCCCTCTTTCGGATGAGCCTCATGACGGACGAAGAGCAGTTCGACGAGGTCCTCGGTGAGTTGAGCGAGCTGATGCTCGACCTGGGGGACCTCTCCAGCCGCATCATGCTCATTGGCGGGCAGGTCCTCGCGTTGGAGTCCAGGCAGCGCGGTGGAACCGGGGTCATCTCCATCGAGACCGATACCGGCATCGTGGTCGAGCGAGGCTTCTCCTACGAGCCGGATCTGCTGTTCGACCTGGACGGCGCGGACTTCATGGCCGAGCGCCTTCCCGAAGTCCTCAGGCAGAGGGGATACGCAAGAACCCGGGAGTTCCGCTGGTCGAAGACCTTGCCCGGTGGGCAGATGGACGTGGACCTCTTCGCGCCCAAGGACGTCGACCCCAACGAGCTGCCCACCGGAATGACGCCCTTGCCGGACGCACGGCTGGCACTCCGCCGCGGTCACGCCGTGGTCCTGGTCACAGGAAGGCCGCTGCGGATCCTGCTGCCGGATGCCACGGGGTTCCTGACGATGAAAGAACGCGCCAAGCGTGAGCTGCGACCTGACAAGACCAAGGACAGCTTCGACATGTTCGCCTACGTCAAGCTGGTGGGCCCTCAGTCCGTGCGTGCTTCCCTGCTGCAGGCAGGTGAAGCAGGGCGGGCGCTCCGAGACAGGTTGCTCACGCTCTTCTGGAACACGGAAGCACCAGGCCCGCGCGACGTCATCCGCTACGCCGCGAGCCTCGATGCAGACGAGCAGGCCCTGCTGGCCCAGGCGGCGGTCGACCTGTTCGCGGAACTCTGAGCCCCGGCACCGGCTCAGCGCGCCGGCGCCCGCACCTTCGGCTTCGACTCCGTCACCGCCGGCAGGTTCGCGTCGAACCAGTCCAGCGTGCGCAAGAGCCGGTCCTTCTGGTGCTCGGGCTTGCGCAGGCTGTGGCCCTCATCCGCGTAGATGACCAACTGGGTCTTCACGCCCAGCGTCTTCAGCGCCTTGTGGAACTCGTAGCCCTGCGACGCGGGCACCTCCAGGTCCCGCTCGCCGTGCAGCACCAGCGTGGGCGCCTTCACCTGCTTCACTCCGTTGATGGGCGAGGAGCGCGTGTACACCTCCGGCTCGTCGTACACCGTCGCTCCGAAGTACGGCAGCATCCATGAGTCGATGTGATTCGTGCCGTAGTAGCTCTGCCAGTTCGCGATGCCCGCGCCCGCCACCGCCGCCTGGAAGCGCTGCGTCCGCGTCACCGCCCACATCGTCAGGAAGCCGCCGTAGCTCCACCCCGTGATGCCCTGCCGCGCCGGATCCACCGGCGCTGACGCCAGCACCGCGTCCAGCCCCGCCAGCACGTCGTTGAAATCCCCGAAGCCGAAGTCGCGGCGGTTCGCCTGCACGAACGCTTCACCCTGGCCGTAGCTGCCTCGCGGGTTGGGCATGAACACCGCGTAGCCCCTCGCCGTGAACAACGCCGTCTGCGGATTGAAACCCGGCAGCACTCCCGCCGCCGGTCCTCCGTGCACCACCGTCACCATGGGCGCCTTGCGTCCGGACGCGTCCGGCACCGGCAACACCAGCCAGCCCTGCACCGGCTGACCGTCGCTCGTCCACGTCACGCTGCGCACGTCGCCCACCGTCACGCGCACGTCCGCGTTGAGGCGCGTCACCTGCTTCCACGCTCCCACCGGCCCCGTCCACAGCTCCGGCGCCTGGATGATGGCGTCGCGCACCACCGCGCTCGTCACGCCGTCCTTCCCCAGCGACACCTTCACGTGCTCCGGGCCCTTCCACAACGTCTTCACTTCTCCGCCGCCCGGAGCCACCGCCATCAGCGCGGCCTCTCCCTGCGCCTGCGCCACGAACACCAGCCGCTCCGCCGTGGGCCAGAAGAGGTCCGTGGCCGTCGCCTTCAGCCCCTCCGTCACGTTCCGCGCGGGCGGCACCTTCGTGGGCAGCTCCGCCTTCTCCCCGAACCGCACCTTCGCCGCCAGCCGCTCCGGCACCGACACCACGAGCACATCCCCGCCCGTGTTGCCCTCGTCGCTCATCAGCCCCTCGATGAACGCGAGCTGCCGTCCGTCCGGGCTCCACGCGGGCTCAGCCACCTGCCACCTGGGCGTGTGCAGCAGCGACGTCTCTCCCGTCCCCGCCTCCACCGCGTACACCCGCGCGCTCCACCAGTTCGCATCCCCGGGTGGCTTCGAGGCCGTCACCGCCACCCGGGCGCCGTCCGGACTCCACGCGTACTCGTGGATGAACAAACCCGCGGGTGACACCCACCGCAGCCGCGTGTCCTCCACCGTCACCACCGCGAAGCGCCTCACCGGCGGAGACGCCTGCACCACGCCCGTCTCTCGCGCCGCCGGCCCCCGGGGCCCCAGCGCGTCTTCCGCGCCCTCGATGACGAGCAGCCCCACGGACTTACCGTCGGGCGACCACTTCGGCGCCGCCAGCACGCCCTTCACCGTGGTGAGCCGCCTCGCGGGCCCGCCCGTCCCGGATGCGTCCACCACGTAGAGCTGTTTCGCCCGGCCCTCCCCCGCAGTGGAGAGGAACGCGAGCTGCCGGCCGTCCGGGCTCCATGACAGCGAACCCTCCGCGCACGGCGCGCCATCCTTCGACGCGGTGACGCGCACCGGCGCCCGCTCCGGATGCGCCAGCTCCCGCACCTGGAGCCTCGCAGCCTCCGCGGTCCCCGGCACCGACTCCACCCAGGCCACCCGCGTGCCGTCCGGCGACAGCGACACCTCGCGGATCCGCACCATCCGCTGGAGCGCGTCGTACGTCGCGCTGGCCTCCACCCGCGCGGGCGCGGGCGCGGGCGCCGCCCCGAACGCCAGCGCGCCCCACACCCAACACCCCACCGCCACAGCCAGGCTTGCCGCTCGCATCCGCCGCCTTCCGAAAAGCACAGGAGGGCGGAGTCTAGCGGACCTCCCGCTCAGTGCAGCTGCGTGGGCAACATGGGCAGCCCGTGGAAGAAGCGCCGCCCGCTCTCGAAGCGGTGGTGGAACGTCACGCGCTGATCCAGGTACAGCCGCGCCATCTCCTCCTCGCCGTACGCGCGGAAGAACGCGGCGCGTGCTTCATCACAGGCCCGCTCGTACTCCACGCACAGCGCCTCCCAGTCTTCCGGTGGAAGCTCCCCTTCCGGCCAGCCCTCGCTGGTGAGGCCGTAGTCGCGCTCCATCGCGTCCAGCTCGCGCGCCCGCATCCTCACGCGCGGATCCTCCGCGATGGCCTCGTCCGCCATCGCCGTGAGGATGTGCGCCACCAGGAAGAAGCCCGCGTCCGGCGGCACCGCTCCCGCGTCCCGCGCGCCCCGGAACGTCACCAGCAGCTGCGCGTCCATCTCCTCGCCGCCCAGCTCCGCCAGCTTCGCCGCCAGCCCGCGCCACCGGGCCTCGGTCTCGAGGGCCTCCCGCCGCACCCCTTCCAGCTCCTGCTCACCCATCTTTTTCATGGTGTCCTCTCCCGGCCCGCGAAAGTCCCTTCCCACGAAGGTTCCCATCCACGTCTGACGCTCGGGCCCGGCAAACCGTGCTGTCCCCTTTTTCCACGACGTCCCGGCGCGTCAGGTGCACGACGCCCGAGCGCGGCGCCGTCACGTTGCGGACGCGCAACCGTGCTCGGGGGGACGGACGGCCTGGCGGCCAACCCGGGCGTTTCGGGGCTGCCGGGGTGACGAACCACCAAGCCGGTGATTGCGTCCGGTGGAGCCCCTTCGCGAACGCCGGGTGTCACCCGCAGGACGCTTGAGCGAGGCCCGGACCCCGCGCGCACACTTGGAAGCCGACAGTGGTTGCCGCCGGGCGCGGGATGACGCATCCGCAGGACATGGGGCCCGAAGCCGGTGGCCTGTCCTGGGGAGCCTCGCCGGTGTCCGAGCCCGTCGTCCCGCCGCAGCTGAAGTCCCAGGTGTCGCCCCGCACGGTGTTCACCGTGTGCCTCGTGGTGCTGGGGGTGATGGTCCTGGTGGTGCTCGTCGCCAAGACGCGCGTGGCGCTCACGCTCACCGGCATCGCGGCGCTCATCGCGCTGTCGCTGGAGCACGGCGTGTCGCGGCTGGAGAAGCGCGGCTTCAAGCGGTGGCTGGCCATCGCCGTGGTGCTGTTCGGGCTGTTCGTGGCCACCGTGGCGCTGGGCCTGCTGGTGATTCCGGACCTGGTGACCCAGGTGGACGCGCTGGTGACGCAGTGGCCTCACCTGTGGAAGCAGATGCGCGGCACCGGAATCTTGCGCGCGCTCAACCAGCGGCTTCAGAGCCTGGGCTGGAACGAACGGCTGGAGGAGGCCACGCCCGCGATCGCGGGCCCCTTGCCCGCGCTCCTGATGAGCGCCATTGGCGGCGTGGTGGGCCTGCTCGGCGGCATCATCACCGTCTTCTTCCTGGTGGTGTTCATGCTGGTGTTCGGCGGCGGCGTGCTCAAGCGCCTGCTGGAGCTGGCCCGCCCCGACCACCGGCTGCGCTACGTGCGCGTGCTGCGCAACGTGTACACCGCGACGGGCGGCTACCTGTCCGGCATCACCCTCATCTGCGCCATCAACGCCACGCTCACCACCACCATGCTGGCGGTGCTGGGCATGCCCTTCTACCTGCCCCTGGGCGTGGCCAGCGGCTTCTCCAGCCTGGTGCCCTACGCGGGGCCCATCATCGCGGGCGGCATCATCACGCTGCTCACGCTGGCCACCGGCGGCCTGTGGAAGGCGCTCGCGGTGTTCATCTACTTCCTCCTCTACGGCCAGTTGGAGGGCAACGTGATGGCGCCGCTCGTGTTCAAGCGCACCGTGCACGTCAACCCGCTCGTCACCCTGCTCGCGGTCCTCTTCTGCGTGGAGCTGGCGGGCATCGTGGGCGCGGTGGTGGCCGTGCCCGTGGCGGCCACCCTGCAGATCATCGTCCGCGAGGTCCTCCTCTTCCGCCAGGAGCGCCGCGCCGCGGCCGTGCTCCCAGAGCCCTGACGGGCCGAGCCCCGATGACCGACTCGCCCCTCCAGTTCCTCGTGACACACGGCTCCGGCCCGCTGCTCTTCCTCGTGCTCGTGGCGGGCGGGTTGGGGCTGCCGTTCCCGGAGGACCCGGTGCAGCTGGCGGCGGGCGTGCTCTCGCACCGGGGCGCGATGCCGCTTCCGGCCGCCATCGCGCTGTGCTTCGCGGGCGTGCTGTGCGGGGACACTGTCCTCTTCTTCACGGCGCGCCGGCTGGGGCAGGCGCTCTACACGCACCGGCGCACCCGCCGCCTGTTCCCGCCCGAGCGCCGCGAGCGCATCCAGGGCCTGTACGCGAAGCACGGCTCGCGCGTCGTCTTCGTGGGCCGGTTCATGTCCGTGCTGCGCGTGCCGGTGTTCGCCATGGCCGCCGCGGAGGGCATGCCTTTTCGCCGCTTCCTTCTCTGGGACGGGCTGGCGCTGTGCCTGAGCTCGCCCCTGGTGGTGACGCTGGGCTACCTGGGCTCCGCGAGCGTGGACCGCGTGGCGAAGGGCGTGGGCCGCGTGGAGCACTTCGTCGCGCTGGCGGGCGTGGCCGCGCTGCTCGTCGTGCTCGCCGTGCGGCATGCCCGCGAGAAGCGATAGCCCCGCCCGGCCCCCTGAAATCCGCGAGCGGCGGTCCCTGCCACCCCACCCGGGGCCGAAGCAAGCAAGCTCACACTTGCTCTTGATGCCACGGCACGCGCCGCGTGAATCCGCTATCAAACCAACGGTTTCCCTGGACGAACATCCGAGGCCTCATGACTCACCCCAGTCCCTCCCAGGCCGGTTCCACGGCGGTGTCGCCCCCGGAAGGGGGAATGGACTGGCTGTCCGGCGGCGGTGAGATGGGGCGGTTGATCCGCTCCATGGACTGGTCGGGGACGCCGCTCGGGCCGGTGGAGACCTGGCCGCAGAGCCTGCGCACGACGGTCAGCCTGTGCCTGTCCTCCACCTTCCCCATACTCATCGCGTGGGGACCGGAGCGCGTGCAGCTCTACAACGACAGCTACCGGCCCATCTGCGGCGCGAAGCACCCGAAGTCCATGGGCCAGCCCTTCCGCGACTGCTGGGCCACGGCACTGCCGGTGGTGGGCAGCGTGTTCGAGAAGGCGGGCACGGGCGTGGGTTCCTACATCGAGAACCAGCGCATGTTCCTGGACCGGTACGGCTACCTGGAGGAGGCCTTCATGACCTTCTCCTTCAGCCCCATCCGCGACGAGTCCGGACGCGTGGGCGGCCTCTTCCACCCCATCACGGAGGTGACGGAGAAGATGCTCAGCGCGCGGCGCACGCAGACGCTGCGCGAGCTGTCCGCCCTGCTGGGCAAGGTGAAGACGGTGGAGGACATTGGCGCCGCGCTGCCGCAGTTGCAGCAGGACGCCGCGCTCGACGTGCCCTTCCTCCTCTTCTACCGCCGCGACGAGTCCGCTCCTCGCGTCCAGTGGGCGGGCGGCATGGGCCTGCCCCCGGGCACCGCGTGGAGCCCGGTCGAGGCGGGGCTGGACGGGCCGTGGCCCTTCGCCACCGCGGGCGTGGACCCGGTGGACGTGCCGCGCGCGCCGCTGGACGCGGGCCTGACGCTGGGGCCGTACGAGGAGCCGCCGGCGCACGCGCGCGTGCTGCCCCTCCACCCGGCCGGCATGGCGGAGCCGTTCGGCTACCTGGTGGCCGGCGTGAGCCCCCGCCGCGCCATGGATGACTCCTACCGTGGCTTCTACGAGCAGCTCCAGGCCACGGTCACCAACGCCGTCGCCAGCGTCCGCGCCTACGAGGCGGAGGCCCAGCGCGCGGAGGCACTGGCGGCCATCGACCGGGCGAAGACGGCGTTCTTCTCCAACGTGTCGCACGAGTTCCGCACGCCGCTCACGCTCATCCTGGGTCCGCTGGAGGAGTCGCTCGCGGACGCGTCCGCGCCCCTGCCGCCATCGCAGCGCGCGCGCCAGGAGCTCACCCATCGCAATGCCCTGCGGTTGTTGAAGCTGGTCAACTCGCTCCTGGACTTCTCGCGCATCGAGGCGGGCCGGGTGAAGGCGAGCTTCCACCCCACGGACCTGACGCGGCTCACCGAGGACCTGGCCAGCGTCTTCCGCTCCGCCATGGAGAAGGCGGGGCTCCAGTACACCGTGGAGACGCAGGACGTGGGCGAGCCCGTCTACGTGGACCGGGACATGTGGGAGAAGGTTGTCCTCAACCTGCTCTCCAACGCGTTCAAGTTCACGCTCCACGGCGGCGTCACCATGCGGCTCGTGCGTGAGGGGACGCGGGTGCGGCTCACCGTGCGGGACACCGGCACCGGCATCCCGGAGGCGGAGCTGCCGCGCGTGTTCGAGCGCTTCCACCGCGTGGAGTCCTCGCGCGGGCGCACGCATGAAGGCACCGGCATCGGGCTGGCGCTCATCCAGGAGCTGGTGAAGCTGCACGGCGGCACGTTGGGCGTCCACAGCGTGGAGGGCGAGGGCAGCACCTTCTTCGTGGAGCTGCCGCTGGGCCGCGCGCACCTGCCCGCTGAACAGGTCCAGGAGGACGAAGGGACCCCGCACGCGGGCAAGCTGGGGTCCGCCTTCAGCGAGGAGGCCCTGCGCTGGCTGCCAGATGCGCCGGAGTCCCTCCCGCCGCCGGGTGCCGAGCCGGAGCCAGTGAGGGCTTTCAGCAGCTCCTCCGTGCTGGGAAACACAGGCGCGGGGTTCGCGCTGCCCGTGGGGCGTGGGCACGTCCTCGTCGCGGACGACAACGCGGACATGCGCGGGTACGTGAGCAGCCTGCTGTCGGCCCACTGGAACGTGCGCGCGGTGGCGGACGGCGAGGCGGCCTTCGAGGCGGCGCTCGAGCTGACGCCGGACCTCATCCTCAGCGACGTGATGATGCCCCGGCTGGACGGCTTCGGGCTGCTCCACAAGCTGCGCGGCGACGCGCGCACGCGCGGCATCCCCTTCATCATGCTGTCGGCGCGCGCGGGCGAGGAGGCCCGCATCGAGGGGCTCCAGGCCGGCGCGGACGACTACCTGGTGAAGCCCTTCTCCGCGCGCGAGCTGCTGGCGCGCGTGGACAGCCAGCTCCAGTTGGGGCAGGCCCGGCAGCAGCTGTCCGACTTCTTCATGCAGGCCCCCGCGGCCATGTGCGTGATGATGGGCCCGGACCTCGTCTTCTCGGTCATCAACCCCATGTTCGCGAACCTGATGGGCCGGGACATGCTGGGCAGGCCCGCGCGCGACGCGCAGCCGGTCGGAGGCCACGGCGTGCTGCTCCAGCACCTGGAGCGCGTCTACCGCACCGGCGAACCCTTCGTGGGCCGCGAGGTCCCGGCGCGCCAGCCGGACAGCCAGGGCGGCCTCAAGGAGCTGCTGCTGGACGTGGACATCCACGCCCAGCGCGACGGAAAGGGCCGCATCCAGGGCCTGCTCGTCGCCGTGCAGGAGGTCAGCGAGCGCACCCACGCGCGCCAGCAACTGGAGGCCCTCACGCATGACCTCCAGCACGCGGTCGCCGCGCGCGACACCTTCCTGGGCGTGGCGTCGCACGAGCTGAAGACTCCCGTCACCGCGCTGCTCCTGCA
This sequence comes from Corallococcus exiguus, assembly GCF_009909105.1. Taxonomy (NCBI): domain Bacteria; kingdom Pseudomonadati; phylum Myxococcota; class Myxococcia; order Myxococcales; family Myxococcaceae; genus Corallococcus; species Corallococcus exiguus. Next base: position 24,658 of record NZ_JAAAPK010000015.1, read on the forward strand.
CCTGGAGATGATGCGCCGGCGACTGTCTCCCAAGCGCGGCGAGCCGCCCTCCGCGGAGAAGCTCACGTCGGCGATGGACTCCGCGCGGCGGCAGGTGGAGCGGATGTCGCGGCTGGTGGACGAGCTGCTGGACGTCTCACGCATCCGCGCGGGCAAGCTGGACTTCCACATGGAGGAGAGCGACCCGATGGAGATGATCCACGAGGTCCTCGACACCTTCCGCGAACAGATGGAGCAGGCCCACTGCGTCCTGGAGCTGCGGGCGGAGCTGAACCTGCGCGTGTGGTGGGACCGCTCGCGCATGCAGCAGGTGATGACGAACCTGGTGTCCAACGCCATCAAGTACGCGCCGGGCACGCCGCTGCGCATCGGGTTCACCAGGCGCGGCGACCGGCTCATCCTCTATGTGTCGGACGGCGGCCCGGGCATCCCGCCCGAGCACCAGGCCCGCGTCTTCGAGCGCTTCGAGCGCGGCGGCCCGCCCCAGACCGTCCACGGCCTGGGGCTGGGCCTCTTCATCGCCCATCAAATCGTGCAGGGCCACCACGGCAAGCTGGTCCTGCAAAGCCCCCCCGGCCAGGGCGCCACCTTCTTCATCGACCTGCCGCTCCCTCCGCGGGCCCAGGCCTGAGCGCGCGCCTCAGTGCGCGACGCTCGGGGGCTTCACCGGACCGGGCAGGATGTTCTGGTTCACGTGGAAGAGGTTCTCCGGGTCGTAGCTCCGCTTCACCTCCACCAGCCGCGGGTAGTTGTCGCCGTAGGTGGCCTGCACGCGCTCCTGGCCCTCCTCCATCATGAAGTTCACGTAGGCGCCGCCCGCCGAGTACGGGTGCAGCGCGCTCCAGTACTCCTTCGCCCAGGTGGAGATGTCCGCCGCCCGCTCCGGTGACGGATCCACCCCGACGATGACCTCCGACCAGCGCGCGTCGCGGAAGCGGAAGGCCGTGTCATGCGGGCCCACGCGGTGCGCCGCCCCGTCGATGGGGTACAGGTGCATGGTGGACTGCATGGACGGCAGGCGCTCGGCGAAGGACACGTGTCGCTCGATGGCCGCGTCCGGAATCTCGCGCACGAAGTCCGCGCGCCAGTACCACTGGTGTCCCGGCGGATAGAGCGCGTCGAAGGCGGTCTGCAGCATCGGGAAGGGCATGGGCATCACGCCGTGCAGCGCGGGCTTGAGCGCCAGCACGGGCGCGAACAGTTCGTCCGCGCGCGCGGGGTCGCCCGTGTAGCACCACACCACGCCGCACATCTTCTGGAGGTGGAGCTCCTCCGGGAAGGGCGGCGCGGGCGGCACGGTGATGAAGGCGAAGAAGCCGCTGAGGTCCTCCGGCGCGGCCGGAAGGAACTCGCGGTACCAGCGCATCACCTCCGCCGCGCGGTCCAGGGGCCAGAGCGTGGGGCCACCGATGACGATGTCCACGGGGTTGGCCCGGAAGAGGAACGACGTCACCACGCCGAAGTTGCCGCCCCCGCCGCGCACCGCCCAGAACAGGTCCGGGAACTTCTCCTCGTTCGCGGTGACGAAGCGACCGTCCGCGAGCACCATGTCCACGGCGAGCAGGTTGTCGATGGTGAGCCCGAAGCGGCGCGTGAGGTATCCCAGGCCGCCGCCCAGCGTGAGCCCGGCCACGCCCGTGGTGGAGATGATGCCGGAGGGCACCGCGAGCCCGAAGGCATGGGTGGCGTGGTCCACGTCCCCCCAGACGGCGCCGCCCGCGACGCGCACCGTGCGGGCCTCGGGATCCACGCGCACGCCGCGCATGCGCGACAGGTCGATGACCAGTCCGTCATCCACCAGCGCCAGTCCGCCGCCGTTGTGGCCGCCGCCGCGCACGGCCAGGGGCAGCTTGCGCTCGCGGGCCAGGGCCACCGCGGCGATGACGTCCGCCACGTCCGCGCACCGGGCCACCATGGCCGGGCGCTTGTGGATCATCGCGTTGTACAGCTGGCACGCCTCCGCGTAGTCGGCGTCTCCTGGCTGGATGAGCGTGCCGCGCAGCTGCGCCCGGAACAGCTCCACGCTGTCCGGCGTCAGCCCGGCGGGCAGGCCGGGGCCTGTCTGCGGACGGTGGGTTTCGAGTGTCACGGCGGTTCCCTCCTCAAGAGCCGGCACCGGCACGGCGCCTGACTCAACGGATGCGCACGGTGACGGCCTCGCAGCACCAGAAGGCAGGAGGGGGCTGCCCGGCACGCGCCGGTGGCGAGGGACGACTCAGCCCGCCGCCACCTCGCGCAGGCTGTCCTCCACGCCCGCGAGCAGCAGGTCCAGGTCCGCGTCCGGGATGTTGAGCGCGGGCGCGATGTAGACGGTGTTGCCCATGGGGCGCAGGTAGAGGCCGCGGCGGCGAGCGGCCTCGTAGACGCGCCAGCCGCTGTCCGCGAAGTAGCCTCCGCCACCCAGGTCCACCGCGCCCACCATGCCCACCGCGCGCGGGCGCACCAGTCCGGGGAGGGTGGCGGCCATGCGCTCGAAGGCGGCCTTCACGCGAGGTGCCTTGCGCTGCACCTGCCCCAGCACGTCCTCGTCGCGGTACACGGCCAGCACCTCGCGCGCCACGGCCGCGCCCAGCGGGTTGCCGCAGTAGGAGTGCCCGTAATAGAGCGCCCGATCCTTCGCCCCCAGGAAGCCCTGGAAGATGCGCTCGGACGCGAGCGTGGCGGCGAAGGGCAGCATGCCCCCACTGAGCGCCTTGGCCAGGCACAGGAGGTCCGGCATCACGCCGGCCAGGTCCACCGCGAAGCGAGCACCGGTGCGGCCCATGCCGGTGAAGACCTCGTCGGCGATGAGGAAGGTGTCCACCGCGCGGGTGGCCTCGCGCACCTCGCGCACGAAGTCCGGCGACGACATCCACATGCCCGCCGCACCCTGGAGCACGGGCTCCAGGATGACGCCTGCGATGCCGTCCGGATCCGCCGCGAGCGCGGCCTTCACCTCGGCCAGGGCGCGCGCGTGGCCATCGGGTTCAGCGGGGGACGGCACGTGCACCACGTCGAAGAGGAGCGGGCCGAACACGTCTCGGAACTCGTGCACGCCGCCCACGCTGGTGGCGCCAATCGTCTCGCCGTGGAAGGCGCCGGTCAGGGTGATGAAGCGGGTGCGGCGGGGGCGGCCGTTCTGGGCCCAGTACTGAGCGGCCATCTTGATGGCCACCTCCACCGCGGTGCTGCCGTTGTCCGAATAGAAGACGCGCGACAGCTTCTGCTCCGAGGGCACGCCCGCCCGGTCCGCGCCCGGAGCCAGCGCGGTCAGCTCCGCGCCCAGTCGGGCCGCGGGGCCGTGCGTGATGCCCGCGAGCGAGACGTGGGCCAGGCTGCCCAGTTGCTCGGTGAGCGCGTGCACGAGGCGCGGGTGGCGGTGTCCCAGGGTGGACACCCACCACGAGCCGTTGGCGTCCAGGTAGCGCCGTCCGTCCGCGTCATGGAGCCAGACCCCCTCCGCGCGGACGATGACGAGCGGGTCCGTCTTCGCGATGTACTGCTCCATCGCGGTGTAGGGGTGCCAGACGTGCTGCTTGTCCAGTCCGACGAGGGTTGCCCGATCCACGGTGGAGGCTCCTGGGCGCAAGGGGAGTGAAGCCCGGGGTGACGCGCCGCGTGCCCTTCTGCCCTCCCCGGGGACGGCCCGCAACGTCGCGGTGCGACACGAGGGACGGAGGCGAATGGATGACCGCACCGGGCCTTATCCACCAGCGGACAGGCGGAGGAATGGGACGCTCAGTGGCGTGCGTCCGGAGCGGGACGGTGGGGCCGGTCCGCTGCCGGTGACATGGGGAGCGCTGACATTGCCATGACAGGGGGGGTGTTAGCCCTGTGTCTGTCATCACGGGAGAGTCATGGCCATCGTCATCTTCTTCATCAGTCACTGGCTGCTCTGCGTCTTCTTCCAGAGCTTCTTCCAGCACCGTTACGCGGCGCACCGCATGTACAGCATGGGTCCGCGCACGGAGAAGGTGATGCACCTGCTCACCTACCTGGTGCAGGGCTCGTCGTACCTGTCACCGCGCGCCTACGCCATCCTGCACCGCGAGCACCACGCGTACTCGGACACGGAGAACGACCCGCACTCGCCGCACTACTTCAAGGACGTGATGCGGATGATGTGGCACACGAAGGAGCGCTACACGGGCATCCTGACGCGGAAGATCCAGCCGGAGCCGCGCTTCGAGGGTGGCTATCCGGAGTGGAAGCTCGTGGACGAGACGCTGGGCCAGTCCTGGTTCGCGGTGCTGGGCTGGGTGGCGCTGTACACGGCGGTCTACGCGACGTTCGCGACGTCGCCCTGGATGTTCCTGCTGCTGCCGGTGCACTTCGTGATGGGGCCGGTGCACGGCGCCATCGTGAACTGGTGCGGGCACAAGTACGGCTACCGGAACTTCAAGGGCGCCGACAAGTCGCGCAACACGCTGCCGGTGGACGTGCTGTGCATGGGTGAGCTGTTCCAGAACAACCACCACAAGTACGGCAGCAGCCCGAACTTCGCGGCGCGCGCCTTCGAAATCGACCCCACGTGGCAGGTGATGCGCGCGCTGTCCAAGCTGGGCGTCATCCGCATCACCACGCCCCAGCGCGCCGTGTACCCGGAGCCGCGTGAAGTGGCCCGCCAGAGCGGCGCCGGAGCGCAGGTCGCCTGACGCGAGGTCCAGACTTGAAGCAACGCGGGGGAGCCGTCCGTCAGGGACTGCTCCCCCGTGGTGTTTCTCAGCCCTGCTGGAGCGCCGCGGCCAGCGTCGTCGTGGGCCGGCCGATGAGGCGGCTCAGCGTGCGGCTGGTGTCATTCAGGTCGCCCCGGGCGATGCCCTCGTCCGAGTTCGCCAGCACGTCGGCGTAGCCCTTGGGCAGCCCCGCCTGCATGAGCGCGGCGGCGAAGTCGGCCGGTGGCAGGTCCTCGTACGTCACCGTCTTGCCGGACTGGCGTGACAGCTCCGCTGCGTACTCCGTCAGCGTGAAGCCGGTGTCGCTCGCGAGCTCGTACACCTGGTGCTCATGGCCCGTGCCGGTGAGCACGGCCACGGCGGCGTCCGCGTAGTCCTGGCGGGTGGCGGGAGCGACACGGCCGTCCTTCGCGCAGCCCCGGAGCACGCCCTGCTCCAGCGTCCGCTTCGCGGCCTCCGTGTAGTTCTCCAGGTACCAGCTGTGCCGCAGGAACACGAACGGAAGCCCTGACGCGCGGATGGCCTCCTCCGTGTACAGGTGCTCTGGCGCCAGCACCATGCGCGACGTGTCCGCGTGCAGGATGCTCGTATAGGCCAGCAGCTTCACGCCGGCCTTCTTCGCCGCGTCCACCACGGTCTGGTGCTGCTTGCGGCGCTGGCCGACTTCGCTGGAGGAGATGAGCAGCACCATGTCCCCGCTGGAGAACACGCCGTCCCATGTCTCCGGGCGGCTGTAGTCCGCCTTGCGAACCTGAACGCCACGCGCGGCCCACTCCGCGGCCTTGTCTGGATTGCGCACCGCGACCGCGACCTGATTCGCGGGGACCTTCTTCAGCAGTCCCTCAATGACGAAACGGCCCAACCGGCCCGTGGCTCCCGTGATGACGATCATGGCTGCCTCCGTGTTACGCGTAGCAAGAAGTGTCCCAACCGCCCGACATGGATGCGGACCACCTCCTGCCCCAGTGGCCTAGAGGAACTCGTCCACGATGAAGACGCCCCCGAACGAGAACTCGAGGACCGCAGTTCCAGGCAAAGACTCAGGACGCTTCCGGAGCTGGTTTTTCCCCGTCCGCGCCACCGCGCAGATGGGCACCCGCTGTGCGGCACCCGGCGGAAGTGCCTCGTAATAGCGGATGACCGCCTGAGGCCCACTCGTCCAGATATACCCGTAGAGACGCGTCGGCGACTCCAGCGTCCCCAGGTCGTCGAGCAGCACACTCTCAACGCGCCCCTCGTACAGGGTGATCGGCCGGGCATCCATCTGGTTCGCATCAAGCTCGGCTGTTGCGCCGTCGCCCACGCCCAATCGCAGATAGCGCATCGCCTTGAGCGCTTCGTCCGGGCACCTCTCGGGCCCAGGCGTTCCGTCGGGCCTCAGTCGCACCCTTCCTGTCGCGGAACCGGCACACCCCGTGAGCAGGACGACGAGAATGAGACCGCACGCGAACTCAAGCGTCCTGGGAACCATCCTGCGGCTCTTACTCACGCACAAGGCGAGGGTCCAGGACCACATAGCCCTGGCGGAGGCCGTCATGCCGGTAGAACTCAAGCATCAGGGTCTCCAGCTGCCCCTCGGCATCAAGGAAGGCGCTCCGGTCCACGACGAAAGCGAAGGTGCCCGACTGTCCCGGTGAGAGCGAAGCATGCTCGGAACGAACAGCAACAGTTCGCGGCTCATGGCTCTTGAGGGAGAACAGCTTTGCACGGACCATTCGCCACGGGCGGTCCTCGCTCTGATTCCTCACGGCGATAGTGACCGCGGCCTTGCCCTTGCCCGAGTAGAGCCGCATCGACAGCTCGGAGTCCGCCTCCACTGCTCCCCAGGACTTGATCACCCGGAACGGCGTCTGTGCCCTGGCTCCAGATACCAGCAGCGCGGCCAGTGCATGGTCCGCAGAGGTCTCCTCCTGACGCAGTCGCTCGTTCTCCTCTTCCAGCGCGTTCTTCGCCCTGAGCGCGCGCGACAGCGCGGACACCACCGCCTGATAGCTCTCCCGGTCCTTGAAGACGTCCACCTGTTGATCCGTCCACCCCCACTCCTCTACCGGCGGCCTCAGCAAGAACGAAAGTTCCGTCCCATCCGCTAGCGTCACGAGCAGTGGCACACTCTCATCCGGAGCCAGGGCACGGAGGGGTTCAATCACCACCCGCTTCCCCGCGACCACCAGCGGCTCGAAGCGTCCCTCCCACCCGAGCAGCTTCGTCTTCATCGGGTCGCAGGCTTGCTCGAACCGGAGCACCGTGACGATCTGCCCCGCCACGTGGATGCGATGGGCCGCGTCGTCCGGGTGCTCAGACAGCACCAGGGTCCGGACCTGAGCCCTCTCACGCGGCCCCGCCAGGGCAGGTGTGGCCACGAGGAAGAACAGGGCAAAGAACCAGCCAGGTAGGGCGTTCGGCATCGAACCTGGACCCTACCCAAGCCGCTCGTTCCACGCCAATCTTCCAGACCGGGCACATATGCACCGGACGACGTCCACGAACATGCAGCGGCGGTTGACCGAACTCTCCGCTCGCCAATTTCCCAACCTTCTCCCTGCTGTCTACACACCCGCGCTCACGGATCACGATGGCCGCACGCTGATGTTCCCCACGCCGGAACGGACGGCGCGGCCAGGGGCGTTCGCATCAATGGGCCTGGGTGTGAACCATGCGCGCTGACGCTCTGTTGCTGGCCATGGTGCTGCTGGCTACGGGATGTGCCTCCGCGCCGCATGCGCGGAGCCTGAGCTATACGCCGGGTGGGACGTCCGTCCTCTCCGGTCCGGAGCAACGGCTGCCGCGTCGCCAGGGCTCACGTGACGATGAGACCACGCCAGGCGCTGCTGGAGGCAGGGAGCGGAGCGATGCACTGACGCGTGATGCAGTCCTCGCGAGCATTGCCGAAGTGAAACGCTCATTGGGCGGCGTTGAAGCCGCGCGCTCCAAGCTGGCGGGCCGTCCTCCGCCCCTCGTGGGATGGAGCCTCAACGGCGTCTTCACCCGCTACCTCGACCATGGCTCCAATCAGGTGAAGTGGATGCAGGGGGCGCTCGGGAGCGCCACCGCGCTGACACGCGTGGCTTCGGAGGTGGGGGATGCGAACATGGAGCAGGGCATGCTGCGCATGACGGGACCGAAGCTCCAGGCGGCCCTGTTCGGGACCCTGTTGATGGCCACCTGGGTGGACTTCCTCCACCTCACGGATGCCGTGCTCCGGAACTGTCCAACGTGCAGCGTCGAGAAGCTCTTCGTCGACCTGCATCGCGTGCAGGAGTTGATGGAGCCCGCGCTGGAGGACCTCGCCTCCCAGGACCCCGAGCGGGTAGAGGCGGCGGCGGTCGCGATGCCCGAGTTGATGGGGAAGCTGACCCGTGAATTCGACTCAATCCAACGGGAGACTCGCGCGAGCATGAAGCTTGGTGGGCAGGTCCTCGCGGCCGTGCGGGCGGTGGAGTTGGTCGCCATGATTTCCACGCTGAAGGTGTCGCTGCCACGGCTGCCTCCCTCGGCGCCCGCGACGCTCGGCGTGGGCTTCGTGATGAACTCTGGCGGCGTCATGACGGGCTCGCGGCTGGTGGTCTCCGCCGAGTGGGTGGAGATGATGCGAAGGCTCGTGCAAGCGGGCGTCATCTCCGTTCCAGCCGTCAGCGCGGCCGTCCTCATTCAGAGCGGACAGGTCATGATGGCCCAGTCGCATCAGGACCTGCCCAAGGGCGTGCGCGACGCCCTGGGGGACAGCCCCGAGGTGCGCGGCATGCAGGTGACGGGCAGAGCGGGAGCGGGCATGTCGGACGGCCCGAGGCACCATGTGCTGCCGCAAGAGCACCGCAAGTGGTTCGAACAGCGCGGCTTCAAAGGCGACATGGACATCGACCAGTTTTGCGTCCGGTTGGAGCAGGCCCACCATGAGGCGATTCACGGTGGGGGAAACTGGAAGCTGGGGCGCACCTGGCCCGGCGAATGGAACCGGCTGATCATGGATGCGCTGTTCAAGGCTGAGGTGAAGTCTGGCCGGGTGTTGACGCGGAATGAGGTCCTGGACATCGTTGCGGATCGAATGAAGGACTACCGGATCCCGCTGAACTTCACGCCTGGGAGAAGACGATGAGCGGCGGAGATGCCTGGCGGGGCAACATCAAGGCACGCCTGTACGAACGCGTCCGCGCGCTCGGCTTCGACTCACTCACTGCCTTTGCCGATGCACGTCCCGCTGTCCCGCTGTACGCGCTGGCCGACGAGCTTGGCGACGATGACGTTGCCGCGGTGCAGGTGTTGAGCGGGTTGCTCGGAGAGGCGGAACGGCGCAAGCAGGTCACTCGCTTTGTCCGAGATGTTCTCGTGCGCCTCTTGTCTCAGAGCCTTACCAACGGTTGGCCGGCCGTGCTGGATGACGCGAACCGATTCAAGGTAGCCAAGGCACTCGGGACGTGGTTCGCCTACACCCCAGAAACCCACAAGGAGCGCGTGGACCGGGCTGGTGATGCACTCCTCGCCCATCCGCCGCCGCCCGGCTGGCAACCGCTCGGACCCGACGACGAGTTACTCCGCACGCTCCTACCCGACGACGAAGTCTGACCCGCGAGGCACCCCCAAGGGCCGCTGAAGGGGGCGCCCCCGGACCTCAGCCCTGCTTCAACGCCGCGCCAATGGCATTCCCGAACGGCACCGTGGGCCGGCCGATCAGTCGGCTCAGCGTGCGGCTCGAATCATTCAGCTCCCCGCGCGACAAGCCCGCGTCCGCGTCCGCCAGCGTGTCCGCGAAGGGCTTGGGCACGCCCACCCCCTGGAGCGCCGCGGAGAACTCCGCCACCGGCAGGTCCACGTACTTCACCGGCTTGCCCGACTGGCGCGACAGCTCCGCCACGTACTCCGGCAGGCTGAAGCTCGCGTCACCCGCCAGCTCGTACACCTGGTTCTCGTGGCCCGTGCCCGTCAGCACCGCCACCGCCGCGTCCGCGTACTCCTCACGCGTCGCCGCGGCCACCCGGCCCCCCTTCGCGCTGCCCTGCACCACGCCGTACTGCAGCGCCGGCGCGAGGTGCTCCGTGTAGTTCTCCACGTACCAGCCGTTGCGCAGGAACACGTACGGGATGCCCGACGCGCGGATGGCCTCCTCCGTCGCCTTGTGCTCCCCCGCCAGCGACAGGCCGCTCTTGTCCGCGAACAGGATGCTCGTGTAGGCCAGCAGCTTCACGCCCGCCTTCTTCGCCGCTTCAATCACCGCCGAGTGCTGCGGGAAGCGCTTCCCCACCTCGTTCGCGGAGATGAGCAGCACCGTGTCTCCCTTGGAGAACACCCCGTTCAGCGTCTCCGGGTGGTCGTAGTCCACCTTGCGCACCTGCACGCCGCGCGCGGCCCAGGCCTTCGCCTTGTCCGGATTGCGCACCGCCACCGCCACCTGGTCCGCCGGCACCTTCTTCAGCAACCCCTCGACGACGAACTGGCCCAGCTTCCCCGAGGCTCCCGTGACAACGAACATGGCTCCGCCCTTTCCTTGCTCGCGCTCCAGGCGCGAAGTCGAACTGGGCTTACCGTAACGGGGGTACTCACTTTTCGTAAGTACGCACCTCATGGTAAGTGTCACGTCATGAAGGCAAGCAAGGGCAGTCCATTGCTGGAGAAGGTGAAGCAGCGCGGGGACCTGCACGCGGCGGGGTGTCCCTCGCGCGGTGTTTTGGAGCACGTCACCAGCCAGTGGGGCGTGCTGGTGCTCGTCGCGCTCAAGGAGGATGGCACCCACCGCTTCAGCGAGCTGCGCCGCAAGGTGGGCGGGGTGAGCGAGAAGATGCTCGCCCAGACGCTCCAGGCCCTGGAGCAGGACGGCTTCGTGCACCGGGAGGCCCACCCCGTGATTCCTCCCCACGTGGACTACAGCCTCACGCCCCTGGGTGAAGAAGTGGCCGTCCACGTGGAGGCGCTGACCTCCTGGATTGAAGACAACGTGCACCGGGTGATGACCGCCCGAACCCAGGCGCTGCCCCGCAAGAAGGCCTCCTGAGAGGCCCCGGGCTCCCTCGCCCGGATGCTCTCCAGCGGGACGAACGGGAGCGAAGGGGACAGGCCCGCGTTAAGACTGCTCCCGTGCCCGCTGACACCCCGCTCAAGGTCCGCATTCTCGATGCCATCCGCGATGTCCCGGCCGCCCAATGGGATGCCCTGGTCGCCGACGGCGCGCCCCCCTTCGTGCGCCACGCGTGGCTGTCCGCCATGGAGGAGAGCGGCAGCGCCACCGAGGACACCGGCTGGGCCCCGCACCACCTGACGCTGTGGCGGGGCAAGAAGCTGGTCGCCGCCGCGCCCGCCTATCTCAAGTTCCACAGCATGGGCGAGTACATCTACGACTTCGGCTGGGCCAACGCCGCCGCCCAGCTGGGCGTGGAGTACTACCCGAAGCTGCTCGTGGGCGGCCCCCTGTCCCCCGCCACCGTGCCGCGCTTCCTCACCGCCCCCGGAGAAGACGCCGCGCTCTTGCGCCGCGCGCTCCTCCAGGCCGCCGTGGAGACCGCCCAGGCGAAGGACTGCTCCGGCGTCCACGTGCTCTATCCCACGGATGAAGAGGCGGACTTCCTGGAGGAGGCGGGGCTCGCGCGCCGCATCACGCTCCAGTTCCATTGGAAGAACCCGGGCTACCAGAGCTACGACGACTACCTGGCCCGCTTCGACTCCAAGCGCCGCAACCAGCTCAAGCGCGAGCGCGCCGCCGCGGCCACGCAGGGCATCCAGCTGCGCACCGTGCGCGGCGCGGACCTGACACCGGAGCACGCCCAGCGCGCGTACACCTTCTACACGTCCACCTGCGAGCGCCACGCCTGGGGCCAGGTGCAGCTCACCCCGGGCTTCTTCGAGCGCGTCTTCCGTGACCTGCCCGACACCGTGGAGATGGTGGAGGCGGTGAAGGACGGGCAGGTCATCGCCGGGGCCTTCAACCTGGCCACGCCGGAGCGGCTCTACGGCCGCTATTGGGGCTGCACGGAAGAGCACCCCTTCCTGCACTTCAACGTCTGCCTGTATCAGTCCGTGGACGACTGCATCCGTTCGGGCCGCAAGGTCTTCGAGCCCGGCGCGGGCGGCGAACACAAGGTGACTCGCGGCTTCGAGCCCACCGCCGTACACAGCGCCCACCTGATTTTCGACAAGCGCCTGGACAAGGCCGTGCGGAGCTTCCTGCGCATGGAGCACATGCGGCTGGCACCCGCCGTGGAAGAGGCGGAGCGCATCTGCGGCCTCAAGCCGTGGGCCGGCTCCGGCGTCGGCGGGGCCCCCGGGTCCACCGGTACCTGAAAAACCTGAACGTCTGTCCGCCAGCCCACCGGCCGGTGGGCATCCGCGCTCGGTTCAAGTTGTGAAATCGGGGTGAAGCTCTAGAGTCCGCCCCCATGAAAGTCCCGGAGACAGAGGAAGACTTCATCCAGTGGTACGAAGACTGCTGGGCGGACCGCGACGAGGTGGAGTATCCGAAGCTGTTCGGAGCCATCCGAGAGGAGGTGGACCTCCTGGAGGGCACCGGCGTGCTGGAGGGGTGGCTGGAGAGCGAGCTGGCCCAGGGCACGGAGATGGATCCGAACTGGCTGCCCATGGGCGTGCGCGTGGCGCCTCCCAGTCCAGAGCACCCGTACTGGACCTACGTCACGAGCGGCCTGTCCAACCCCTTCACGGTGGCCCCCGGCGAGGACCTGGCGGACGACGCCCGCAGCGGCCTGGGCTACGAGATGGTCATCCACACGCCCGAGGAGGAGCGCTGGCCGGTGCTGCGCCTCCTGGACATGATGGCCTACAACCTCGTGTGCGCGCGGCTGTTCGCCATGGGCCACCGCTACCCGGTGGACGGCACTCTCACCGGCAGTGAGACGAAGCTCGCCGGCTTCGTGTTCGTGAAGGACGCCAACCGCCCCAGCCACTTCACCTTGCCCAGCGGCCAGGTGGAGCTGCTCACGCTGGTGGGCGTGACGAAGAACGAGATGGCCTTCGCGCGCTCCAACGGCATGGACAGCCTGCTGAAGCGGCTGGCCGACCCCGCGAACCCGAGCACCGCGTTCATCACGCGCCCGGAGCGCGACGAGGCGAAGCTGTAGCTCCCCCACCCTCGCCGCCGCCGCGCTGACCGGCGCGCGGCGGCGAGGACTCCACCAGCGAGTGCAGGAGGCCCGGCTCGAAGGGCTTCTCGATGCGCGGCAGCGGCACGGCCTGGAGGAAGGCGCGGGCGCGCTCCGTGAAGCTGCCGCCCGTCATGAACACGAAGCGCGACAGGAGCTCCGGCCGGCGCCGCGACAGCTCCGCGTGCACGTCCATGCCGGTGAGGTCCGCCATCATCAGGTCGCAGAAGACGCGGTCGAAGGCGTCGTCCTGCTCCAGCAGCGCCAGCGCCTCCCGGCCGCTGTGCGCCACCACCACGTCGTGCTGCCGGCCGAGGATGCGCCGGAGCACCGAGGTGAGCTGAGGCTCGTCGTCCACCACCAGCACGCGCTTGCGCGAGGGTCCGTCGTCCGCGCGCACCGCGGGGACGCCCGGGTGGACGATGGGCTCCGAGACGGGCAGCCGCACCTGGAAGGTGCTGCCCATGCCGGGGATGCTGGTGGCCGTCAGCTCACCGTGCATGCTGCGCACGAGCCCCAGGCAGATGGACAGCCCCAGGCCGCTGCCCTCCCCCACGGGCCGCGTGGTGAAGAACGGCTCGAAGGCGCGCTGGAGCACCTCCGGCGTCATGCCCAGGCCGGTGTCGGACACCTCCGCCAGCACCCACGCGCCCTCGCGGCGGGTGGTGAGCGTCACGCGGTGCCTTTCGAAGGCGCCGGCGGGGATGGCGTGCGCGGCGTTGATGAGCAGGTGGAGGAACACCTGCCCCAGGCGCGCCTCGTGCGCCAGCGCGGGCGGCACCTGGCCGAAGTGGCGCTCCACCTGGGCGCGGCTGCGCAGGTGGGTCATGGCCATGGAGATGCCGAACTCCAGCGACGCGTGCACGTCCACCGGCCCCAGGCGCAGCTCGTCCGCGCGGGCGAAGGTCTGCAGGTCGCGCACGATGACGCGGATCCGCTCCGCGCCCTCCTTCGCCTCGCGCAGCGCCTCCAGCGCCTCGCCCAACACGTCCTGGAGCCCCGGACGGCGGGCGAGCGGCGTGAGCTGCTCCACCGCGAACTGGAGGTTGCCGGCGACGTAGGACAGGGGGTTGTTGATTTCGTGGCCCACGCCCGCGGCCAGCTGGCCCGCCATGGCCAGCTTCTCCGACTGCACCAGCCGCTCGCGCGCGGCCATCAGCTCGTGCGTGCGGCGCTGGGCCAGGGCCTCCGCCTCCAGGCGGCCGGAGTGCTCGCGGGCGAGCAGCGCGTCGCGCTCCGCCTGCACGCGCTTCTTGTCGGTGATGTCGCGCGCGTAGGTGGAGATGTTGCGGCCGCTGGACCAGGCGTGCACCTCGTGCCAGCGGTCCCTGCCGGTGCGCAGCTCGAAGAGGCGGTAGCTCTCCTCGGCGGCCACCTCACGCATCGTGCGCTCGAACGGGGTGCCGCACAGCTCCGGGCACGACTCCCACAGCACGCGGCGGAAGAGCTCTTCCTGGGAGCGGCCAGTGAGCGCGGCCGCGTTGCGGTTCACGTAGGTGAGGCGCCAGTCCGTGTCCACGGTGAAGAAGGCGTCCGGCATGCTCTCCAGCACGTCGCGCACCCAGTCCAGCGTCTCGCGCAGCCCCTCCTCCACCCGCTGGGCGCTGGTGATGTCACGAAGGCGCAACAGCACCCCGTCCCGCAGCGGCACCGCCGTGCCCTGCAGCAGCACCTCCCCTTCGGTGAAGTGGTCCGCGTGCGGCCGGCCGGACTCCACCACCTGGCGCAATAGGTCCATGCGTCCGGCGATGCCGCCCTTCGAGGACACCTCGCCCAGGCGCCGGCCACGCAGGTACTCCGGCCCCCGGCCCAGCGCGCGCGCCGCGGCGGGGTTCGCCCAGAGCCACTCGAAGTCCTGGATGACTCCGCCCGGCGAGCGCACGGCGCGCAGCACCATGCACGCCTCCGGGTGTTCGCGCTCGGCCTCCTCCAACGCGGCCAGGAGCGCATCCGGGAGCGGGAGGGCCACGGTCGTATCGGTCGCGGACATCCGCCTCCTCGCGGCCCAGGCAGCGCCCAACCCCCGGGAAGCCCGCATGTCGCCACGAATCGCACTGCGGCTCAAGCCAGCCCCAGTCTTCGTATCTTTCTTAACCTTCTCGAATTACAGACACGTGAGAGTAAAAACCGGAAGGAATGGAAAGACTCCCCTCTGGACCGGAACGTCGGCCAGACTCATGCCTGCCCATGCGCCCTACCCTCATCACGCACGTCTCGTTCGAAGCCCTGCACCTGTCCCTGACGGAGCCGTTCGCCATCGCCACCGGCGCGCAGCTGGCGGCGGAGAATGTTCTTGTGCGCGTGACGCTCGCGGACGGCACCGTGGGGTTGGGCGAGGCGGCGCCCTTCACTGCGGTGAGCGGGGAGACGCAAGCCAGCACGCTCGCTTCGTTGGAGCCGGTGCGCGAGCTGCTCGTGGGCCGCGACGCCCAGGAGTGGCGGCCGGCGTCGGAGGCGCTGGGGGATGCGCTGACGCTGGCGCCGGCAGCGCGGTGTGGCGTGGAGATCGCGCTCCTGGACGCGCTCACGCGGCACCACCGCATCCCGATGTACGCCTTCTTCGGCGGGGCGGGGACGTCGCTGGACATCGACATGACGGTCACCGCCGGAGACGTGGCGCACGCGGTGGCGTCGACGCGGGCCATCCTGGGGCGCGGCATCGACACGGTGAAGGTGAAGGTCGGCGCGTTGGACCCGGACACGGACGCGGCGCGGCTCGTCGCCATCCACCAGGAGGCCCCGAAGGCGCGGCTCATCGCGGACGCCAACGGGGGCTACGACGTGGCGGAGGCGCTGGCGTTCCTCAAGGAGCTGGAGCGCGCGGAGGTGCCGCTGTCGCTGTTCGAGCAGCCGGTGGCCGACGTCGCGGGGCTCGCGGAGGTGACGCACCGCTCGAAGGTGTCGATATGCGCGGACGAGTCGGCGCGCTCGGTGAAGGACGTGCTGCGGCTCATCCGTGAGAACGCGTGCCACGGCATCAACATCAAGACGATGAAGTGCGGGATGGTGGATGCGGTGACGATGTGGAGCCTCGCCCGCGCGGCGGGGTTGGAGCTGATGGTGGGCGGCATGGTGGAGAGCGTGCTCGCGATGACCGCGTCCGCGCACCTGGCGGCGGGGCTGGGCGGCTTCAGCTACGCGGACCTGGACACGCCGCTCTTCATCGCGAACCACCCGTTCCAGGGCGGCGGTACGTACTCGGGCTCGCGGCTGACGTTGGACCCGAACGCGCTGGGGCACGGCGTCACGCTGCGCTGAGGCCTCAGCCCTTCACCAGGGAGGAGGCCACGTCCAGCGCCTTCTCCTTCTGCGGATCCGCGCCGGCCGCGTACGGCAGCGCGTCCGGGACCTCCACGTCCACCGGGACGCCCACGCCCTCCAGCCGCTCACCGTCCACCGTCACGTCCATCACGGCGAGGTAGAGCAGGTCCCCGTTGGACAGCTTCTGCGGTCCGCCGCCCAGCACCGCGCCCGCGGTGCGCTGGCCCACGAGCGTCGCCAGCCGGTGGCGCTTCATCGTGAAGGCCACCAGCTCCTTGCCGCTGCGTGAATTGCCGTTGACGAGCAGCACCACCGGCTTGCGCCAGGACGGCGCGAAGGGGCGTGTCTTGCCATCGCGGCCGGTGCTGACGAGCCGGGGGACCTGCGGGTTGAAGAGGTTGACGAAGGCGGGATTGCAGCCGCCCCAGCCATCGCGGAAGTCGACGACGAGCGCGTCCGCGTCCGCGAAGGTGTCCTGGAGCGCCTCCTCCAGGGCCTGCTGGTACTCCTCGCCCGTGCACGCGTAGACGTGCTGGTAGGCGACGCGGCGACCCTGGCGCTCCACGACCTGCCCGCTGGCCTTCTGGAACGCGAGCCACTCCTGGCGCGGGTTTACTCTGTGCGGCGTGACGGTGAGCGACAGGGGTTCAGCGCCCTTCGCACGCTCCACGGTGAGGCGCGTGGGCTTGCCCGCGCGGTTCGTGAAGGCGTGCCAGGGATGGAAGGGCTTGCCCTCCACGGTGACGAGCCGGTCTCCGCGCAGGAGGCCTGCCTTCGCGCCGGGGCCGTCCGTGAAGACGTGGCGGACGAAGAAGCCGTCCGGGGTCTCCACCACGTCCACGCCGATGCCGGTGGCCTCCACCTTCTTCTGCTTGAGGAAGGCCTGGAAGATGGCGGACACCTCCGCGTGGCCGGGGCTCTGCTTCGGGTAGTAGGCCGTGTGCGAGGCCTTCAGCGCCGCGAGCGCCGCGTTGGTGCGACGGGTGAAGTCCTCCACGTCCTTCGCGTCGGCGGCGTAGCCCTGGTGCGCGTCAGCCCAGGCGGTGCCCTTCGCCGCGTCGAGGAAGCGGGTGCGCACGAGGGTGACGATTTCGTCGCCCTGCTTCGCATAGGGGGCCGTCGCCGCCTGGACGCTGCCCGCGAGGAACAGCCCTACCACCCACCACCGCGCTGTCCGGACCGCCATGCGTGCCCCTCCCGGAAAGGACTTCACGATTCTTCACAGGGCCGTGGCCAGAGGGAAGGAAAGGCGTTCTGGCGCCGCGCGGCGTGGCGAACGCGGCGGGCGCGGTTAGGGATGAGGGGCTCATGTTGGATGCGCCCTCGTCATCGCCCAGGCTCGCGCTCGTGTCGGAGGACCCCCTGGCCCGGGGTGCGCTCGCACGGGCGCTGAGCGACCAGGCGGAGACCTGGACGGTGGTGGCGGCGGGCACGCAGGTGGAGCTGGAGGCGACACGGGGCGAGCCGCCTGACGTGGTGCTCTGGGACACGGGCCTGCGGCTGGAGGAAGGCGCGGCGCCGGACCTGGGCGCGCCCGTGCTGGCGCTGGTGGCGGACGAGGCGGCGGGGGAGCTGGCGCTGGGCGCGGGCGCGAGGGGCCTGCTGTTCCGCGACGTGGCCCCGGGGATGCTGGGCGCCGCGCTGCACGCGGTCGCGCGAGGCCTCACGGTGTTCGAGCCGGGCCTGTCCCAGGTGCGCGCCGCGCCCAGGAGCACGGCGCCGTCGGGAGCTCCGGGGCCGGACACCCTGACGCCGCGCGAGCGCGAGGTGCTGGGATTGTTGGCGGAGGGCCTGTCGAACAAGGCCATCGCGGACCGGCTGGACATCAGTGAGCACACCGCCAAGTTCCACGTGAACGCGGTGCTGGCCAAGCTGGGCGTGCAGCGCCGCACGGAGGCGGTGGTGCGCGCGGCGCGGATGGGGCTGGTGACGCTCTAATCGCTCAGCGCACGACGAAGGTCTCCATGAGGCGCACTTCATCGTCCAGGTGCGCTTCCAGCCACTCGCGATGGAACGAGGGAAGCGGCCACAAGTCGGGCCGTAAATTGGAGGACACCCTGCTCACCTCCAGGATTCGCTGGGCCGCTGCCGCCGCCAACGCGCGCCCGGCTTCGTCTCCCTTCCGCAGGGCGCCCTGCTCCATCAACTTGGAGCCCATCAGGACCTCAAAGCTGGTGTTCCCTTCCGCGATGCGCCCGCCCAGCTTCCACACCGCGACTCCCAGCCGGAGACGCTCTTCGGGCGTCAGCCCCTCCTTCGCCATCTCCAGTCGCAGCAGCAACTCCAGGGGAGCGCGCAGCAGCCGCGTCCCCATGGCCGCCCAGTAGAAACTCCAATCCGGATAGCGGACGCCCCGGGACTCCAGCCGCCACTGCGCCTCATCGCTCAGCCGAGCCATGTCGGTCTCCCGGTAGCGGGGAAGCTCCGCGATCCGCTCCAGCTCCGGCAGCTCCTCCCGCGTGAACGGTGTATTGCCGGAGGTCTCGCCCAGCAGCAACAACAACGGCAGGTCGGAATGCAGCGACTCCGCGGCCAGCGACGCCATCTCCGGCCGCAGCAGGTCCCGCCCCCGCTTGCGCGCCGCCACCACCGCATGCGGGCCGACGGCCCGGTGGAAGAACTCGAACGCGGCGAGCCTCATGACCGGATCCCTCAATCCGGAGACATGGTCCATCAACCACTGTTCCTGCTCTGCGGAGTGCCCTCCCGTCATCGCGGCGGTGAATCGGTCCTCCACGTCCTCGGTCCGCGCCCAGACGATGGCGACGGTGTCCTGCATCGGGTAGAGGAGCTCCATCCTGGCATTGTGATCAAGGTTGGGACGCCCTGCTTCGAACCACGCCCGTCGCATGGCATCGAGCCAGCGGCCCTGGGGCCTCAAGCGGCGCTGGTCGATGAGTGCCGCGAGCATGCGCGGCTCCGGGTCCTCAGGCGCCAGCTCACGCAGGTGCGCCGCCACCCGGGCCGCCGCGTCCAGCTTTCCCTCCTCCAGGAACAGACACGCCCGGAGGATCCACGCCGACCGGTACAGGGGAGCCTCTTCCAGCACCCTGTCGACTTCCGCGTGCGCCAGGTCCGTCTTCTTCGCGAAGGAATGGGTCACCGCCCGCTGGAGCCGCACGTCGACGGGCTCGCGCGGCGTGGCGGAGGATTTCGGTACGGACGCGCAGGCGCAGAGAAGCCCGCCCAGGAACAGCGACGCCAGGAATCGCCAGGGAGTCCGCTTCATCCCGTCATCCTAGCGGGTCTCCAGTCAGGCTCCGGCGGATGATTGCCCTGTGACGTCCATCGTTCAGGTGCTCAAGGCGTGACGAGGGCGCTCAGGCTCTTCCATTCATCGTCCAGGGAGGCCTGAAGCCAGGCGCGGTGAAGTGACGGCAACGGCCACGAGTCCACCTGGAGCGCGGAGGAGGCATGAGCCACGGCCCGGCCATGTTCGAGTTCTCGCTTCACCTCGGCGAGCTTCTCCACGTCCCCCATCCACTCCGCCCCCTGCTCCATCTGGCGAAGTCCCACCATGCGCTCCAACAGGGTGGAGCCCTCGGCGATGCGCGCCCCAAGAGTGAACACCGTCTGTCCCAGCCGGACCCGATCCTCCGCGGAGAGGCGATCCTTCGTCGCCTCGACTCGCCTCCATAGAATCAGCGCGGCATCCGTGACCATCGAAGCCACCGCCGCCTGGAGGAGACGAAGTGGGGGTGCTGTGACCGCCGCGAGCTCCAGACGCTGTTTCGCATCCGCGTACGCCTGGGCCAGCGAAGTGCGTCGGAAACGCGGGAGGGCCGCGATCCGCTCCAGCGCAGGGATGTCCTCCTGCGTGAGGGGGGCCTCCTTCGCGGACTCTCCCAGCAGCAGGAGCAGCGGTCCCTCGGATTCACTCATCCGCGAGGTGAGCGGTTCGAGCTTGCGCCGCAGCGTCTCTCGAGCCTGACGCCGCACGTCGGCGAGCGCGTCCTCTCCGGAACGAGGAAGGAAATACTCATAGGCGGTGAGCAGCAGCTCAGGGTCCTCCAATTCGGCAACGTGGGCCGCGAGCCACTGCTGCCGCGCGTCCGAAGCGCCATCCGCCAGCATCGCGGTGAAGCGGACCTCCGGAGACTGCGTTCGTTCCCACACCTGCTCGACGAAGGCAGTCGTGCCCGGGAGGGGCGCCGGGAACGGCTCTGCCTCCGTGAGGTCCGGTCGCCCCACGCGGTTCCACGCCTGGAGCAAGGCCTCACGCCAGCCTGGCGCGGGCGTCTGGCTGCGCTGTTCGACGAGGGCGGCGAGCACAGCGATCTCCGGCTGTCCGGGCGTCAGTGATTGAAGCCGGGCCACGGCCTGGGCTGCTTCCTCCAGTGCACCCTGTTCCAGCAGCACACAGGTCTGGACCTTCAGCGCGCCCGGATGCCCAGGGGCCTCCTCCAGCACCTTGGAAAGCTCCAGGCGGGCCCTTGCCAGGTCCCCCGACCCGACATGGGTCACGGCCTGCGAGACCTGTGCGTCGATGCGTCTCCGGAGCGCCTCGGGATTCGAGGCCGCGCCAGTGAAGAGCCGCCCCAGGGACAACAGGAATCGGTATCCACGCTGGAACATGCGCTCAGCCCTCAGGGCTCGACGAGGGTGCTCAAGAAGGCCCACTCGTTTTGAACCAGGGTCTTGACCCACTCGCGCTGGAGCGTGGGCAGGGGCCAGCTTCCAATCTGCACCTGCCGGGAGGATTGAATGACCGGACGAGTCAACTCAAAGGCCTCGGCCAACTGGGCACGCAGCATCTCGTTCCCCACCAGGACCGCGCCCTGCTCCATCATGCGCAATCCCACGCTGCGCTCCACCAACGTGTCTCCCGCCCGGATGCGTGCGCCCAACGTGAGCAACGCCTTCCCCAGCCGGTCCTGGTCCTCCGGGGCGAGCCGGTCCTTTGTCGCCGCGGCCCGTTGGGTGAGCACCGAGGCGGGGTCCAGGACCAGGCTCGCGATCGTCAGTTGGAAGGCCTTGTCGAATCGCGAGGAAGCGCCCGCGGCCTCCAGGCGCCGCTCCGCATCCGCATACATCTGGGACAGGGGGGCGTTGCGGTAGCGCTTCAAACTGGCGATCCGATCCAGCGCCACGACGTCTTCGTGGGTGAGCGGCGTCTCTTTCGACGCATCCGCCATCAACAGGAGCAGCGGGATGCGGGACTCGCTCGCCCCAGCACCGTGCGCCTCGAGCTTGAGTCGCACCGTCTTCCGCACTTGCCGCCGCAGGTCCTCGGACACTCCGTCGGCATAACTGAAATAATCGTGGGCGGAGAGCAGCAGCTCCAGGTCCTCCACCTCGGAGAGATGCTCCACCAGCCATCGCTGCTGGGCCTCCGAGGCCTTGTTGTCCGCCAGGACGGCGACGAGGCGCGGCTCCCCGGACCCGGTCCGCGCCCACACGGCGGAGACGGCATCCTTCGCGTCCATGGCGACCTCCGGATACCGGCGGCCGTCCTCGATGGAGGGGCGTCCCGCGATCTTCCACGCTTTGATCGACGCCTCGGCCCACCCGGCCTTGGGCGTCTGGCGCCGCTGCTCGACGAGCGCCGCGAGCATGATGGCGTCCGGTTTGTCGGGGCCCAGTTCGAGGAGGCGACTGGCGGTCCGGGCCGCTTCATCCTCGGCGCCCTGTTCCAACTGCAGACAGGTCTGGACCATCAGCGCCCCGGGATGCTCGGGCGCCTCCTTCAGGATGGCGGAGAGCTGCGTCTGGGCCTGGGGCAGCTGTCCCTCCCAGATCTGGTTCGCCGCCACATGGACCCGCTTGCGGAGGGCCTCCTGCTCCTCCGCTGAACGCCGGCAGGACACGCTGGTGAGAAGCAGGCCCAGGGCCAGCAGGGAACAACAGCCACGGAGGGATGCCATGCCCCACAGCCTATGCCGACCTCAAGAGCCAACGCGAAGCTCGCGCAGATGTTCGACGACCCAGAGGAACACCGGCTCGACGTCCTTGATGCGGTTGTCGGAGATGGCCATCACCAGCGCCTCCGCTTCATCCACCGTGGCGTCCACCTCCAGGCCCATGCATGCCAGGGCCTCACACATGGCGAGCCAGGAGATGCGCTTGTTCCCGTCCACGAAGACCTGCTTCGTCGCGATGTAGAAGAGCAGGTAGACGGCGAACAGCAGCCCCGGGACCGCTTCCGGCGGGGCGCCGTACTCCTCCGCGGTCCAGGCCGCTCCCAGGGTCGCGCCAGGGCCCAGCGCATCTCGGACCCCCACCCTCCCACCATGCGCGGCGATGCCCTTGGCCTGCAATTCCTGGAGCCGGGTCAGGCCGCAGAACCGGTCATACGGCTGCGCGTCGCTCATTGGGCCAGCCTCCGCAGCAGTTCACTCCACTTGCGCAGGGTGTGCGCGTCACGCTCCTCGGCGGGAGGAACTGGCACCTCCACGCTCTGCTCGCGGATCCAGACGAGTCGCGGGGTGGGCCCCATGACGACCATCGCGGAGACCTCTCGCAGGTGAGAGGCCTGATCCACCTGCTCCGCCGTGGCGGTCACCGTGAGCACCTTGCCCTCCCGGAGCGCGAGCTGGATCTCCGGCGCCTTCGACACGCCGGGATCGATTGCCTCGATGAGGCCGTGAACGACTTCCAGATGCGGCAACACCATGAGTCCCCCCCTTCAACGGCATCGGCTCGACCTCGAACGCGTAGCATGTCCCCTGGAGCCTGGTCACCCCCCAGGGAGGGAGCCTGCGTCTCCGAGCACCGCGGCGGCCAGCCGCGCTGCTACACTCCCGCTCCTCCATGGCCAACCAGGATTGGGTCTCGCGCCTGCTCACCGGGCGTGCGTCGGCGGACAAGGGCCTCAGCGTCCATCTCTCCGAGCGCGACGGCGGCAGCCTCCACGACAAGATGCGGCAGGCGTATTGGTGGATCACCAACAACGCCGTCATCTGCCCCTACTACGACATCGAGTTCGGCGGCACCGCCGCCCTCAAGAACACCGCCGGGGACGAGGTCCACCTGCCGGAGGACATGAGCTACAGCTCCTTCGTCCTCATCCCGCTGCTCACCCTCTTCACCTGCCGCCGCGCCCTGCTCGTGGGCGGCCCGGGCCGAGGCAAGACGACGTCCGCCATCCTCATGGCCCTGCTCTCCGGAATGGGCCGCGAGGACGTCCACCGGGGCATCCAGCGCGGCCACCCGCAGCTGTCCATCGCGGACCTGCTCGGCGCACCCCTGCCCTCCGACATGCTCAAGGCGGAGGACCTGTCCGCCGTGAAGGTCAGCTGGCGCAAGTGGATTGGCCAGCGCGTGAAGATCATCGACGAGTACAACCGCATCCCCACGAAGACCCAGTCCGCCCTGCTGTCGCTGCTGGGCGAGGGCTACGCGGAGATGATGGACCAGTACGTCTACACCGGCCGCTCGTCCTGGTTCCTCACCGCCAACGACGACCAGGGCGGCGGCACCTTCCAGGTCATCGAAGCGCTCAAGGACCGCCTGGACGTCGTCGTGCGCGCCGTGCCCTTCAACTCCGGCTTCGTGGACACGCTGCTCCAGCGCATCGAGTCCGACAAGTCCCCGGAGGAGATGCTCCCCAAGGACATCGTCTTCACGCCCGGCGAGCTGGAGAATGCCTACAACTCCATCCTCGCCGTGGAGGTCCCCAAGGGCGTGCTGGAGCGCGTGGCCTTCTTCCTGGGCCAGCTGGACTTCTGCCGCATGGCGTCCCCGCGCTTCGAGTTCAAGCACAAGGACACGCTGAAGCTCGCCGGACAGACCGTGTCCGCCGTGTGCAACGAGCAGTGCCCCTTGGACAAGAAGGTGCACCTCTGCACGCAGACGGAGAACGGCACCAGCGTGCGCGCGTACCAGACCATCCTCCACTTCGCGAAGGCGCTCGCGTTCTTCCGGGGCCACCGCGTGACGGAGCTGGAGGACTTCCGGCAGATCATCCCCTGGGTGCTGCACGAGAAGCTCACCCCCAACGCGCGCAGCCCCTTCTTCGAGGCGAAGGGCAACAAGCTGCTGCTCCAGGACCGCGTGGCGTGGATCCGCAACATGTTCGACATGGCCATGGCCCGCTACGGCACGCACGCGCCCGTGCGCCAGAAGGTCGTCGCCCTGCGCGCGGAGCTGGACCTGGGCCTGTCCGGCGTGGACCTGCGCACCACGGAGAAGCGCCTGTCCGCAGTCACCGTGCTGATGAACGACCTGATGACCCGCCAGGAGTTGTCCGGTCCGGTGTACGAGGACCTCATCCACTTGAAATCCCTCTACAGCCGCTACCGCAACTACGCGACGTGGCTGAAGGAGAACCCGGGCGGTCAGGGGAAACAGCCATGAGCGAGTTCGTCGACAACCTGGAGAAGGAAGCCCGCGGCCGGTTCGTGCGCTGGGACCCAGCGCTGTGGAGCGCGTTCCTCAACGGCCCGGTGGTCCGTCTGGGCCGGGCGCTCAAGGACGGCGACGCCGCGTCTGGAGAGGAGCTCCTGCGCGATTACATGCGCCTGGGCGCGGAGGGCATCGGGCTGGGCTACATGTATCCGGGGTCCGCCGGGCGGGAGAACTTCTTCACGCTCGCGTGGCGGGAACTGCTGCCTCGCCTGTTGCCGGACCTACGACAGGAGGAGCAGGCCCCGGCGCTCGCGCGCGTGTGGAACCTCAGCGAGAACCTGGAGTCCGCGCCGCCCTGGGTGCAGCGGCTGTTCTGCCGCCTGGGCTCGAACCTGTCCTCGCTGGAGGACCTGGAGGGCCACCTGCACACCATCGCCAACGAGGCGATGGAGCCGCCGACCCAGGCGCTGGGCGACACGTCCACCGCGCAGTGGGTGGACCTGTCCCAGGAGGACTCGCGCTTCATGCCCGGGGAGATGCACTTCCTGGCGCCCGCCGTCGTCTGCGTGCACGACCGTCACCGCGCCACCGCCGCCGGCGGACGCGACGCCGCCACGCAAGGTGTGTGGCTGGTGAAGAAGCCCATGCTGCTGGGGCCCATGGGCTGCAACGAGCGGCTGGAGCCCGCGACGGGCAAGCCCTCCAAGGCGCTCACCTCGCTGGCGCAGCGCGACCCTCGCGCGGGGGATTGGTACAGCACCCAGCACAACGAATGGCGCGCGGTGGCCACGATGCACACGTCCCAGTGGCTGGCGGTCATCCTGCCGGCATGAGCGCGGGCGCGGCCTTCCCCCCGGAGGAGGTGGAGCGGTGCTGGCGCGACGCGCTGGCGCTGTGGGACGTGCACGTGCAGTTGAGCCCGCCCGAACCGCACCAGCCCTTCCACCCCGGCGAGGCCACGCCGAACGAACCGCTCGCGTACATCGACCTGGTGCGCCGGCAGGTGTTCGTCCACTTCGAGCTGCTGGCCCGCATGGGCGCGCGCGACAGCCTCACCGCCGTGCTGGCCCATGAAATCGGCCACCACGTGCGCTTCCCGCACACGCTGGGATGGGACGCGGAGCTGCGCGTGCTGGAGCAGCGCCTCATCCCGGGCCTGGGCCAGTCGCTCACCAACCTGTTCTTCGACCTCCAGGTGAACGAGTTCGTGGGGCGCACCCACGCGGAAGCGCTGTGCCAGGTGTACCGGGGCTTCCTGCGCACTCCCGACGGGCGCAAGAAGAACAAGAAGAAGAAGGAGGACGGCGACACGGGCGGGCCGTCCCCGCTGTTCTGCTTCTACCTGGCCATCTACGAGGAACTGTGGCGCAGGGAGCCCGGACACCTGGTGCCCGAGGCCCTGCTGCCGAAGCTGGAGGAGGCCTACCCGGGCTTCCGCGCGCAGGCGCGCATGTTCGTGCAGACGTTCTACGCGCTGCCCGACCCGCGCCTGCAATTCCTCTACTTCTGCGCCGCGTTCATCCGCTTCATCGACCTGCCCTCGGAGGTGGGCTTCTGCATCCCGCTGGCCGGCGACCTCGGCACTCCGGACGAAGGCGACCTGGACGCGGCGGTGCAGTCCGGAGGCCGGTGGGAGGACGCGCTGAACGAGGCCCGCGCGAACGGCTGGCTGGACGACTCTCACGATACGAAGGAGTCGGATCCGCTGGAGACCATCCGCCGCGCGACCGCGCACCTGCCCGGCAATGACGGCGGCAGGCTGCGGCGCGCGCTGGTGGCCCGGTACTACCGGCGGCTCGTGGACCAGTACATCCTCAAGCTCCCCGCTTCGCCCTCGAAGCCGGAGCCCTACCTGCGCACGATTCCAGAGGCGTGGGAGTACGGCGACGACCCGACCACCATCGACTGGACGCTCACGGTGATTTCGCAGGGGCATCTGGCCGCCGTGGCCCCGCTGCGCCGCGAGCTGGAGGCGGACCTGCCGCCGCCGTCGGACCTGGGCGTGCCCGCGCTGGAAATCTACCTGGACACCAGCGGCTCCATGCCCAACCCGCAGCAGGACCTCAACGCGATGACGCTGGCCGCACAGGTGCTGTCGGCCTCCGCGCTGCGCAAGGGCGCCACGGTGCGCGGCATCATCTACTCGGCGGACAACCCCATCGTGTCCCCGTGGATGTACGACGAGGAGACAGCGCGCGACTTCTTCTTCCACTACATCGGTGGAGGGACGTGGTTCCCCGTGGAGGTGATGGACGAGCTGTCCGTGGAGCGGCCGGATGCGCTGCGCGTCGTCATCTCCGACAGCGACTTCCTGTACAACATGCGGCAGGAGAACGCGCTGCCGCGGTTTGCCCGCGCGATGAACCGGTCGCGCCGGGTGGTGGCCTTCCTCGCGCTGCCGGACGACGCCCCCGCGCGGCAGGTGATGGCGCCGGTGATGGGGAGCCCACGCTTCCGGCTGGCGACCGTGCAATGGATGTCTGACTTTGGCCGTGCCGCGGCGGCGCTGGCCGATGCCCTGTTGGAGAAATGATGGCGGTCTCGATTCCCCTCATCCGTGAGCAACTGGCGGCCACGCCCATCGTGTCGCCGTATCCGCATGACCTGGCGGTGGCCATCGTCTGCGACACCTTCCGCATGGCGAGCCAGCGTCCTCCGTCGCAGGCCGAGTGGGCGAAGCTGGAGCAGCGCGTGAAGAACCCGCTGTTCCAGGAGCAGGTGGGCATGCTCGCGCACGTGCTGGTGTCGTCCGACCTGCGCAAGAAGACGGTGCTCTACCTCACCGCGGACCGCACCCCGCAGGCGCGCCTCCAGCAGTTCTTCGAGGAGGTGCATCCCCTCACCGCGGAGATGATCCGCTCCAACGCCTTCCGCCAGGAGGAGTTCCTGCGCAAGTGGCTGGCGGCCCTGGGCGCGGACATCGAAGGCGAGACGGAGGCAGAGTCGAAGCGCCACCTCAAGGAACTGGACTACCGGCAGGCCGTGACGGACCTGCGCAAGGTGGAGGAGGCGCGCAAGAAGGAGGCGGACCGGCGCCAGGAGATGCTCCAGGAGGCCCAGCGCAAGGAAGCCGAGGCCCGGGGCTGGCGCGAGTGACGCTCGGGGTCGCGCCCAGGGCCCGCATCCGCCGCGACAGCCACACGCAGCGCCCGCACCTGCCGTGGGCGCTGGACGTGGCGGCGGGCCTGGCGCGCGGCACGGCCACGGTGGACGAAGCCGCCGCCCGCGCGGAGCTGGAAGCGCGCCTGCCGGCCTTCCGTGAAGCGCTCCTGGGTTCGCCCTACTACGTGCGCGTGCTGCGCGAGTCGGGCCTGCACCCGGGCGACCTGCGGCGTCTGGAGGACCTGCGGCACTTCCCCGCGCTGGACCGCGCCACGCTCGCGCGCCACTGGGAGGACGTCCCCACGCTGCCCGCCGCGTCCGACGAGTGCGTGGTGGTGAAGAGCTCCGGCACCACTGGCGACCCGGTGAACGTGCTGCGCGACCGGCGCGACTGCCTGCTCATGTGGGCCGTGCTGCGCTTCTTCACCGAGCGCACCAACACCGTGCCCCCGCAGCGTCCTCGCGTGGTGCTGCTGGATGCGCTGCCGGGCGGGCTGGAGTACTCGGTGCGCCTGCCGCTGTTCCACGACGGCGCCCTGCACCGCGTCTCCGTGCTGCGCGATGACGCGGGGGCGCGCCTGCGACGGGTGAAGGCCTCCGTCGTCTTCTCCGACCCGGAGGGGTTGCGCTGGCTGCTGGCCCATCCGGAGGTGCCGTCTCCCCAGCTGGTGCTCACCTCCGCGCAGCACCTGCCGCACGCGCTGCGCGACGCGTGGAAGCAGGAGCGCGGCGTGCCGATCCTCAACTACTACGCCGCCACGGAGACGGGGCCGCTCGCGTGGGAGTGCCTGGAGGACGCGAACCGGGGACGCTTCCACGTGCTCACGCCGGACGTCTGGCTGGAGCCGGACGGGGACGAGGTGGTGGTGACGCGGCTGCGCCCCAGCGTGCTGCCGCTGTTGCGCTACCGGCCCGGGGACACCGGCTCCGTGCGGCGCGACGCCTGCGCCTGCGGCTTCCACGGCTGGACGCTGACGGGCTTTGGCGGACGCGGAGCCTGCGCATTCCACACGCCTTCCGGCCGCGCGGTGGACGCCTGGTCGCTGGCGTGGGTGTTCAAGCACCACCCGCTGCGCGCGTTCCGGCTGACGCAGGTGACCCGGGAGCGCTTCACGCTGGAGCTTTCAGGCGCGCCCGCGGACAGCGTGGCGGCGTTGTGCGAGCGGCTCACCGCGGCGCTACGCAACCTGGGCTGGACGATGCCGGTGGTGGAGGCGCTGGGGGCGGAAGGGCTGGCACCGGCCGCCAAGCCGCTCCCCTTCCGTTGTGAGCTGACGCTTCCGGAGTAAGCCAGGCCTTCGCCTGGTCGTTTGCCCTGGATTCCCACGCCTCGCGTGAAGATTCTCCCAGGGAGGGTGCACCCGCACGGAGGACACATGGAGACTCGGAAGCTGGGCAGGCAGGGCCTCACCGTTTCCGCGCTGGGCCTGGGCTGCATGGGCATGTCGGAGTTCTACGCGGGCCGTGACGACGCGGAGTCGGAGGCCACGCTGCTCCATGCGCTGGACCGGGGCATCACCTTCTTCGACACGGCGGACGCCTACGGACCCGGCCGCAACGAGGAGCTGGTGGGCCGCGTGCTCGGCCCCCACCGCCAGAAAATCATCCTGGCCACGAAGTTCGGCCTGGTGCGTGACCCCGCGAATCCCCAGTCGCGCGGCGTCAACGGCCGGCCGGACTACGTGAAGCAGGCGTGCGACGCGAGCCTGAAGCGCCTGGGAATGGATGTCATCGACCTCTACTACCTGCACCGCGTGGACCCGAAGACGCCCATCGAGGACACCGTGGGCGCGATGGCTGAGCTGGTGAAGGCCGGCAAGGTGCGCTTCCTGGGGCTGTCGGAGGTGAACTCGGAGACGCTGCGCCGCGCGTGCGCCGTGCATCCCATCACCGCGCTCCAGTCGGAGTACTCGCTGTGGAGCCGGGATCCGGAGGACGGTGTCCTCCAGACATGCCGCGAGCTGGGCGTGGGCTTCCTCCCCTACAGCCCGCTGGGTCGCGGCTTCCTCACCGGCCAGTTCAAGCGCTTCGAGGACCTGCCGGAAGATGACTACCGCCGCCACTCGCCGCGCTTCCAGGGAGAGAACTTCCAGCGCAACCTCAAGCTGGTGGAGCACATCGACCGGCTCGCGAGCCAGAAGCAGTGCACGCCCGCGCAGCTCGCGCTCGCCTGGGTGCTGTCGCGCGGCGAGGACGTGGTCCCCATCCCCGGCACCAAGCGCCGCAAGTACCTGGACGACAACCTGGGCGCCCTGGACGTGAAGCTCACGCAGGAGGACCTGGCGGCCATCGAGTCCATCGCCCCGCCGGGCGTGGCCGCGGGCGAGCGCTACCCCACCGCCATGCAGGGGTTCCTCCAGACCGACGCACGGAAGGAGGCACGCTGACGGTGGGCCCCAGGCCCGTCCGCCCCGCGCATCCATGACCGCGCCCGCTCCGTCCGCCCCGCCGCATCCGCCGGTGCCCCCCTCCTCTCCGTCTCCGCGCGCGCCGGATTCGTTCCAGAAGGAAGAGGGCTCCGCGCTGCTGAGCTACGGGCTGGCGATGGCGAGCGTCGTGGTGGCGTTCCTCGCCCAGCGGCTGCTGTGGCCCTACATGTCCAGCGCCCCGTTCCTGGCCTTCTTCGCCGCCGTCGCGTTCGCGGGCTGGCGGGGAGGCTGGGGGCCGGGGCTGGTGGCGACGGCGCTCTCGCTGGTGACGGTGGACTACTTCTTCCTGTCACCGCTGGGGGACTGGGTCACCCACCCCGGCAACCTCATCGCGCTGGCCTTCTTCCTGGCGCTCTCACTGTTCGTGACGCTGCTCAACGTGCGCCTGCGCCGCGCCAACGCGGAGCGCGCGGACCTGCTGGAGCGAGAGCGCGCCTCCCGTGCCGCCGCCGAGTACGAACGCGCGCGCCTGCACGAGCTGTTCATGCGCGCGCCCGCGCACCTGGTCATCTTCCGCGGGCCCCAACACGTCTTCGAGCTGTCCAACCCCCTCAACTCCGCGATGCTGGGCAACCCGCCACGGCTGTTGGGCCTGCCCGCGCGCGAGGTGGGGCCCCCGGAGGAAGCCGAGCGCGTGGCCCGGATCCTCGACCACGTCTACGCGACGGGTGAAGCCTTCGAGGGCCGGGAGGTGTCCCTCAAGCTGCCACAGCCGGATGGCACCCTCCGGGAGTTCATCTTCGACGTCACGTACACGCCCACGCACGACACGCACGGGCAGGTGGACGGCATCGCGGGCTTCGGCTTCGACGTGACGGACGTGGTGCGCGCCCGCTCCCGGGCGGAGCGGCTGGCGCGCGAGCTGTCACACAACGAGGAGCACCTGCGGCTGCTGGCGGGGGCCAGCTCCTTCCTGGCCACGTCGCTGGACTACAAGGCCACGCTGCGCAACGTGGTGCGCCTGGCGGTCCCCACACTGGCGGACTGGTGCCTCATCGACAGCGCGCTGGAGGACGGCACCTTCCAGCGCATGGAGGTGGAGCACGCGGCCACGGAGCCGGAGTCGCTCGCGGAGCCGCTGCGGTCGCGCACGACGTACGTGTCGGGCCTCCCCAAGCTGGCCGGCACCGAGCCGCGTCATCACGGGCAGCCCTTCTTCATCGAGAACTTCACCGACGACCTCCTCCCGCAGATCACGAGTGATCCGGAGCGCATCGCGCTGCTCCAGGAGCTGCGCGTCCGCTCGCTGGTGGTGGTGCCGCTGGTGGCCGGGGAGCGCTCACTGGGGTTGCTCAGCTTCGTCACCACGCACCGCTCCGGCCGGAGCTATACGGCCGCGGACCTGCCCTTCCTCCAGGAGCTGGCCAACCGCGCCGCGCTCTCCATGGAGAACGCGAGGCTGTACCGCGAGGCGCGCGAGGCGGTGCGCCTGCGCGACGAGTTCCTGTCCATCGCGAGCCACGAGCTGAAGACACCGCTCACGCCGCTCAACCTCAAGCTCCAGGCGCTGCGCCGCGAAATGGAGCGCCACCCGGGTCCGGTGTCGCGCGAGCTGGTGGAGCGCTACCTGGACGTGGGCTCGCGGCAGATGAAGAAGCTGGCGGAGCTGGTGAACGACCTGTTGGACGTGTCGCGCATCGCGGCAGGACGGCTGACGCTGGAGTGCATGCCCATGGACCTGGCGGAGCTGGTGCGCGACGTGGTGGCCGCCTACGAGGGTCCCGCCGCGCGCTCCGGCTCCGTGCTCCAGCTGGAGTCCGTGGACACCGTGACGATGGGGATGTGGGACCGGCCGCGCCTGGAGCAGGTGGTGGTGAACCTGGTGGACAACGCCATCAAGTACGGCCAGGGGCGCCCCATCCAGGTCCGCCTGGAGACGCGCGACGGCAAGGCGGCGCTGACGGTGCGGGACCAGGGCATCGGCATCTCGGAGGAGTCCCTGCCGCGCCTCTTCGGCCGCTTCGAGCGAGCGGTGAGCGACCGGCACTACGGCGGCCTGGGCCTGGGCCTCTACATCACCCGCACGCTGGTGGAGGCCATGGGCGGCACGGTGCGAGTGGAGAGCCGCCTGGGTCAGGGCTCCGTCTTCACGGTGGAGCTGCCCCTGCTGCCCGCATTGTCGCCGGACGCGGGAGCGCCGGCGCCCTGATCAGGAAGCGGCGCGAGCACGCGGCAGCTGCGCGTGGGGTTCCCAAGGGCCGCTGGAGCCCAGGCAGTGGCGGCAGGTGGTGAGCGGCGTGTCCCGCTCCAGGTACGCCAGCAGGCGCGTGAGCAGGTCCGGGTCATCGAGCGGAACGCCATCGTGTTCGACGAGCGCGGGCAGGTGCGGATGCTCCGCGGCGAAGACGGTGGCGACGTGGGGCGGCCGGGTGCAGGTGAAGAAGCGGCCCTGGTGGACCAGGTGGCAGCGCTGCTTGAGCCAGCACGTGTCGAAGACGTCCCGCACCTCCGCGTCGGACGTGAGCGGCGCGTCCGGGGTGATGCGCTGGAAGCGGTCGATGGCCTTCACCGAGAGGTGGACGCCGTGCCGGTCGCAGCGCTCGGTGATTCGGGCGATGGAGCGTTCGGGCAGGGGCGCGGACGTGTAGAACGACAGCGTCATCCGGTCGAGCCGTTCGTACACGGCGTCGGGAGCGCTCTGCGCGAGGAAGCCGTTGGTGGTGACGGACACCTGTTCGGTGAGCCCGGAGGCGCGCACCACGTCCAGCACGGCGGGCAGGTCCGGATGGAGGAAGGGCTCACCGCCGGTGAGCTTGAAGACGTTGGGCTTGAGCACGCGCGCGAGGCGGCGCAGGTCCTCGGCCAGCGCCTGCGGGGACACGGCCCACGCGGGCAGGTGCGGCGACAGCGGGCAGCACTGAGCGCAACGCAGGTTGCAGTGCGTGGTGACGTGCGTCTCCAGGGACCAGGTGAGGACGCGGCTGTCGTGAAGCTCGTAGCGCACGGGGCGGGAGTCTAACCGACACACCCACCGCCCTGGGGGCCCGTATCCCTCCATGAAGCCCCAGGGGTACAGGTGCGCCCATGGCGCCGCCCGAGCAGTTCGAGTCCTCGAAGCTCCGCACTCTCGACGTCCTCCTTCGTGAGGGCTTCGACCGGACCTCCCTGGCGAAGACCGTGGCCGCGCTCGTCGGAGCGGAGCCGTGGATCATCCGCCCGGTGCCGTTCGAGCCCACCGGGCGCTCGTTCGACCTCCTCCCTCCTGGCACCGTCGAGCCGGCACAGGCGTGGGAGCTGGCGCACCGCCTCCAGGCGGACCCGAGCGTGGAGGATGCGGATCCAGCCTTCGAGGCGGTCTACGCGGAACAAACCGCCGTCACGGACACGGCGCCCACGCTCCTCAAGGCACAGCCGGCGGAGGCTGGCCCCGGGACGCTCAACGAGAACGATTGCGACTGGAGCCCGCGCTTCGTGAAGGCAGGCGAGGCGTGGCAGCTGACCGGCGGCTCGAGCCAGGGTGAGGGCATCCTCATCGGCCATCCGGACAGCGGATACCTGCCCAGCTCCGAGCTGGGACCGAACTTCACGCCGAGCCTGGGCTGGGACTTCATCGACGATGACCCCACGACGGAGAATCCCGGCGGAGGCCACGGGTTGGGCACCGCGAGCGTCATGGCGAGCCCCTACAGCGGCCCGAGCGCGGACGGACCGAAGCTGTTCGTGGATGGCGTCGCGCCGAAGGCCGAGGTCATCCCGCTGCGCGTCGCGAAGCCCACGCTCTTCGTCCCCTCGCCCGTGCTGTTCAACGTGGGCGTCGACCGGCTGCGTGATTCCATCGGGTTCGCCATCCAGCGGCGGGTCCATGTCATCAGCATCAGCCTCGGGTGGCTGCCCAACGCGGGGCTGCACCGGATCATCCAGCAGGCGGTGCGCGAGAACATCATCGTCATCGCCGCCGCGGGCAACTACACGGGCCCCATCGTCGTCTGGCCGGGCGCGTATGACGAAGTCGTCACGATGGCCGCGTGCAACGCGAGCGCGCAGCCCTGGGCCTTCTCCGCCTGGGGCAAGGCGGTCGACGCCACCGGTCCGGGCGAGAACGTCTGGGTGGCGCAGCCCGCCGACAAGGTCGGGCAGAGCAGCGGCACCTCGTATGCGACGGCCACCGTCGCGGGAATCGCCGCGCTCTGGTTGGCGCACCATGGCCGGGACAACCTGCTCGCGAAGTACCAGGGAGGACCCGCGCTCGCGCAGGTCTTCCGCCATGTGCTCCGCGCCACCTGTGACAGCTGGCCTCAGAGCCAGCTCGCGTGGGGCGCCGGCCTCGTCAACGCGAAGGCGTGCCTCGAAGCCCCGCTCCCGGACGTGACGGAGCTGGAGTCGTTCACCGCGAGGGCGCTCCTCCATGAGTCCTCGGACACCGTGGCATCGACCTTCAGCGGCCTCCCGCAGGCCGACGTCCTGAGAGGCCTTGCGACCACGCTCGGGGTCGATGAACAGAAGGCGGCGCGGCTCGACTCGGAATTCGGGCGTGAGCTGCGCTTCTGGGCGCTCACCCATTCCCCTTTCCGGCACGCGCTCCAGGAAGGCGCAGGCAGGGACCGTCAGGCGCTCAAGGCGAAGGCCCAGGTCGTCCTGCCCCCCTTCTCACCGAGCCTGCGGGCCGCGATCCGCTGAACGTTCACCGGCCTTCACAGAACGCCAGCACCTGGGCGAACGGCCACTCCGCCAGGGTACCGAAGAGCTTGTGACCGCTGAGCT
This sequence comes from Corallococcus exiguus, assembly GCF_009909105.1. Lineage (NCBI taxonomy): Bacteria > Pseudomonadati > Myxococcota > Myxococcia > Myxococcales > Myxococcaceae > Corallococcus > Corallococcus exiguus. The sequence continues at coordinate 59,170 of NZ_JAAAPK010000015.1, forward strand.
TCGCCTTGGAGAGCGCGGGACTGCTCAGGCCACAGAGGAAACGGGCGGCCTGCCTGGGATGGCCCAGCGCCTCCGGATGCTTCGCGACGAGCGACCGGAACGTGGCCGCGTCCAGCTGTTCGCGCAGGTCCGGCCGTGGGTGCGGCGGCGGCAGCACACGCGCCACGCCCGTGCGGCAGAAGGTGCAGTGGCCGCACGGTGCTTCGCGTTGCTCACCGAAGTGGGCCACCAGCGCATTGCTCTGGCAGCCGTCGTGCGTGACGAGCCGGAGCACGTCGCGCACTCGCGACACCTCCTGGACCTCTCGCTTCTGGAAGCGCTCCTGCAACAGGGCCACGAGCGCCTTCGCGTCCTCGCGCTCGCGCAGCCGCGTGTAGCGCTGACGCGGTTCGGCCACCTGCACCTCCGCGTAGCCCTGCTCCTGGAAGTAGTCGAGCGCCTTCACCACCCGGTCTCGCGGCTGGTCCAACGCCTTCGCGATTTCGGCGGGGTCGAACGTGTACCAGGTGCGCCCCTTCTTCGCGTGCGCGAACAGTTCCTTCACGAAGCGCGCGCGCTCACCCTGAAATTTCCCCACGAGCGCATCCACCGAGCCTGCTGGCTGCACCTTGTAGCCCGCGTAGAACGGCGTGCCCTGGCGCAGCACTCCCTCCAGCTCCAGGTACGTCAGCGCCGTGCGCAACACCAGGGGCCGCAGGTCGTGGCGGTTGCCCAGCGCGTACAGGTCCAGGTGCAGCTCCGGCCCCGAGGACAACAACTCCTTCACCAGCGCCGTCAGCGCCTCCGGCAGCGGCGTGTCCCCGAGCGCGAAGTTCTCCAGCGTGGGCACGTCGTCCGGGCACGCGAGCAACTCCACGACGGATGATTTGCCATCACGGCCCGCGCGGCCGATCTCCTGGCTGTAGCTCTCCAGGCCCTTGGGCAGGTTGTAGTGATACACGGCGCGCACGTCCGCCTTGTCGATGCCCATCCCGAACGCGATGGTCGCCACGACGATGCCCTTCGAGGAGTGGGTCCACGCGTCCTGCACCCGCTCGCGATCCTCGGACTCCAGGCCCGCGTGGTAGGCGCTGGCGGGCAGGCCCTCCGCGCTCAAGAGCGCCGCCACGCGCTCCGCGGTCTTCTGCAGCGTGACGTAGACGATGGTGGTGCCGGGCGGGCGCGACTTGAGCCGCCCCACCAGCAGGGCATCGCGCGCCTCCAGCCCCGTGGGCGTGGTCTCCAGCGTGAGGTTGTTCCGGTAGAAGCCGGTGACGACCGCTTGTGACTCCGGGATGCCGAAGCCCTCGCAGATGTCGTGCACCACCTGCGGCGTGGCCGTGGCGGTGAGCGCCAGGATGCGCTCGGCCTGGAGTGTGCGGGCCGCCTGCGCGAGCTTGAGGTAGTCCGGCCGGAAGTTGTGACCCCACTCGGAGACGCAGTGTGCTTCGTCCACCGCGAAGAGGGAGATGGGGAGCTCGCTCAAGAGCCCCATGAAGCGCTCGTTGTTGAAACGCTCCGGGGCCACGTAGAGGAGCTTCAGCGTTCCGTCGCGCAGGGACTCCGTCACTTCGCGCGCCTCCTCCAGCGACAGGGAGGAGTCCAACCGCGCGGCGCGGATGCCCCGCCGCTCCAGCGCGTCGATCTGATCCTTCATCAACGCGATGAGCGGTGACACCACCACCGTGAGCCCTTCGAGCAGCAGCGCGGGGAGCTGGTAGCACAGCGACTTGCCGCCGCCCGTGGGGAACACCGCGAGCGCGGAGCCGTGGGGCTTGAGCAGCTCCGTGAGCACCTCGCGCTGTCCGGGCCGGAAGGACTCCAGCCCAAAGCGCTCCCGCAACACGACGTCCACCGCATCCGTCCTCATGTCCCGCCCTTCCCTGTTCGCGCTGTCCAGGAGGGTTATCTCACCCTCCCTGACTTTCCGCTGGCGACTCCCAGATCCCTATGATGCGGACCGCATGCCGACCCGACCGCCCAAGGTGCCTCCCGCGCGTGGCCTGTCTCCCCGCGCGATGAGCGACCTGCTGTTTCATGCCCGCGCGTCCAACGCGGACCTGCTGCCGGACACGGAGCCCATCGGCGTGGCGCTGCCGCGAGTCATCCGGGAGGCGGAGGCTCGGGATGAGGACGGGCTCGCGGCGCGGCTGCTGGCCGCCTGGTCCGACACCGTGCGGGCGCATGTGGAAGCAGGCACGCAAGAGGTGAGCCTGAGCGGCGGGGTGGACAGCGCGGCCTTGTGCTCGATGGCCGCGCGGCATGCACCAGGGAAGGTGCGCGCGTGGACCATGGACGTGCACTTCGCTGATGCGGTGGAGCGGAGCAACGCGCGGCGGATGGCGAAGGTGACGGGCGCGGAGCTGGTGGACGTGCTCATCCCGGACTCCGTGCTCCCGGACCTGTTCGAGCACGCGGTCCTCGCCAACCAGGCGGTCATCCTCAACGCCCGGGCCGTGGCGAGCTACGTGTTCTATCTGGAGGCCCGGCGGCAGGGCGCGGGCCCGGTCCTCCTGAGCGGCGCGGGGGCGGACGAAGTGCTCCAGGGCACCCCGGGCGCGCTCGCCTCCGCGAAGGCCCGCGTGGATGAAGACCGGATGCTGGCCCTGCGGGCCCTGAAACTCGAAGCCATGCCGGCTGTGGACAACTTGCGGGCGCCGTTCCGAGCCGGCTCGCGCGATCATGCAGGGTCCCCCGGAGCGGCACGGGGGGCTGTGGACAACTCGGGAAGCCCTCTGGACGGGGCTCCGCACGGCGATCAGGAATCAAAGCCATCCACCGGGCATTTCCCCTCTGGAAACGACGGCTCCGATCAAACCGAGGGACGTCGTGGGAACTCCACACCTGTGGACAACTTGAGGACTGTTTCCGAGGGCTGGAACAGCGATCACGCCCCGCGCGGTCCCCCTGTGGGAAACCTGGGGACGGTGGTGGCCGCGCAGCCCGCGCCGTGGGAGCTGGCTCAGGAAGATGCGCTCCCCTCCGAGGAGCTGCGGTACGCGAAGTGGGTGCTGGCCGAGCTCATCCTCCCGCCCGAGCTGCGGGGCGCCCGGGCCCATGGGCTCACGGTCCGCACGCCGTACCTGGACGAAGGCTTCGCGCGGGTGGCGCTGGCCCTGCCGGAGTCCGTGCTGCAGAGGGACGGGTTCGGCAAGTGGCTGTTCCGGCACGCGGTGCGGTCCCTGGTGCCGGACGAGGTCCGCCTCGCGCGCAAGACGCCCCGGTATGGGCACACCGCCCTCTCCAGTCCAGTGCGGTCACGCTGGCTGGAGCTGTATCGCGCCTGGCTCTCTCCAGATCGGCTGTACTCCCTCCAGGTCATCGATACGCAAGCGATGCTGGGCTTGATGGAGCGCTACGTCCGCCTGTCCCCCGATGACGCGCAGGCCGGACCGATGGATCGGTTGTTGATGCGCCTCATGTCCCTGGCCATGCTCCAGGCCCACACCAAGGCGCCCCCCTGAATGTCCCGAGTCCTCATCGCCACCTCGCCCGAGAAGGGCCACCTCAACCCGATGGTCGGCGTGGCCCAATGGCTGCGCCGCCTGGGGCACACCGTCGGTTGGTTGTGCATCCCCGAACCCGCGCCGCAGCTCGAGTCCCTGGGCGTGGAGGTGCTGCGCCTGCCGCACGCCGAAGCCGCGCCGCCGGGCATCGAGACGGGAGGCGAAGCGCTGGCGAAGCTGGTGCTCGATGACGTGGCGCTGGGGAAGTGGATCCGGGGCCTGTTGCTGGATTCGGTCCCCTCGATGCTGGAACCCGTGCGCGAAGTGGTGCGCGCCTTCCGTCCCGACGTGATGGCGCTGGACGGGATGCAGTACGCGGCGGTGCTCGCGGCGCACACGGAGGGAATCCCGTGGGCAGGCGTGTCTTCCGCGCTGACGCTGCTGGAGCCAAGGCCGGAGATTCCCCTGCTGCGCAACGTGCGGGCGCTGAAGGACGACCGTCAGGCCCTGTTCCGCCGTCACGGCTTCGACGCGCGCTTCCGCACCTGCGAATGCCTGTCGCCCCGGCTCAACGTCATCTTCGCCACCGAGGCCTTCCTGGGCCCGGACGCGGGAGTGCCTCCGGACACGCTGCTGGTGGGCCCCTCCATTCCGCCGGAAGCCCGGGGTGACGAGGTGCCCTTCCCCTGGGAGCGGCTGGGCGAAAAGCCGGTGCTGTACGTGTCCTTCGGCAGCCAGATTTCGTATCAGCCGGAGCTGTTCCGCCTCATCGCGGAGGCCGCGAAGCCCTTCGGCGTGACGCTGGTGTTGTGCGCGGGCGAGCTGGCGGACACGGACTTCCCGAGCACGCTGCCCGGTGACGTGGTGGCGGTGCGCTACACGCCGCAGCGGCAGGTGCTGGAGCGCGCTGCGGCGTTCATCTCCCACGGCGGCGCCAACTCCGTGATGGAGGCGATGACGGCGGGAGTGCCGATGCTGCTGCTGCCGGTGTGCAACGACCAGCCCGTGCAGGCGCACTTCCTGGAGAAGGCCGGAGCAGGGCTCGCGAGGGACCCGAAGACCCTCACGGGGGAGTCGTGCCGCGAAGCCATCGCGCAATTGCTGGCACCGAAGTCGCCGATGCGCGACCGCGTGGAGGAGATCTCCCGCACCTACCGCGCGCATGATGGGGCGAAGACCGCCGCTGAACGCATCGCCGGGCTCGTGGCATGAGCGCCTCCAGGTGGAGTCCTCGCCGGCATCACCCTGAAGGAATCACACCGCTGGAGGTGTGGAACCTGCCCGTGTTCGGGCGCGAGCTGTGGGAGCTGCTGGGCTCCCCGTGGGTGGAGGACGACCGGCGTGCGGGAGTGCCCGGAGCCAAACTCGCGGCCCGCGTGATGCTTCCGCTGGCGGAAGCGCTCTCGCTGCTGGTGAAGAAGCACGCGCCGGATGCGGCGTACCTGAGTGGAGGTCTGGCGGAGCTGGACGGCTTTCCTGCCGCGTTGAGGGAGGCCACGGCGTCGCTGCGCCGACCGGTGCACATCGCGCTGTCACCGCGCTTCGCCCCGGTGCGAGCGGGGCTGCGCATGCTGGAAGCCAAGGGTGCGCGAAGTCCGCTCTGCGTGGACGTGGGCCAGACGAGCATCAAGCTCGCTCGCGCTGGCGCCACGCGAGTCGTTGAGCGGAACCTCACCACCCTGCCCCCGCTGTTCATCGGTCAGCCGCGTCCGGCGGACGGCCATCACATCCGGGACACGGTGGCGTTCATCTCGGGAGCGCTACGGACGTTCCTCGCGGAGGACTCGCGCGAGCCTCCGGATGCGCTGTGTCTGGCATTGCCGTGTCCGCTGGATGAGGCCCTGATGCCCGGAGGCTGCACCTACGGCTTCGAAGGCACGGCCTCGCTGGTCCCGGACATCCTCGCCCACGCGGGCCTGCCGGACACGGGAGGCAATGTGCTCGTTCTCAACGATGCGGAGCTGGCGGCCGAATCCGCGCGGCGGGCTCCGCAGGTGAAGGGACGCCGCGTGCTGTGCCTGTCCCTGGGCTTCGGCCCGGGGGGAGCCCTGCTCGAACGGGGCTGAGCCTGGTAACCTGGTCGTGGACCGTGCCCACGCCCTCCGACAACGACCAGGCCATCCGACTGGCGGCCTTCAATGCCTTGCAGGCGTTGGTGGAGCGGCACGGTGAAGTGCTGCCGTGGGAAATCATCGCGGAGGGCTTCCAGCTCCACGGCGAGCAGCACCTGTTCGCAAACCGGACGCGCGGCATCTTCTGGCCCCGGCAGATGCAGGAGACCGCGCTGTCCATCAAGACCACCGTGCCGCGAGGAACCCGCGTCGCCCGGTACGACGATGACAACATCGCCTCGGACGGAGCCTTCCTCTACAAGTTCCAGGGCACGGACGTGGAGGCGCGAGACAACCGTCGGCTCGTGCGCGCGCAGGAACTGGACGCACCGCTCATCTACCTCTACGGCATCGAGCCCGGTTTCTATCGGCCCCTGTGGCCCGTCTACATCTCCGACGTGGACCGCGCCTCGCACTCCTTCCACGTCGTGGTGTCCGAGCCTGAAACCGTGAAGCAACTCCAGCCTCAGCGCTATGTGGCGGACGCGAAGCTGCTACCCCTGGAACGGAGATACACGACGGTGCAGGCCAAGAAGCGACTGCATCAGGCAGCCTTCCGTCAGCATGTCCTGAACGCCTACGAACACCGCTGCGCGGTCTGCGCGTTTCCTCGCATGGAGTTGCTGGACGGCGCACACATCCTTCCGGACCGCGACGAGCGAGGCCACGCGGAAGTCCCCAACGGGCTTGCGCTCTGTCGGCTCCACCACGGCGCCTTCGACACGAACCTGATGGGCTTCCGACCCGACGGCGTCATCGAGCTGGCGCCCAGCCTGCTCGCCACCCGGGACGGCCCCACGCTGGAGCACGCGCTGAAGGGCTTCGTGGGCAAGACGCTCCAACTGCCTCGCGCGAAAGAACTGCGGCCCAAGAAGCTCTATCTGGAAGAGCGCTACGAGCGCTTCCGCAAGGTGAGCTGAATCACCCTGCCCGAAGCACCAGGGTCCTGACCGGATGGAGAGGCGTCCTGCCCGAATGGGTAGGTCGCCGTCCTGCCCGGTCCGCCGATGTGGCGCGATTTCGAGCCCTTTAGTTTCAGGCTCGAAAGGAACACGCCATGTCCACCGACACCCTCCAGTCCCTCTCGCAGTCCATCTCCGCCGTCGTCGAACGCATCGCTCCCTCCCTCGTCCGCGTCGAGGCCCGCCGTCGCCGGGGCGCCAGCGGCGTCATCTGGGATGCCGACGGCCACATCCTCACCACCAGCCACGCCGTTGAGCACGAGGGCTCCATCCAGGTGGGCCTCGCGGACGGCCGCTCGGTATCCGCCGAGCTCGTCGGCCGCGACCCGAGCACCGACCTCGCGCTCCTCAAGGCCGACGCCAGTGGACTCACCGCGCTCGCGCCCGCGCCGCTCGATGACGTGAAGGTGGGCAACATCGTCCTGGCCATCGGCCGGCCGGGGCGCACGGCCCGAGCCACGCTGGGCATCGTCAGCGCGTTCGGCGGCGACTGGCGCACGCACGCGGGCGGACAGGTGGACCGCTACCTGGAGACCGACGCGGACCTGCCCCCGGGCTTCTCTGGTGGCGCGCTGGTGGACGCGCAGGGCCGCTTCCTGGGCATCCCCACGGCGGCCTTCTCGCGCACCGCCGCGGTCGTGCTCCCCGGCGGCACGCTGGCGCGCGTGGCGAACTCGCTGCGTGAACACGGCGGCATCCGCCGCGGCTACCTGGGCGTGGGCGCCTACCCGGTGCGCCTGCCGCGCGAAATCGAAGGCACGAAGGCGGGCCTCATCCTGCTCTCCGTCGATCCGGACGGGCCCGCGCAGAAGGCTGGGCTGGTGCTGGGCGACGTGCTGGTGAGCCTGGGCGGCCAGACGCTGCACGGCGTGGAGGACCTGCTGGGCTACCTGGGCGACGAGAAGGTGGGCGCGTCCATCCAGGCGAAGGTGTTGCGCGCGGGCGAACTGCGCGAGGTGCCCATCACCGTGGGCAAGCGTTCTTGAAAGGAGCCGGCGATGAAACTGTTGCAGCAACTCTCGGATGACCTGGAAGGACTCGTGGCCGGCGCGGCTCCGGCGGTGGTGGGCGTGGAGCACGCGCGCGGCCACGGCACCGGCCTGTTCCTCACGCCGGACGGCTACGTGCTCACCAACCGGCACGTGGTGATGCGCACGCCCAAGCGCCTCACCGTGCAGCTCCACAATGGAGAAGAGCGCCGGGCCACGCTGGTGGGCGGGGATGCACCCACGGACCTCGCGGTGGTGCGCGCGGAAGGCGATGACTTCCCCACGCTGCCGCTCGCGGATCCGGAGACGGTGCGGGTAGGGCAGCTGGTGATGGCCATTGGCAATCCCTTCCGCCTGGAGCAGTCGGTGTCGCTGGGCGTGGTGAGCGCCATCAACCGCTCCATCACACTGCCCGACGGCGTCATCCTGGAGGGGATGCTCCAGACGGACGCGGCCATCAACCCGGGCAACTCCGGCGGGCCTCTGCTCGACACGCGAGGGCGCGTGGTGGGGCTCAACACGCTGGTGCTGCCATTCGCGCAGGGCATCGGTTTCGCGGTGAGCGCCACCACTGCGGCCTGGGTCGCGAGCCTGCTCATCCAGCGCGGCCGGGTGGACCGGAAGTTCCTGGGCATCGCCGCCACGGCGGTGAACCTGGAGCCCGCGCTCGCGAAGGACACCGGCCAACCGCGAGCCGTGCGCGTGTTGAAGGTGCAGGAGGGCACGCCCGCGGACGACGCCGGACTCCAGCCTGACGACCTGCTGCTCGGCATCAACAGCCGGCCGGTCAACAGCGTGGACGACCTGCAGCGGCTGATGGCGCTCGCCACCGAGGAAGAGGTGCACCTGGACGTGCTGCGCAAGGGCCGCCGCAAGGACGTCTCCGCCCGGGCCCGCCACCGCCGCGAACCGGTGGCGGCCTGAGATCAACGGGGAAGCTCACGGCCACGTCAGCATCAAGCCCACGCCATCCGGCGCGGGCACCAGGCGCGCCGTGAGCTCCCCGTTCAGCTTCGCGTTGAGGAACGTGAGCACGCCATCGAACACCAACAAGAACGCGCCCTGCACGAGCACGCTCTTGCCCCAGCCTCGCAGGCGCTCCGAGTCCTTGCGCATTCCGCGCTCCCACAGGAACCCGCCGAAGGCGATGTAGCCCACGTCCAGGCCCGCGTTGAGGAGCAGCACCTTCTCCATCCGCTGCCCTTCGGACAGGCTGCGCGCCAGGTCCCATGAGGCCGGATCCGCCGTCGCCTGCCCGTGATAGCCGAGCCCCGCGATGACCAGGTTCACCACGTTCCAGGCCGCATTCGCCTGGAAGAAGGCCCGCGTCTCGCCTTCGCTCGCGAAGTGTCCGGCGACGCCCGTGCCGATGTTCAGCACCGCCCAGCCGAACAGGATGCCCATCGCTGTCTGGTTCACACGCACCGCTTCCGCGTTGTGCTGCGCGAGCCACGCCTTTGCGTCCGGGGCAGGCGTCTCCTGCGCCACCCCTGGCATCGCGAAGAACAACAACACCAGGACGCAGCAGGAACGCACGAGGCGGGCGGAGGCCATGGCGGCACTCTATGCCCCCAGGTCTCCAGGCCATGCGCCTCCCGCCCGGCGCGGCCTCAAAACCTGTCCGACTGTCGGACAGGTTTCCGCGGCTCGGCTCCCCGGCGCCCCCGCCCGCCGAGCGACGGCCAACGCTACCGGTCGCCGTCGTCGCTGAGCGGCGGCGCTTCCCTCGCGGGCTCCGTGCCCTCCTGCGCGCCGTAGCCGCCAATGCCCTTCTGGAGGATGCGGTCCTCGCCCACGTCCTCGTCCGTCACGTCGCCCCGTTCGGTGCCCGGGCGCTGGTGCCTGGCTTCACGCTCCAGTTCCTCCGCGCTGTGGGTATCCGTGCGCTCGGGCCCCTTCACCGGCGGCCCCTTGTTGCTGGCCATGGTCGCGTCTCCTGTCTGGATGTCCTGCCCTCCAGGACAAGGTCCGGCGCGTCCCATCCCCCGACAAGGCCACTGCATAAGACACACGGGTCGGCAGGGGCACGGCATGCCGTCATGGAGCGGGGTAGCATCACCAATCGCCTTGCTTCCCGGAGCCGCCCCGCCATGACCGACCCGGCCCATCACCCCGAGGACGCTGTCCCCTCCGGCTGTCCCTTCAGCGGCGAGGGAAGGCCTTCCGCCGCTCGCGTGCCCGGCCCCGTCTATCAGAAGCCGTTCTGGCGAGCGCGTCTGCCCGAAGTGAGCCGGGAGATCGCCTCTCTGGATGCACGGCGTGACTGCCAGCGCATCGTGCACCTGCTGACCAACTACGAGTTCCCCTTCGACATCGTGCGGTCCACGGAGATCGCCCTCTTCCACACCTACGGCAGCCGTTCCGTCTCCCGCCTCCTGGACCGCACGGGTGAGTTCAACAAGCGAGGCCAGAAGCGCTACGACGACACGCGCCTGCTCATCGCGCGGTTCATGGAGTGCGGCTGGGATGGAGCGGATGGGCGCCGTTCGCTGGAGCAGATGAACCACATCCATTCCTTCTTCCGCATCCCGAACGAGGACTTCCTCTTCGTGCTGTGGACGTTCATCGACTTCCCCATCCAGTGGATGCAGGACTACGGCTGGCGTCCCTTCACCCAGCACGAGCAGGAAGCCTGGTTCCATTACTGGTGCGAAATCGGCCGCCGCATGGGCCTGAAGGACATCCCCGAGAACAAGCCCGCCTTTGACGCCTTCATCCGCGACTACGAAGCGCGCGAGTTCGTCCCCGACGCCGCCAGCCACCGCGTGGCCCAGTCCACGGTGAACATCCTCGCCGGCTGGGTGCCGCGCCCGCTGCGTTCGCTGGTGGCCCCCATCAGCCTGAGCCTGGTACCGCCGCGCCTGCTCCCCGCCATCCAGTTCGAATCCCCACCCGCCTGGGTGGGCGGCCTGGTCCGAGGCGCCCTCAAGCTGCGCAAGCGCGTCAAACGCCACGTCTCCCTGGAGCGCTACCCGTCGACCCTGGAGACGACGCTCAACCGCACCTACCCCGGCAATGCCTACCGCATCGAAGGCCTGGGCCCGGACTACGCTCACCGCGACGCGGAATGAAACCGGGTGAGCCAGGCACAGAGGGCCGCCACGGATTCATCCAGCGTCTGACGTGGTCCCCAGAACATCGGGGCGATTGCCTCGAAGGCGGCCTGGATGGCCGCGGTGCCTTCGCCGCCTGGGAGGAAGTGCCGCGCTTCACCAGCAGGAGGCGCATCGATCTGCTTCTGCCGGATCATCTCCTCGGCCAGTGCACGGACGTCCGCGTAGTCAGGCAAAGGAGGTAGCGCATCTTCGGCTGCGATGATGCGTGCCGCGTCCTCGTAGTGGCGCACGAAAGTGGCAGGCGCCAGCGGCTCCTTCTGGAGCCGGCGCTGGATGGCATCCACCTTTTCCAACAGCGTGACCAGGGGATGAACGCACCGCACGGCCCTGGGGCGGTTGTCCTTGAATTCCGCCAACTGCCGCTGGGCCTCAAGCTCTTCGTGGACGAATGACGCCATGTCGTGCCGGACAAAGGGTGTCACCCGCGCATTGCCCACTTCCAGGAGGACGAAGGGACGCAGGATTCCCACCATGCCACCCAGATGCTGCGCCGGATACAGGATGCGCACGCTGGCGGAGCGCCAGTACCGATCCGCTCCGTCGATATCCAACTCCGTCCGCGCCCCGGGAACCTGGATGCGCTCGGCCAGGGCCTCGAAGTACGCACGGCGGGCCTTCGTCGCGCCCGCTCCGGTGCGGCCCCAATCCGTCACCCGGGGAAGCTCGACCGAACCTGCCTCCAGCTTGAGGTCCAGGTCTTCCGAGAACCGCTGGATGAGCGAGAAGCCCTTCGAGAGCGACGTGCCACCCTTGAACCAGACATCAAAGCCCGCGTCATGCAGGGCCCACAGCGTATGGGTGACCCAGTAGTCCTTCTCTGTGAGGCCAAGGGAGAGCCGCCGCTTGTCGGCGACGATTCGTAGCAGTTGATCGAATTCGGGGTCTTCGTGGATGAATGTCATGCAGAGGCAGAGCGGATCGCTTCGTGGATCCACTCACGCGTGCTCTGCCTACCAAACCGGTCAGACATCTCCCCGAGCCGCCGGGCATCGAACGCGCCTCGCTTCAGTGCGCGCGTCAACGCACGCGTCAGCGCCGCGGGCACGACGCCTGAACTCCCGGCGTTCTCGAAGAGATCCACCACGAACCATTCCAGCGTCGGGGGTTGAGGGAAGGCGACCCGCCGCAACTCGAAAGTCCTCCCTCCCAACTTGAAGCGACCCGAGCGCTTCGTGTTGTAGACGAGCGCCGAAGCGAAGACCGCCGTGGACCCCAACCCGAGCGCGTTCCATCGGTCAGGCCCGGTGAAGACGAACGGGCTGCCCTCCAGGAACGCCTTCATGACGGCTTCATCGGACGGGGGCACCACACCGAAACGTCCCCGCTTCGGACAGGCATAGAGCCCATGCGCCAGGGGAATCAGCACACCCTCGCCCACCAATCGCCGGGCCAGCCGGGGCGCATTCACGCCCCACGTGGCCAGCTCCTTCGTCCGATAGACGCGGCCCGGATCCAGCACGGGATGGACGGCGGCGGGCATGGTGGTACGAAATTTCCCGAAGAAAAAGTACAATGTCAACGTCGAAAAGGCCCGCGTCCCCTCGCGGGAACACGGGCCTTCGAACCACATGACGCAGGCAGCGGCTCAGCTCTTGTACTTCACGGAGCAGCCGTAGGGCTCGGAGGTCGCGGTCGGCACCTGCTTGCCGTTGAGGAGCGCGTCCACCGCCGTCTGCACGTAGTTCACCTTGGTGGCTTCCTTGCCGCGCGGGTCGTTGTCGATGGCGCCCGCGTAGCGGACCACGCCCTCACCGTCGATGACGTACATGTGCGGCGTCGTCTTCGCCGCGTAGCTCTTGCCCACCGCGCCGTCCGTGTCCAGCAACACCGGCTGGCTGAAGCCTTCCTTCTTCTTCCAGTCCGCGGCGCTCTTCGCGTTGTGCGTGGAGGACGAGTCCACCGTCAGCCACACCACCTTCTTCGCGTCGAAGCCCTTCTGCGTGTTCTGCATCGTCTTGGCATCGTAGTGCCGCTTCACGAACGGGCACTCCGGGTTCGTCCACTCGAGCACCACCACCTTGCCCTTGTACTCGGACAGCGAGTGGGCCTTGCCCGCCTCGTCCTTCAGCGTGAACGCCGGAGCGGGCTTGCCCACCTCCGCGTTGTCAGCAGCGAAGACGGGAGCGGACACGAAAGCCGCGGTGAGAGCGAGTGCCTTGAAGACCTGCTTCATGACGGAACCTCCAATGAGTTGAACGCTGCGCACGAACGAACAACACAAACCCGACTTCACTCCCGGCTCAAGGCCGGGCGCACACCACCGAGCCACCCTTCAACGGCGACCCACACTCCGCCGCGCGCTGCACCGCCGTGATGACGCTGTCCGCGGTGAGCAGCTCGTTGAGAACCTCCGGCTTGTCCGGCGCGCCCGGGCTCAACACCAGGTACATGGGCACACCCGCGCGGCCATGATCCGCCAGCTTCGTGGTGATGCGCGCGTCCCGCCGCGTCCAGTCCGCCACGAAGAACGCCACGTTGTGCTTCAGGAACGCCTGCCGCACGTCGTCGCGCGACAGCACGGTGCGCTCGTTGAACTTGCACGTGAGGCACCAGTCCGCCGTGAAGTCCACGAACACCGGCTGACCCGCCGCCAGCGCCGCCGTCACCGCCGCCTCGTCCCATGGCTGCGCTCCACCGTGCGACGCCACCGCGCCGCGCGTCTCCAGCGACGCCTGCGCCTCCTCGAAGCGCAGCGCCACCGCGCCCGAGCCCACCAGCACGAGCACCGCCAGCGCCACCGTCACGCCCCGGCGCCCGCCCTCCAGACCCTGCGACTGGCCGTACAGCCACGTGACCAGGCCCACCGCGATGAGGAATGCGAGCAGCCGCGCCATGCCGTCCACGCCGGCCAGGCCGCCCATCACCCACACCAGCCACACCGTCGTGCCCAACAGCGCGAAGCCCAGGAACTGCTTGCCGCGCTCCATCCACATGCCCGGCTTGGGCAGCCGCTTCATCAGCCCCGGCACCAGCACCAGCACGCAGAAGGGCAGCGCCAATCCCAGCCCCAGCGCCACGAACACCGCCACCACCGTGGCCGGGCCCGCCGCGAAGGCGAAGCCCACCGCCGTGCCCAACAGCGGCGCCGAACACGGCGTCGCCAGCACCACCGCGAGCACGCCTTCTCCCGCGCTGCGCATCAGGCCGTGGCTCTGGTCCACCTTGCCCGCGAGCGCCGTGCCGTCCGCGCCCAGCGTGTAGACGCCGAAGAGGTTGAGCGCGAACGCCACCAGCACCGCGCTCACGGCCGCCACGAACAGCGGCTCCTGGAACTGGAAGCCCCAACCCACGCTGGCACCACCCGCGCGCACCGCCAGCACCGCGCCCGCGAGCAGCAGCATCGTCGCCAGGATGCCGCCCGCGTACGCCGCCGCGTGCGGCGCCACCTTGCCCTTCTCCTCCTGCACCATCCGCGTGAAGCCGTACACCTTGAGCGCCAGCACCGGGAACACGCACGGCATCAGGTTGAGCAGCGCGCCGCCCAGGAACGCGAACAGGAGCGCGACGCCCAGCCCCAGCGGCGACTCACCCGACGCCACCGGAGCCGCGGCCGCGGGCTTCACCTTGCCCACCGCGTCCTTCACCGACGGGACCTTCAGGGGCGCCGCGCCCGCCACCGCGCCGTCCGCCACGACCGGCGCGAGTGCCGTGTCCACGTCCACCGCCGTGAAGCCCGTGGCCTTCGTGCCCAGGCGCAGCGCGCCCGTGAGCCGGGGCTCTCCCTTGGGCACCACCGACGACGCCTGGCCCTTCAGCGCGAACGTCCCCGGCGCCGTCTTCGTCAGCGCCACGCTGTCCACGCCCAGGACGCGGCCGGGCACGAAGAAGTCACCCTCCACGTCTCCCGCGTAGGGCTTGCCGTCCGCCGCCGTCACGGTGAGCTTGCCGGTGAACGGCTTTCCCGCCGTCAGCGACGTGCCATCCAACGCCAGCGCCACGCGCGGCGCGCCCTGCGCCCCCACCGCCGACGGCACCTGGGCCTGCGCGGCGTCGAACTGCGGCGCGAACTCCGGATCCGTCACCGTCTCCGGCCCCACCGGCAGCGTGCGCGTCAGCACCAGCTGCGCGGGGATGCAGTGCACCTTGCACGCGAGCGCGTCCACCGCCGCCGACACGTTCAGCGTACCCGTGGCGTCCTTCGACACGTGCGCGGGCGCGAACAGCAGCACCTCGTCGTGGTAGCCGTGCGTGGTGATGAAGCCGTCCGGCGTGCGGAACGTGCTGGGGAAGGGCCAGCGCAAATCCCCCACCGTGACGCCCGGCACATCCCACGACACCTCCGTGGCCAGGCCGGAGTCGCCCGGGTTCTTCCAGTAGACGTGCCACTCCGGGTCCAGCTTGAGACGCACGCCCACGCGGAAGTCGCCGCCCGCCTTCACCTGCGTGGCGTCCAGGAGCAGCGCACCCTCCAGGCGCGGGTCGCCCTCGTCCGGCGCGGTGCTGCCCACGGCGGTGGGCGGAAGCGCGGCCTGGGCCCACGTCGCCAGCAGCAACGCGCCCACCACGCCCAGCCCACCGAGCCGGCTTCCAGACCTCTTGCTCCACCGATGCGTCATGCGACTCCCGTTAATCCACCTGGAAACGCCGTGCTACCTGGGATGCGTCCCCGCGGGATGCACTCAACCTTCCGGGCAGCCGGGCATTCCGCATGCCCGCACGCCCGGCGTCAGGGACCACCCCGGGCCCCCGCGCATTCCCCATACGCTCAGGGACTCCGGGCGGTTACGACTCGCCGCCGCCCGTCTTCCAGGGCAGGAGCCCCCCGCTGTCCAGGGTCACCGCCTGCGGTGGAGGCGCGCCGCCGTTCGCCACGGCGGGCAGGGCCGCTCGCGGAGGCGGGCCCACATTCACCGCGGCCGGAAGCGCCGGCCCGATGCGGCTCATGGTGATGCGCGACACCTCTGACTGGGCCCGGCGCACTCCCAAGGCGGACGGCTGGGCCGCACGGCGCTCCACCGCCCGGCGCAGGTCCGCCAGCCGGTCCACGTGCCGCTGCGCGGGGACCTCCGCGGAGCCCAGGCGGGCCAGCTTGTAGAGCCCCTTGTCCGCGCCCTCGAGCGCCCGCTCGGCCGCGTCCTGCTGACGGCGGGAGAGTGCCTTCCAGGCGGCGGCCTCGTGAGACACGAGCTCCAGCTCCGCGGACACCGCGCGCACGAAGCGGCCCTCGTTGCTGTCAGGCAACAGGCGCGTCACGGGCACGGACAGCCGCCGGGTGTCGCCGTGCTCCGTGTACGAAGCGGTGACGGTGAGGTTCCAGTCGCCCTTCTCCAGCACGCCCGCGAAGAGGACCCGGCGCGGGAACGCGTGCGACACCGCTCCCAGCGCGGCGCTCATCGCGTCACCCTCCACGCGCGACGGGTAGCGGTGACGGCAGCGCAGGTCCGCGAAGCCCGTGGGCAGCACGTACACGCGCGCGTCCGCCACCACCTCGCCGAACAGCTCCGCGCCCAGCGCGCCCACCGCCAGCGGCAGGCCCTCCGCGTCGTCCACGTGCGTGAAGCCCGTGCCGGACGGGCCGGTGAGCGCCTCCAAAATCTCCGGCAGGTAGTGCTTGCCCAGCCCCAGCGCGTGCAGCGCCACGCCGGAGTCGTGCACCCGCTGGCCCAGCACCTTGAACTCGCCCAGCGCGGTGGGCCCCACGGAGGGCTCGCCGTCCGTGAGCATGAGCAGCTGCGGCCGGGCGCCCGGCACCAGCACGCGCCGCACGGCCTCCGCGCCGTTCTCCACGGCCTCGTGCAGCGCGGTGCCCTCGCCGGAGTCCAGGCGGGAGAGCGTCTTCAGAAACGCTGCCTTCGCGCCCGGCTCCATCGCGCGCACGGGCAGCACCTGCTCCGCGTCGGCGTCGAACGTGAGCAGGCCCACGTAGTCCTTGGGCCCCGCCCGCTCCACCAGCGCGCGCGCCGCCTCCACCGCCGCCGCCAGCGGCGCGCCCCGCATGGACGCGCTCCGGTCAATGACCAGGTTCACCGCAACCGGGGCCCGAGGCGTCTCTACTTCGGCCTCCAGGGTCACCAGCAGCAGCACTTCGCGGCCGCCGTCCGCGTCGCGCTCCACTGCCCACGCCGTCTGCTTCATCCGCACTCCCGCATGGTGGGTGGCCCCATCCCGCTCATTCGACCGACGCGATCGCCGTCGCGACGGCCTCCTGGCCCCGGACGCCCCTGCACAGGCCCGCGTCCGCCCTGAAGTCCTGTCGCTGTTCCTGGAGGATGTCGGGTTTCCGGTCGTGAAAGCAACGTGTCCGACCCGACCAACCCCTGGTCTTACGAGCCTCCGCCCGGCACCGGAGATCCCCCATCCAGCGTGCCTCGGGACGCCTCGCGTCACCCACGGACACGCGGATTCCGGCGGGTTCGCTCAGCCATTTACGGATTTACTTCTTGAAAGGTCCTACACCGGTCATTCCCGAGACCGCTCCGTGGGGCTCGACCCGGTCTTGGACGGGGAGCGTCACGGCATCCAGCGCACTGCATCAGTGTCCGGGAGTGCAAGTCCCGGAACCTGTCCGACTGTCCGACAGGTTCGACAACGAAGGCCCCCGCGCAGGCCACGGGCCGCGGGGGCAGGGCGTCACTCCGCCACGTGCCAGCCGCCCCAGGCCTCTTCGTCCAGGTGGCCCCAGCGCCGCTCGTCCGTGGAGTCCAGCGGAACCGAACGGCCGTTTTCACCCGTCGCGGACAGCTCCAGGTCGTCCAAACCCTCGTCCAGGTACGTGCTCTCGTCGTGGCTCATGTCCGGCTCCTCGGCGCTCCATTCACGGGGTGTACGGCCTTTGACGGCTCGCGTCCCCTTGGACGCCCTGCGTCGGTCACCGGGCCCGCCCCATGCGGGTCCCTTTACAAGCGCTTCTTGACCGATTTACGAACATGTTGGGAGTCCGCCCCGATTTTGTAAAGCCCTCGGGACAGCAAAGTTCGTTGAGGGTCCGGAGAACCACGCCCGGCCGCCTGCCTTCCAGCACGCCAGGCGTGAGGGTTTCGCGCACGCCAGGTCTGGGGCGGAGGGTGGGTGGGCACCACCCTGGACGACGGTCTGGAAGCAGTGGAAGGAACGCTGCGGGACATGGCCCCCGCAGAGCGCTTGATTCGCGAATCACCCCTGCTAGGGTTGACAATCACTCCAGAATTGCCGCGTCGCAGCAACCGGCGTTGCCGCCGTGCGGCCCCAGAGGGTCCCGAGGTTCCATGAACCCCATCATCACCGGCCTGCTGCTGGCAGGCGCAGTCTCAATCTTCATCATCACGATGTCCGGCCGCGTGGGCGTGCTGCTCGCGATGAAGAAGGAGAACCGGCTGGACCACATCCCCTACCGCGTGGCGCAGCTGGTGCGCTTCGGGTTGGGCCAGAAGCGCATGGTGGATCCGGAGGAATTCACCCCGGGCCTGTTCCACATCTTCATCTACGCGGCGTTCATGGTGCTGGCGCTGCGCACCATCATGATGTTCGCGATGGGCTTTTCGTCCACCGCGCTGGACGTGCTCACCGACCTGAGCCACCCGGCCTGGGACGCCGCGCCGCCGCTGCTGCTGCTCTACAAGGTGTACCTGCTGACCAAGGACGTGGTCGCGGCGCTGGCGCTCGCGGGCGTGGCGTACTTCGTGTGGACGCGCTGGAAGGTGAAGCCGGACCGCATGTCCCAGTCCTGGGAGGCCTACCTCATCCTGGGCTTCATCGCGGGCCTGATGATCACCGAGTTCATGTTCGGTGGCAGCCACATGGTGGCCGCGCACGCAGCCGCGCAGCAGGTGCCCATGGGCGCCACGCAGGTGCCGGCGGCGCCGTCCGCGATGGTGTGGTGGGAGCCCGTCACCAGCCTGACGGGCCTGGCGATGATGCCCCTGGGCGTGACGGCGTCGCACGTGCTGGGCGTGGCGGGCTTCTTCATCCACCTGACCATCATCCTGGCGTTCCTGAACTTCCTGCCGCTGGGCAAGCACTTCCACATCATCACGGGCCTGCCCAACGTCTTCTTCCAGCGCACGCACTCCACCGGCAAGCTGCCCACGCCCAACCTGGAGAAGGAGGAGTTCGGCGCCGCCACGGTGAAGGACCTCACCTGGAAGAACGGCCTGGACCTGTACTCCTGTACGGAGTGTGGCCGGTGCCAGACGCACTGTCCCACGTACATCACGGGCAAGCCGCTCACGCACAAGGCCGTGAACCAGGACCTGAAGCACTGGCTCTGGGACAACGAGCGCTGGGTGGAGGAAGGCTACGGCCCCAACGGCGTGAAGGAGCCCCTGCCTGAGATTGTCGGCAGCGCGCTGAAGGCGGAGACGGTGTGGGCGTGCACGAGCTGCGGCTGGTGCGAGCAGGCCTGCCCGGTGTTCATCGAGAACGTCCCGCGCCTCATCGACATGCGCCGCTACCAGGTGCAGGTGAAGGCGGAGTTCCCGGCGGAAATCCAGCGCGTGTTCGAGGGCATGGAGCGCCAGGGCAACCCCTGGGGCATCGGCCAGGACCAGCGCGACGAGTGGGCGGCGGACCTGGCGCTGCCCACCTGGGGTGACGGCGGCGAATACGAGTACCTGTTCTTCGTGGGCTGCGCGGGCAGCTACGACGACAAGCAGAAGAAGGTGAGCCGCGCGCTGGTGAAGATCATGCGCGAGGCGGGCGTGTCCTTCGCGACGCTGTCCAAGCAGGAGATGTGCAACGGCGACTCCGCGCGCCGCATGGGCAACGAGTACCTGTACCAGACGCTGGCCAAGACGAACGTCGAGTCCTGGAACGCGATGGGCGTGAAGGCGGTCATCACGCAGTGCCCGCACTGCTTCAACACCATCAAGAACGAGTACCCGGAGTTCGGCGGCGAGTACCGCGTCATCAACCACACGCAGCTCATCAACGAGCTGCTCAAGGACAAGCGCATCAAGTTGTCCTCGGTGATGAACGCCGGAACGAAGCTGACCTACCACGACCCCTGCTACCTGGGCCGGCACAACGGCGTGTACGACGCGCCCCGTGAAGTGCTCAAGAGCATCCCGGGCCTGGAAGTGGTGGAGATGCAGCGCAGCCAGCGCGAGGGCTTCTGCTGCGGCGCCGGTGGCGGCCGGATGTGGATGGAAGAGCACATCGGCACGCGCATCAACCACAACCGCATCAACGAGGCGGCCCTCACGCTCAAGCACGCGGAGGACCCCAACACGCCCTACCCCGACGCCGCGGACAAGAAGAAGCCGGGCATGGTGGGCGACTACAAGGAGCCGGGCGGCAAGGGCATCGTCGCGGTGGCCTGCCCGTTCTGCTCCACGATGCTCAACGACGCGAAGAACGACACCGGTCGTGAGCAGATTCAAATCAAGGACATCACCGAGCTGGTCGCTGACTCCATGGAGACCACCAACAAGGGCGGCACCGTAAGCCCCAGCCCCGTGGTGAGCGCCAAGCCGGAGTAACGCAGGTCCGGCTCCAGATGTGACGAGGGCCCGGTGGCTCCCCAGGGTGGGAGCGGCCGGGCCCTTCGCCTTTCCGGGCTGGAAGACTACTTGCGGCCCTTGAAGGGACCCTTGGGGGCGTTGCCCTCCGAGCGCAGCACGCGCTCCAGGCGCTTGGTGGCGCCGGCGTCGCCCAGCTTGCCCGCGACGTAGGCGCCCGCGGAGGCGAGCTTGCGGCGGAAGTCGTCGGGCGCGACCTCGGACGCGCGCGAGGGACGCGCGGGAATCTCGTCGATGCCCTGGTTCTTGAGCAGCGTGCGCGCCATGTCCTTCTCGTCGGCGGTGGCGTGCGGGGACAGGAGCGCGCAGACCCGGAAGTGGCCGTAGGCGGCGGCGGCGACGAACGGTGTCTCGCCCACGGAGTCCGGCAGCGTGGGGTCCGCGCCGGCCTCCAGGAGCGCCTGCACCAGGTCGTCCTGGCCCGAGCGCGCGGCCATCATCAGCGGCGTACGGCCCTCGTCGTCGAAGGGGTTGGGGTCCGCGCCCGCGTCGAGCTGGGCGCTCAGGGCGGCGCGGTCACCCGCGGCGACGGCATCGAACAGGGACACGGTGCGTACCTCCGGACAGGACGCGCGGGAGCATGGCGTTTCGGCGAACGCGACGCCAGGGAGGGGCCCACGCGTTGGCTCTACGGCGGGGCGTGGAGGGCATTGCCGTTTCGCGTCGCCGGGTGCCCGCTTAAGAGGCGGGCAGGAGGCACGGCGTGGCTCTCTTCGCGGCGCGGGTCCTGGGTGCGACGTTCGTGGTGCTGGGCGCGTCCATGCTGGTGTTGACCTGGGGGTCGTACCGGCGGGACATGGGCATCCTTCGCGAGGGGCTGCACGCGGAAGGCACGGTGGTGAAGAAGGAGTTCTTCGCGGCCTCGGATGACAGCGACTACATCCTCGTCTACGCCTTCACGCCCCAGGGCGGTGAGCACCAGGAGCACCGGCGGAACATCTCCTCGAAGCTGTGGAAGCGGCTGCGCCCCGGGGACCGCATCCAGGTGCAGTATGGCTCCAGCGACCCGCGCCGCAGCTTCCCGGAGGGCCATGGGGTGATGTCGCTGGGACTCGCCCTCTTCCTCAGCTTCGTGGAAGTGTGCCTCTTCCTCATCGGGCTGGTAGCGCTCCTGGGGAAGGCGGTGCCCGACGCGCCCCCGGATGGACGAACAGGAGTCGAAACCTCATGAGCCTGGCGAAGGTCGTTTTCGACTGGGTGTGCTTCGTGGTCGTCCCGCTGGCGGGGGTGGTGTGGACGTGGCGTCCGTACGTGCTCACCCAGAAGCTGCGCGCGCGCGGGGTGCTCGCGCGGGGAAAGGTGGTCGGCGCCAGGTACGAGTCCGACGAGGGCACCGCCTACTGGCGGGTGGAGTACGTCTTCCATCCCCCAGGCGCCCCGGAAGTTCGCGGCGACTATCAGCACGACAAGAAGAAGTCCCGACCCAACCCCCAGGTGGGGGACGCGCTGGCGCTGCACTACCTGCCGGAAGCTCCCCGGAAGCACCAGCTCGTGGGCCAGGAGGCCGGTCTGGTGCAGGCGGTCGTGTTGACGTGCTTCTTCATGCTCTTCCTCATCGCGCCTGTGATTGGGCTGGTGCCCGCGCTCCGGTGGGGCCCGTAGCCGGGTTGCCTCCGCGTCCCTCCCCCCGTCATCCTGAGCACCGCAATGAATGACACGCTCCTCCTGCTCCTCATCGCGGTCTTCGTGGGCGTGCCCGTGCTGTTGTGGCGGCGGCTCTTGAAGTACCGGGGCCTCACCGTGCGGCTGCGGCAGGAGGGCGTGCGCGTGCGCGCCGAGGTCCAGAGCGTCACGAGGTACGCCCGCAGCCAGCAGCGCCACGTCTTCTACGCCTTCGCCCTGACGGACAGCTCACGGATGTTCGGCAACTTCCGGGGAGCGCCTGGTGCCGGGGACTGGGAGCCGGGCTCCACCGTGGAGGTCGTCTATCTGGCGGACCTGCCGCACCACAACATGCGGGTGGGCTCTGGCGTCGAGCGGGGGGACGTCATCCGGGGGACGGTCCTCCTCGTGCTGGTGCTGACCGCGGGCGTCCTCGGCGTCCTGAACGCCCATTGGCGCATCGAGGACATCCGCCGGCAGGACATGCAGCAGC
The DNA here is from genome assembly GCF_009909105.1 of Corallococcus exiguus. Lineage (NCBI taxonomy): Bacteria > Pseudomonadati > Myxococcota > Myxococcia > Myxococcales > Myxococcaceae > Corallococcus > Corallococcus exiguus. The sequence continues at coordinate 81,302 of NZ_JAAAPK010000015.1, forward strand.
ACCAGCCGTAGCCCGGGAGAGACGCCATGCCCATGAACGCGGTCCTGATGGTGGTGCTCCTCATCGGGGCGCCCCTGGTGATGATGGTGCAGTTGCTGATCCAGCATCAGCTCACCCTGGCGCTGCGGGAGCACGGGCTGCACGCCCGGGGCGAAGTGGTCCGCTCCCGCCGGAGCTGGCTGAACGCGAGGCACCGCATCGTGGAGTACGTCTTCCACCTGCCGGACGGTTCGGAGATCCACGGCGAGTACAAGGAGCACCGGCCCGGGTTCGGGTCCCAGCGCGCGTCCGAGGGCGACTCCGTGGAGGTCCTCTACCATCCGGACAACCCCCACCGGCATCAGCGCGTGGGCACGGAGGTCGGACTGTTCGCCGTCCTGACCGGGGTGTTCGGCCTGGTGGTCTTCATGTCCCTGGCCATCATCGTGATGATGAACGCACCGTCGAAGAAGGCCCCTGCGCCGCACGGGTCCACGCCCTCGGGCAGGCTGCGGACCTACGACGAGCCGCCTCCGCGCTCGAAGCGGGTCACCGGGTCACTGAACCGGACAGACGCGTACTAGCCAGGCCCTCCCCCGTCACATCGAGGCCGCCATGCCCTCAATGGATCCGATGATGGTGGTGATATTCGTGGTGGGTCTCTTTGGGGTGCTGGTGTGGCTGCTGCTCCAGCGCGACCTCACCCTGAAGCTCCGGGAGGAGGGACTGCACGCCCATGGCGAGGTGGTCCACGTGGGCTGGGATTCCGACCGCGAGAACCTGATCGTGAAGTACGTCCTCCACCTGCAGGACGGCTCGGACCACCACGACCAGTACACCTTGCAGAACGCGAGACAGAAGGTCCCCCCTGCCGTGGGAGACGCAGTGGAAGCCTTCTACCTCCCGCACAAGCCCAGCCGCCACCAGCGCGTGGGCACGGAAGTCGGGCTGAGCAGGCTGCTGTTCAGGATGGGGGCACTGGTGCTGCTCATGGTCGTCCTCCTGGTCCTGGGGCTGATCAACGCCAGGCAGAAAGACTCCACGCCCTCACCCACGCTCCGGACGTACGAAGCGCCGCTTCCCGCCGGGGGGAAGCGGCAGCGGGACGCGTACTAGTTGGGCCCGTAGAAGGGCTCGCCCGCGGCGGGCACCGCGAGCGTCACGGAGCTGGCCACGGAGGACACCGGGGCGCGGTAGATGCTCGGGTCACCGCCGGAGTCGTTGAAGAGGAAGCCCAGCTCCGTGCTGCTCGTCCAGCTGGGGAAGCTCTCCTCCACGGTGCTCGCCGTGTAGTCCGTCAGCCGCCGCACGGAGCCGCTGATGCCGTTGGCCGTCGCGTTGCCCACGAAGATGCGCGTGCTGCCGTTGGACAGCCGCCCGTCCAGCGCCACCTGCCGCCCGTCCGGGGACACCACCGCGCGGTTCGCGATGGCCAGCACCTCGTTGCCCAGCGCCACGAAGTTGGCGCTGCCACCGCCGGCCGGCACGAACGCGAGCTGGTTGTAGAAGGAGGCACTGCTGCCCGCGGGCGCCACCACCGTGTTGCCGCTGGGGAAGAAGGACGGCGACCCGAAGGCGATGCCCGCGTTGGGCGTCAGCTCCACGAAGCCGCTGCCATCCACCGCGATGCGCGCCAGCGAGCTCAGCGCCCCCGACGTCCGCTCGAACGCGAAGACGATGAAGCGGCCATCCGGGCTGAACGTGGGCCCGCGGAAGCCAGTGCAGCTGCCGCATGCCGCGTCGTTGGTGCTCAGCAGCGTGGCCACCGGCCCGCCCGTGGTGGGCACCGTCTGGAGCGAGTACGTGTTTCCAGAGCGCTGCACGAACACGATGCTGTTGCCGTTCTTGGAGATGGAGGGCGTGTACGCGCCGCCGGCCGTCGTCAGCCGCTGCGGACTGTTGGGGTCGCCGTCGTCGTCCACCACGTAGATGTTCCGGTCGCCGCGCACGAAGGCGAAGCCCCGGTCGAAGAGGACGTCACCCGTGGTGCCGCCACCGCCAAAGTCCGTGGGCTCACACGCCCCCAACAACCCCACCGCCACCACACCGCCGAGCAACCGCCGCATGCCCATCATCGCTGTCTCTCCCGCCGTGCCGGCCCTGTCACACGCGCGCTTCGCGCCCGAACACTACAGGGCGCGCCGGACAAGACGTCAACGCACACGGAGGCATTCACGCGCCCCCGTGTCCGGGAGCGCGCACGCGCCTTCAGCGGTTGAGACGGTTCAGTTCGTTGCGGCAGACGTTGCAGGGGCCCAGCGACTTGCGGTCGATGTCCTGCGGGGACTGCGGGAGGAACATCACGCAGCGTGAGTCCTCGCAGTACGACAGGCCGATGAGGTGCCCGGCCTGGTGCACCGCCTCCACCTGCACGCGGCGGCGCAGCGTTTCGCCCTCCGCGCCCTGGCGCAGCCGGTACAGGCTCATCACCGCGACCTTGGACTCCCGGTCCGCCTGCCCGAAGACGAAGGGCGAGTCCGGTTCGAAGAGGTCCGCGTCCGTCACGCCCATCACCAGCTCCTGCGGCGCTTCATCCAGCACCGTCCCCAACCGGCGCATGATGGCGTTGCAGTGGTACTGGCTGCGGTCCTTGTTGAAGGCATAGGCCGGGGAGGACAGCGCCATCCGGCTCACGACCGAGCTGACGCCCAGATGGGTCGTCAGCGGTTCCTGCAAGGCGTTCACGATCGCGGACGGTGGACTGCCCACGGTGACCAGCAGGAGCGTCTTCTGCGGCATCAGCCCACCGCCTTCTACCTCCGGACGGACGTTGACCGCGTCCCCCCGGAGCGGAGTGGCTGGGGCGCAAGGATTCGAACCTTGATAATCAGAGTCAAAGTCTGACGTCCTGCCATTAGACGACGCCCCAGCAGGTTCGCACGCGTACTCGTGGGCCGATACTACGGCACTTTGACGGGCGCGGGAACCCACTCTGACGCTGCCCCCTTCAGTCCATGGAGTGCGGGGGGTGGATCACTCTCTCCGGACGACACCTCGGAGGCTGCCGGGGGGACGGGCTGTCATCCACCCGACAGCTGAGGCCCCTCTTCAGCCCTTCAGCACGGCCAGGGGCGTGAGCCGGACGCGGGGCGTCACGAGTTCCGCCTCGTCCTCCAGCACCTCGGTGAGGTCCCGGTAGGCGGCGGGGGCCTCCTCCACCAGGGCGTGGGTCCGGCCCGGGTCGAACACCACGCGGCGCAGGGCGTGGACCAGGGCGTCCGGGCGGATGCGAGCCCGGGCCTCCGTGCGGGTGAGCACGCGACCCGCGCCGTGGGAGCAGGAGCGGAAGGCGCGGGGCTCCCCCTGCCCTTCGACGACGTAGGAGGCCGTGCCCATGGAGCCGGGGATGAGCCCCCGCGCTCCGGCATCCAGCCCCACCGCGCCCTTGCGGTGGACCCAGAGCGCGCGGCCGAAGTGCGTCTCGGTGGCGACGTGGTTGTGGTGCACGTCCACGGTGCTGTCCGGGTCCGGGGCCACGCCGAGCACGTCCGCCAGCACCGCCAGGGCCCGGGCGGCGAGCTGGTCCCGGTTCGCTCGGGCGAAGCGGCACGCCAGGTCCAGGTCATTCACGCAGGCCCGGCCCGCTTCGGTGCGGGTGTCGAGCGCGGGCGGCGTGCCCTGTCCCAGCACCTGGGCCACGCGCTGGTGGTGTTCCCCCACGGCGCCCCCCACGCCCCGCGAACCGGAGTGGAGGAGCAGCCAGAGGTCCCCCGCCCCATCGCGGTCCAGCTCCAGGAAGTGGTTGCCCCCACCGAGCGTGCCCAGGTGACGCGGCGCCAGTCGCTCCCAGGCATGCGCGAGCTTCTGGGTGGACAGCGGAGGAGTTTCGAGCCCCGGCGGCAGGGACAGGCCTCGCCCCCGGTGCACCGCGTCCCCCACCGGGATGACCCGGGCGAGCTGGGACAGGAGCCGCTCCAGGTCCGCTCGCGAGAGTGAAGCGGCGGGGAAGGCGAAGCGGTGCGCGCTCACGCCGCAGCCCAGGTCGTTGCCCAGCGCGCCGGGGACGACGTGGGCTTCCGTGGCGAAGACGGTGCCCACCGCCACGCCCGACGCGAGGTGCACGTCCGGCATCACCGCCACGTGCTCCGTGACGTAGGGTTGCGCGGCGAGTTGCTGGAGCTGCCTCAAGGCCGCCGGGGGCACCGTGCGCGCCCAGGCGAGGAGGGGCACCGCGCCCGGTGGAACTTCGAGGACGCGGGGCATCATGCGTCACCCCCTTCTCCGTCCTCGGCTTCGGTGCGTGGGGCGGTGCCCACGAGGACGAAGCGCAGGTGCGGGGTGCGCTTGAGGTTCAGGTGCTGCGCGAGCCGCGAGCGCAGGAAGCCCTCCGCTCGGGCGAGGGCCTCCTTCACGGTGGCGGGGTTCGCGTCGTGCGGCAGCGAGTAGCCGATGCGCACGGTGCGGCCTTCGGGGGACAGCTCGCACGACGTCAACGCGACGCCTTCGAGCATGGGGTCGGACAGCTCGCTCCGGAAGAGCAGCGAGACGTCCTCGGAGAGGGTGGACTGGACGCGCAGGTGACGCGCGGACGGAGCTTCGGAATGGAACAGCGAGGAGCCCGAGCGCCGGAGGGACGTGCGGGTACGGCGATGCTTGGAAGAGGACATGAACGAAGACGGATTCCTGCGGGCCGTGCCGGAGCACGGCCGGGGTGTGCACGCGAACGACACCGCGCGGACACGCCGTCTGGACCTCACGTCGGAGGCGTCCTCCACGGCCGCGACAGCGCGCACCAGGGCGCTGCCTTCGGACGGGCGCTGGACGCCGCCGGTGACGCTAGAAGCGCGACCCCGCGGAGCGGACCGAGACCACCTTGGCGACACGTCCCATGGCACACCTCCCGCCGCGCACCCGACGCGCGGACCATCCACCGGACGCGGGGAACACACGCATCCGTCCGCCCCCTGACGCGGGGGCCTTCCAGGTCCTGACGAAAGGCGGTGCTGTCCTCTGGTGACCAGCCGCTCCATCCACCATCCGACGCGAGGCGCCAGTCGGATTGGCGGGGCGGCCGTCCCGGGGCAAGCAGGGGGCGGGAGGGGTCATGGCCGAGACTTTCGACGTGGTGGTGATTGGAGCGGGTCCCGCGGGAGAGAACGCGGGCGCGCGCGCGGCGGCGGGTGGGTTGAAGGTCGCGCTGGTGGAGCACGAGCTCCTGGGCGGCGAGTGCTCCTACTGGGCCTGCATGCCCAGCAAGGCGCTCTTGCACCCCGGCGAGACGCTGTGGCTGGCGAAGCACACGCCCGGCGTGCGCGAGCTCATCCAGGGCCCGCTCAAGGCGGACGCCGTGCTCAAGCACCGCGACCAGATGGTGTCCGGCTACGACGACAGGTCCCAGGTGAAGTGGGCGGAGGGCGCGAAGCTCACCGTGGTGCGCGGCAAGGGCCGGCTCACGGGCCCGCGCAAGGTGGCCGTCACGGGCAAGGACGGCAAGGTGCGCGAGATGGAGGCGAAGCAGGCCGTCGTCATCGCCACGGGCAGCACGCCGCGCCTGCCGGACATCGCGGGCCTCAAGGACTCCAGGCCGTGGGACAACCGCGAGGGCACCGGCGCCAAGGCCGTGCCGGGCCGGCTGGTGGTGCTGGGCGGCGGCGTGGAGGCGGTGGAGCTGGCGCAAGCGTGGCGCGAGCTGGGCTCGGAGGTGACGCTGGTGCAGCGCGGGCCCCGCGTGCTCAAGCGCTTTGAACCCTTCGTCAGCGAGCAGGTGGCCGAGGCGCTGCGCGACTCCGGCGTGCGCGTGTTGCTGGAGACGCAGGCCACCAAGGTGCAGCGCTCCGGAGCCCAGGGCGAATACACCATCACGCTGACCGGCGGGGACACGCTGCGCGCGGACGCGCTGCTCGTCGCCATGGGCCGCACCGCTCGCACGGACGACCTGGGCCTGGACACGGTGGGGCTCAAGCCCGGCGCGACCATCGAGGTGGATGATCAGCTCCGCGCCACGGGTGTGGACGGCGGCTGGCTGTACGCGTGCGGCGACGCGAACGGCCGCAACATGCTCACGCACATGGGCAAGTACCAGGCGCGGCTGTTGGGCGACGTCCTCCTGGGCAAGCCCGCGAAGGCGTGGGCGGACGCGAAGGCCACGCCTCAGGTCATCTTCACGCACCCGCAGGTGGGCAGCGTGGGCCTCACCGAGGACCAGGCGCGCAAGGCAGGCGTGCCGGTGAAGACCGTGCAGTACGAGCTGGGCGACGTGGCCGGTGCGTCCGTCATGGGCAAGGACCTCAAGGGCACGGCCAAGCTGGTGGTGGACGAGCAGCGCCGGGTCATCGTGGGCGCCACGTTCACCGGGCCGGGCGTGGGCGAGATGATCCACGCGGCCACCATCGCCGTCGCGGGCGAGGTGCCGCTGGACACGCTCTGGCACGCGGTGCCGTCGTACCCCACCGTGAGCGAGGTGTGGCTGCGGCTGCTGGAAGCCTACGGCCTGTGATTGCGGCGGGGCGCCCCCGCGTGGAATGGTGCGCGCCCCTCCGTGTCCCGGTCCGTGAATGAGCACCGCTGAGCCCGCCCGCAAACGCGCGTCCCTGAAGGTGGAGTGGGCGTTGTTGCTGGTGCTCGCCGTGGCGGCCGTGGCGGTGGGGCAGCATCCCCGGCGCGGCGCGGACTTCCGCGTCTACCTCACCGCCGCGGAGCGCTTCCGCGAGGGCACGGACCTCTACCGCGCCGAGGACGGCACCATGCCGTTCAAGTACGCGCCCGTCACCGCGCCCCTGTTCCTGCCCTTCACCGCCGTGCCGCCGCGCGCGGCCGTGGCGCTGTGGAACCTGGGCTCCGTGCTCGCGCTCGGCGCCGTGTCCGTGCTCACGCGTCGCGCGGTGCCCAAGGATGGAGAGGCGACGCCGTGGCCGTGGGCTCCGGTGCTCGCCACCGCCGCGCTGCTGCCCGCGTTCTCCTTCGAAATCTTCTACGGCCAGGTGGACGTCGTGCTGCTGTGGCTGCTGGTGCTCGCGGCCGTGGGTGCCGAGCGGGGCCGCACGTGGGGCCCCGGCGCGGCCTTCGCCGTGGCGTGCCTGCTCAAGCCTCCGGCCGCGCTGCTGGGGTTGTTCTTCCTGGCGCGCCGTCACTGGCGCGTGGTGGGGACCACCGCCCTCTTCGGCGTCCTGCTGGTGCTGCCCACGCTGGGCCGCTACGGCTGGACGGGCACGCTGTCACAGCTGCGTGACTGGACGGAGATCCTGGCGCGCACCACGCCGCCGTGGGCGCTGGGCCACAACCCACAGGGCCTGCCCACGCTGCTGCTGTCACTGGTGCTGCCTCCAGAGTCGCTGCCTCCCGCGGGTGCGATGACCGCGGCGCAGGTCGTGGCGATGGGGCTGTTCATCGGCGCGCTCGTGTGGGCGCGGCCCGGTCCGGTGGAGTTGCTCGCGTTCTGCTGCCTGGGCGTAACGCTTTTGTCACCGTTGGCGTGGCGCGCGAACTACCTGCTCGCATGGCCGGTGATCCGCGCGGCGCTGGAGGGACGCTCGCGCCTGGGGCAGGCGTGCGTGGCCGGAGTGGCCCTCATCGGCATGGTCGTTTCCGACGCGGTGTTGGGGGCGGAGTGGGCCCGGCACGTGTTGCTCTTCCGGCCGTTCGCGGTGGCGTACTCCGTGCTGCTGATCGCGCTGTTGTGGCAGACGCGGCGTCACGGAACGCCCACGGCGGTGATTTCCGACAAGACCGTGACTCACCTGCCGCGCGGATTTTTGAACGCTCGCGGTTCGTGACCCAATCGAAACAAGGCCGGGGGCAAAGTGTCACGGAGCCTGAACCTTCGTGACACACGGTGTCGCTATATGCGTCCCCGTCATGTTCGAAACGTTCGACAGCGCTTCCAGCGCCCCCGCCGCCCGGCGGTTCGCGCTCTCCACCACCGCGTCGGTCGCCGTCTTCGGACTCATCGCCGTGGCGGCGATGACCGCGGCCAACACGGTGAAGGAAGTCATCAAGGAGAAGAAGGTGGACGTCGTCTTCCGTCCCCCTCCCCCTCCGCCGCCTCCCGTCGTGGAGGTGAAGCCGCCGCCCCCGCCTCCGCCCGTCGCGAAGCCTCCTCCTCGCGCCGCGCCGCCTGTCGCCAAGGCCGCTCCTCCGCCCGCGGCGATGCCCACCGTCGCTCCCGCGCCGTTGAAGGCGCCGGACGCGGTGCCGCTCGACAAGCCGCCTGAAGCTGAGAAGGAAGTCGTCGCCGCGGCGCCCATGGCCGTCGGTGGCACGGGCACGCTCGTCCCTGGCGGTGTGGTGGGTGGCACCGGCAGCGGCGAGGGCATGGCCATCGGTGGTGGCCGCGCGCAGCCCATCAACCTCCCGGAGGCGGGGACGCCGCCGGAGCCGCTGGCCTCGAACCTCATCCCCGAGTACCCCGCCGACGCCCGCTCCAAGGGGCTGGAGGGGATGGTCATCCTCAAGGGCGTCGTCGAGGTCGACGGCCGCGTCACCGGCCTCAAGGTGATGCGCGGCGATGAGCCCTTCGCCAGCGCCGCGCTGGCCGCCGCGCGCACGTGGCGCTTCAAGCCCGCCGTCGTGTCCGGTCAGCCGACCGCCGTCTTCCGCATCTTCAAGGTCCCGTTCCGCCTCAAGTCCTGACGCCTTCCTCCCCCTTCGGAAAGCCACAGCCATGAACTTCAATCTCAAGGAAATCTACGCGCACATGGGCGTCTTCGCCCTGGGCATCGCCTGGACGCTGATCGCCTTCGCGGTCGCGTCGCTGGCGGTGTTCTTCGAGCGCCTGTTCGTCTTCTTCCGCTCGCGCGCCGCGTCCCGCCAGTTCGCGGGTCGCGCCGGTCCGCTGCTCGCGCAGCAGCAGCACGACGCGCTGGTGAAGGAGGCGGACGGCAGCAAGAGCAGCCACCTGGCGATGCTGCTGGGCGGTGGCATGAAGACGTTCCTCGCCAGGTCCCGCGCTCCCGCCGGGAAGCTGGGCCCGGTGGAGCTCACGCGGCGCGACCTGGTGCGCATCAACGAGCGCATCACCGCGGACGTGCGCCGGGGCATGTCGGTGCTGGCCACGGTGGGTTCGGTGGCGCCGTTCGTCGGTCTGCTCGGCACGGTGGTGGGCATCATCGAGGCCTTCGCCGGTATCGCGAAGGAGGGCTCCGGTGGCCTGGGCGCGGTGTCCGCCGGTATCGCCGAGGCGCTCGTCGTCACGGCGCTGGGCCTGCTGGTCGCCATCCCCGCGGTGCTGATGTTCAACTTCCTGTCCACCCGCGCGGACGCGCTGCTGCTCTCCCTGGAGCAGGCCCGCAGCGAGTTCATGGACCACCTGGAGGACATGTCCGGCGACAAGCGCGCGGTGGCGGCCCACGGCGGCGCGCACGCGACGGGCTCCGACGTCGTCTCCACGCGGACCGAGGCGGGCGATGTCGGCCACGCGTAAGAGCAGCCTCACGCCGGAGATGAACGTGACGCCGCTGGTGGACGTGGTGCTCGTCCTCCTGATCATCTTCATGGTCGTCACGCCGCAGCTGGAGGCCGGCGCCGCGGTGGAGCTGCCCGCGGCGATGAACCCGGATCCAGAGAACAAGAACCTGGAGCCCACCACGGTGAGCCTGGCGTCCAACGGGTCGTTCTACCTGGACCGCAAGCAGCTGACCCGGGACGCGCTGGTGGTGGAGCTCAAGGCGCTGCACCAGGCGAAGCCGGACGCGCCCGTGGTGCTCAAGGCGGACCGGGGCGTGGCGTACGCGCAGGTGCGCGGCGTGTTCAAGGCGATGCAGGACATCGGGTTCCCGGGCATCAGTCTCCAGGTCATCGACCGGAAGAAGAACTGAAGGGAAGGCACGCGCCATGGCTTTCGACGTCGGTGGCAACAAGGGCGGCGGCGTCCGCCCCACGATGAACGTGACGCCCCTGGTGGACGTGGTGCTCGTCCTCCTCATCATCTTCATGGTCGTCACGCCGCTGATGACCAAGAACCTGTGGATGAACGTGCCCGCGAAGCCGGACAAGAAGGAGGACACCCCGCCTCCTCCTCCGGACGCGAAGCCGCCGGTGGTGCTCACGGTGGACAAGGCCGGCACGCTGCGCATCAACCACGAAGAGGTTCCGCGCGACCAGGTGGTGGTCCGCCTGCAGCGCATGTTGAACGCGCGCGCGGACAAGATTGTCTTCTTCGACGCGAGCGACGCGGTGCCGTACGGAAGTGCGATGGAAGTGCTGGACCTGGCGCGGGGCGGGAACATCACCGTCGCCGTGCTGCCGGAACGACTGGCGGACTGACTCCAGGCGCCCCGCGCGCGGCTCGTGAAGCCGCGCGCGGTTCGTGACGCCGAGTTTTCCCGCCACCGCCACAGACGTCACAAACCCTTCATCCCAATGCCACGGGCGTCGCGTTGAGTGCGCGTCGCTGTCGGCAAGGAGAGCCGTGTTGTCTCGTACAAGCTTCGTGCGCGCCTGCGTGGCGTCACTCGTGCTCATCACCCTGCCTGCCTTCGCGCAGGCGCCCGGCGCGGAGTCCTCCGCGCCCGCCGCGCCTTCGCCCTCCGCCTCCCCGGGCCAGCAGCCGGCCGGAGAGCTTCCCCCTCCGCCGGGCACCCCGCCCGCCCCTTCCGCCCCGTCGCAGCCGGACGGAGCGCTGCCCACCAGCCCCGCGCCGTCCCTGGGCACGCAGCCCGGCAGCGCCGCGAATCCGCTCCCCACGCAGCCCGGCAACGCGGATCCGTCGCAGGCCGCGCAGCCAGGAAACGCGCCCGTGCAGGCCGGCCAGCCCGGCAACCTCACGCCGTCGCAGGCCGGTCAGCCCGTGGCTCCTTCGGCTCCGGCCGCCGCGCAGTCCGAGACGCCGGCTGACGGCGCCACGCCTTCGGACGAGGCCACGGCTTCCGACGAGGCAGCCATGGGCGATGAGGCCCTGGCCGAGTCCGCCGCGCCGCCCCCGGGCTTCACCGGCATCTACGGCCGGCTGACGGACGAGGCCAACGGTGAAGGCCTCATCGAGGCCACCGTGAAGGTCGTGACGGGCGCCGACAAGCAGGCCCTCACGGACCTGGACGGCAACTACCGGCTGGCGCTGCCGCCGGGCAAGTACGACCTGCGCGCCTTCTACGACGTGTACCAGGGCCGCCGCATCACGGGCGTCATCGTCACGAAGGGCAAGGCCACGAAGCTGGACGTCGCGCTCAGCGCGGACGTGGGCGCGGTGCAGGAGGTCGTCGTCGAGGCCCGCTCCGACCGCCGCGCGGAAGGCGCCCTGCTCCAGGACCGCAAGAAGGCCGCCGCCGTCTCCGACGCCATCAGCGCGCAGGAGATTGCCCGCACGCCGGACTCCAGCGCCGGTGACGCCGTGAAGCGCGTGGTCAGCGCCACGGTGGTGGACGGCCGCTACGTGCTGCTGCGAGGCCTGGGTGGCCGCTACGCCACCACGCTCCTCAACGGCGCGCTCCTGCCCAGCCCGGAGCCGGACGAGCCCAGCGTGCCGCTGGACCTGTTCCCCACCAGCCTGCTGGCCAACCTCAACGTGGTGAAGAGCTACACGTCGGACCTGCCGGGCACCTTCGGCGGCGGCACGCTGCTCATCGAGACCAACACCTACCCCTCCCAGTTCGAGTTCAAGCCGCGCCTCACCCTGGGCGGCGACACCGTCACCACCTTCCGCGAGCGCAACTCGCAGGCGCAGGGCGGCTTCGGCGAGACGCTGGGCTTCGCCTCCTCCGACCGCGCCCTGCCGGACGCGCTCCCCCGCGACCACCGCCTGGGCGCGGGCGGCGAGTCAGCGCAGCAACTGGAGAGCCAGTGGGAGAGCTTCACCAACGTCTGGGAGCGCCGCACCACGCGCGCCGTCCCCAACATGGGCCTGGGCGCGTCCCTGGGTGACACGCTGCGCTTCGGCAACCAGCGCCTGGGCTACCTGGCCACCGTCAACTACGGCCACCGAGACGGCGTGCAGACGGGTGACTTCGCCCGCGCCGCCCGCGACGAGTCCGGCAGTCTCATCTCCCAGGACGTGGCGCGCACCACGCAGGGCTTCTCCACCGCGAACCTCAGCGGCCTGGCCAGCGTGGGCTACCAGTTCGACCGCGACAACGAGCTGACCCTCTTCAGCCTCTACACGCGCGGCACCGACACGCGCACGTACACCGCCAACGGCAACAACAACGTGCGCGGTGACACCTACGCCAGCACCCGCCTCCAGTTCATCACCCGCGCGCTGTCCTTCACGCAGCTGCGCGGCTTCCACCGCCTGGGACTGCTGGGCGACTCCGAGGTGGACTGGCAAGCCAACATCTCCCGCGTGGACCGCGACGAGCCGGACACGCGCGACACGCTCTACAGCGCCGCCCTCAACAACCCGGACGCGCAGCTGTCCTTCCCCAACCAGCCCAACAGCGGCGAGCGCTTCTTCGCGGAACTGGGCGAGACGTCCACCGGCGGCAGCCTCAACCTCACCCTGCCCTTCACCTCCGACTTCCGTCTGAAGGTGGGCGGTCTCACCCAGGTGTCCTTCCGCGACTTCAACGCGCGCCGCTTCCGCTACCTGCTCACCGAGGAGCCGGTGGACCGCACCCAGTCCCCCGAGCAGCTCTTCTCGCCGGACAACGTGGGCACCTCCATCACCGTGCGTGAGACGACGCGCGCGGATGACGCCTACAACGCCTTCCTGGGCGTCTACGCCGGCTACGTGTCCGCGGACTACAAGCCCGTGGATCCGCTGCGCCTGGTGGGCGGCGTGCGCCTGGAGGCGTCCAACCAGCAGCTGACGCTCAAGGACCCCTTCACCGGCATGGAGAGCGACTCCGGCGGCGCGGACCAGAACTACCTGGACGTGCTGCCGTCGCTCAACGCGACGTACGCGCTGTCGCCGGAAGTGAACCTGCGCGCGGGCTACAGCTACACGCTGGCGCGGCCCACCTTCCGCGAGCTGGCGCCCTTCATCTTCTTCGACTTCGTGCGCCGCCGGAACGTGTCCGGCAACCCCGACCTGCTGGAGACGCGCATCCACAACGTGGACCTCCGCGCCGAGTGGTTCGTGGGCGAGAACGACGTGCTGGCCGCGAGCGCCTTCTACAAGCGCTTCCAGAACCCCATCGAGCGCGTCATCCGCAACCCGGACTCGGGCGACCTGGGCTTCGAGAACGCGGCGGGCGCGGACAGCTTCGGCGTGGAACTGGAGGCGCGCACGTCGCTGGCGCGCTTCAGCCCCGCGCTGCGTCCGGTGCGCGTGGGCGCGAACCTCACGCTCATCCAGTCGCAGGTGGACCTGGGTGACTCCGCGCTGGGCGCGCAGACGAACAAGGACCGTCCGCTCCAGGGCCAGTCTCCCTACGTGGTCAACGTGAACGTGGGCTACGAGCGGCCGGAGAGCGGCACCGAAGTGGCGGTGCTCTACAACGTGTACGGCCAGCGCATCAGCGAGGTCGGCGTGCAGGGCCTGCCGGATGTGTACGAGCGGCCCTTCCACCGCGTGGACATCAGCCTCACCCAGAAGCTCGGCGCGACGCAGCTGAAGCTGACCGCCGCGAACCTCCTCAACGCATCCGTCACCCTCCGCCAGGGAGACGTGACGGTGCAGACGTACAAGCCCGGCGTGGCGTTCACCGCGTCGCTCGGCTGGGCCCTGTAGTTGCTCCCATTCCCCTGAAAGGACGTATCCAACATGAAGAGCCTCTTTGCCTCCGTCCTCACCCTCTCCAGCATCGCGCTGCTCTCCGGCTGCGGCGACGACGAGCCCAACAACACCCCGGACGGCGGCGGTGATCCGCAGGCCACCGAGCAGGACGTGAAGGGCAGCATCAAGGGCGACACGACGTGGAAGGCCGGCACGACGTACACCCTGAAGGACTACGTGTTCGTGGAGAGCGGCACGCTCACCATCGAGCCGGGCGTCACCGTCAAGGGCGACACGGGCAGCGCGCTGGTCATCACGCGTGAAGCGAAGATCAACGCGGTGGGCACGGCGGAGAAGCCCATCGTCTTCACCAGCTCGCAGGCGGTGGGCACGCGCGCGGCCGGTGACTGGGGCGGCGTGGTGCTGCTGGGCAAGGCGCGCATCAACGTGGCCGGCGGCGAGAACACCATCGAGGGCTTCTTCGCCACCAGCGGTGACACGCGCACGAAGTACGGCGGTCAGGACGACGCGCACGACTGCGGCAAGCTGAAGTTCGCGCGCATCGAGTTCGCGGGCTACGAGCTGGCCGAGGACAACGAGCTCAACGGCCTGACGACGGGCGCGTGCGGCACGGCGACGGACATCGACTACGTGCAGGTGCACAAGGGCGCCGACGACGGCGTGGAGATGTTCGGTGGCACGGCGGGCCTGAAGCACATCGTCATCAGCCAGCCGGACGACGACGGCCTGGACTACGACCTGGGCTGGCGCGGCAAGGTGCAGTTCCTGGTGGTGCAGCAGAACGCCGTCGTGGGCAACCGCGGCATCGAGGCGTCCGGCAACAAGAACGACAACGGCGCGCAGCCGCACACGGTGCCGGAGATCTGGAACGCGACGTTCATCGGCTCCGGCCGTGCGGCGGGCACGACGCCGGCGCAGGAGGGCCTGGTGTTCAACACGGGCGCGGGCGGCCTGCTGCGCAACGTCATCGTGGCGAACTTCGCGGACTCGGCGGTCGACGTGGACGGCACGGCCTCCGCGGCGCTGTGGAACGCGGCCACTCCGGAGCTCTCCATCCAGAACACGTTCTTCTGGTCCAACAAAGGTGACACGGTCTCCATCCCGAACGCGCCGAACCCGAAGAAGGACGCGTCGGGCGCGGTGACGGACCCGGACGTGAGCAAGTTCGTGGAGGCGGAGAAGGTGCTGGCCTCGGGCCTGAGCAACAAGGTCCTGGATCCGCAGCTGACGGCGGCGCTGAACCTGGACGCCCCGAACTTCACCCCGGCGACGGGCTCCCCGGCGCTGAACCCGGACAACGCGGCCACCCCGGGCGCGGGCTTCGACACCAGCGCGCGCTTCGTCGGCGCGGTGGGCACCACCAACTGGCTGGCCGGCTGGACCTCGTTCCCGAAGAACTAGCCCTTCGGTGAACATGGACCGCGTGCTCCCGGAACGCCGTACGGGGGCACGCGGTCTTCTTTATCGCGGGCTACGACTGAAGCGTTGCGACAGCCTCGTCCTGCGCGCCGTCCGGGCCGTTGCCGTCCGTGAAGAGGTTGGCCACCGGGCGCAGCTTGGGGGGACGGCCGCGGCGGCGCGGGGCGTTGTCGTCGTTGCCCGGCGCAGCGCCCACCGGCTCCATCTGGGCCTGGCCCGCCTTGCGCACCGGACGCGGCAGGTGGATGGCCTCCAGCTTCGCTCCCAGCTCTCCGTCGTCCTCCGCGAACACCTTCGCGTAGGCCAACGCGCGCTGACCCTTCTGGAGCAGCGACTCCTGGCTCTCGTTCAGGGCGTGCCTCGCCGCGTCCAGCGCCGCCTGCGCTCGGGCCACTGCTTCCGCCTTCTCACGCACGTGGGCCGCGGACTCTCCCAGCACCGCGGTGTCCACGTCCGGGAACTTCACGTCCGCCAGGTCCGTGGCGAACAACTCGAGCAGCGCGCGCAGCGCGGGGGAGATGGAATCGTTCTCGGGGGTTTCGAACATGGACAGGCCTCCTCACAAGGCGTCGTTGAACGCCGCCTATCTGCCCAGATGTTCAGTGCCCTTTCAAGGGGGTCTTCTAACCGGCCGGAAAGTCGGCCCCGCAGCCACCGTCAAGGCCCCAAGGGCTCTGGCGCTGATCAATCCACCCGCACCAGCCCCACCTCTCGCACACCCGCCGATGGATCCACGTCCACCGCCAGGAAGTGCCGGCCCACCCCGTCGAAACGCTCCGGAATCGCCCCGCCCCCTCCAGAGATGTACGCCGGGATGCCCGCGTTCGAGAACGAATAGTAGGAGTGGATGTGGCCGTAGAGCGTCAGGTCCACCCCCGCCCGCGCCATCTTCCCCACCAGCCCCGCCGCCTCGTTGCGCACCGCGAAGCCTCCACCCCGGACCCCAATCGGATCCAACGGCGGAATGTGCATCGCCACCACGTGCACCGCGTCTCGCGCCTCCTCCAACCAACCGTCCAGCGCCTCCTCCACCATCGGATCCACCGTGCTGCTGCCGGAATCCACCAGGCTGAAGTGCACGCCATGGAAGGTGAAGTGCTGGCTGCCCCGGCCCACCAGCCGCTGGTACTCGCGCGCGTCGTCCGTGAAGGTCTCGTGGTTGCCCAGCGTCGCGAACAGGGGAATCCGCGAGCCCGCCTCCAGCCGCTGCTGGAACTCCTCCAGCTGCTCGCGCGTCCCGTACTCCGTCAGGTCCCCCGCGAAGAAGATGAAGCGCAACGTGGGGTCCTGGTTCAGCCGCGCGTAGACGTCCCCCACCTTCGACAGCGCCTCCTGCACGTCCGCCAGCGCCGCGAACCGGAACGGCTCGCGCACGTCCCAGTCCGGCGGCGCCACGGTCAGCCGCATCGTCGTCCCCGTCCGCAGGGCCACGCGCCACGCCTTCACCGTCGGGTGCGCGTCCGGCATCGCAACCACCGTCAGCAGCGTGCCCGCTTCGTCCACGGCGTCCAGCACCGCGTCCGGCATCGCGTTGTGCACCATGAACAGCCAGTCCGTCCGCGCATCCGCGCCCGCGGTGACTTTCGTGGTGAACACCGGCGCCTGCCCCCACAACTCCAGCGTCCCAGACGCCAGCGTCCGCACCGACGCGAGCCCGCCCTCCACCTCCACCGTCAGCGCGTCCGCCTCCGCCTGGCCCACGCGCGTGTCCCGCACCGCGCGGTCCTCGCTGGGGCGCACGCAGCCCGCCGTCAACAGCGCCGCCGTCAGGCCCAGCGCGCCCAGTGCACGAAGTCCTCCGCTCACGTGTCACCTCCCACCGCGTACACCAGCGACACCCGCCCCATCAGCGCGCCACCCGCCTGCGCCTCCGCCGCCACGCCCCAGCGCTCCGTCACCAGCACGCGCCCCTTCAGGCCGAACGAACCAATCATCCCGCCGCCCCGGCCTCGCAGCCCTCCCACCAGTCCGTCCTTGCGGTGGTCGTAGAAGAGCACCGCCTCGCCTCGCAGCGGCCCGCCCCGCCCCAGCCACACGCCGTAGCCGAACGTGTAGAGCAGCTGGCCGTACAGGTTGTCGTCGTCCACGCGCCCCGGATAGCTGTAGCCCTGGAATGACAGCCCCACGCCGCCCTCCACGAACGAGCCCGCGAAGCGCGGCCCGAAGCGCTCCATCGCGTAGCGGCCCTTGAGCCCCACCTCCCCGCCTCCCAGCGTGAAGCCCTCCGTCGGGTAGCGGTGGTACGTCGCGATGCCCTCCACGTCCAACGACGTCCCGTCCCCCAGTCCCGGCGTCCGCTCCGGCGCGCCCCACAGCCGGTAGGCCGCGCCCGCGCGGATCAACGTGTTGCCCTCGTCCGGCGCCAGCCGCGCGGACGCCTGGAGCCGCACCCTCGACAGGCGCGCCACCGCGCCCAGCGCGAAGAAGTTCCGGTAGTCCGCCGTCGCGTCGTGCACGTACTGGTAGCCCAGGTCCAGCTCCAGCGGCGGCAGCGTGTCCGGCACCCGCCCCGGGTCGAACGCCGGCGACGTCACCGCGTACAGGTTCGCCAGCATCGACAGCGAGAACACCCCCGCCCCCGTCAGCGTCACCGCGTACAGCGGCCCGATGGTCTTTCGCGACGCGCCCGTCAACGCGATGGGCACCAGCCCCGCGGCGATCAACCCCAGCCCCGTCGCCTCCGCCGCGAACAGGCCTCGCGCCGTCACGGAATCCCCCGCCGTCCACGCACCCAACCCGTGCAGCAGCAACCCCGGCACCACCGCGACCGCCACCGGCAGCGCCTTGAGCGGCGGCCTCGGCGCGTCCTCCGTCAGGCGCACACGCGGCTCCGACACCCGGCCGCCTTCCATCGCACCCGGAGATTCCGGCGCCACCACCGGGCCGGACTCGGCCGCGGACGCCGTGGGCACCGGCCGGGGCCCCTCCTCCGTCAGCACGCGGGCCATCACCTCCGGCGGCACCACCGACGCGCCCGAAGCCCGGCGCTTCGGCACGTCCCGGGGGATGTCACTCCCGCCCAGCTCGGGACTGCTCGCCAGCAGCTCGAAGGCGGACAGCCAGCCGCCGCCGTCCTGCGCCCGCGCGGGCCCCGAGGCCAGCCATAGCCCCAGCACCACCACGAAGGTGGCTCGCGCACTCCACACCGGGCGCCCATGCCCCATGACCGTCATCTCGCTTCCCTGGGAGCGGCCTTCCACCCCTCCCACCCCGGACCGAAGCCCGGAATGGCGCAGGTGATAACCCCGCCCCCGGAATGCGCTGAACGAAGCAGCGTGAAGAAGTGTGAACCGGCGCAACAGTCCGCCTCACATCCCCCTCCCACCCACCTGGGACATCGCGTCACTCCCGAGGGCCGTTCCGACCCACCAGGACGTCCGCTCCTGGCCGGACAGCACCCGGAGCGAAATCTTCGCATGCCATGCGAGCGCGGTCGGGACTTTCGGTGGAAGGCGAGTATGCTGGGGCTTCCCCAAACCCGGCCTCGCCTCCCCGCCCGTGGCAGAACCCAGTCCCCAGCAATTCGGCAAGTACGTCCTGGTCTCCAAGCTTGCCGCGGGAGGCATGGCGGTCACCTACCGCGCGCGTATGACGGGCGCGATGGGCGTCACCAAGCCCTGCGTCATCAAGCAGATCCTCCCGCACTTCGTGGACGACCACGACTTCGTGGAGATGTTCATCGGCGAGGCGCGCCTCGTAGCGGGCCTGACGCACGGAAACATCGCGCAGGTCTTCGACTTCGGTGAGGTGGACGGGCAGTACTTCATCGCCATGGAGCTGGTGCACGGCCAGCCCCTGTCGAAGGTGCTGCGGCGCGCGTCGCGCGCGGGCATCGGCTTCTTCCCGCAGCCGCTGGCGCTGCACATCGCCGGCAAGCTGTGCGAGGGCCTGGACTACGCGCACCGCCACGTGGGCGAGGACGGCCAGCTGCTGGGCCTGGTCCACCGCGACGTGTCCCCGGACAACGTCCTCATCTCCTACGAGGGCGAGGTCAAGGTCATCGACTTCGGCATCGCCAAGGCCACGAGCGTCGTGGAGGCCCGGACGTCGCCGGGCACGCTCAAGGGCAAGTACCCCTACTTCTCCCCGGAGCAGGCCCAGGGCCGTCAGGACCTGGACGCGCGCACGGACGTGTACGCGGCGGGCATCGTCCTCTACGAGATGCTCTGCGGCCGGCGCCCCTTCGAGGGCGAGTTCGTCACCGTGCTGCCCCGCATCATCCAGGGCGACTGCCTGCCCCCGTCCGCCGTCAACCCGGCCATTGGCGAGGACCTGGAGACCATCGTCGCGCACGCCATGGCGGTGGACCGCGAGGCCCGCTACCAGACGGCGAAGGACCTGAGCGAGTCCGCGGTGGAGCTGCTCTACCGGGACACGCCGCGCTTCACGCCCACGATGCTGAGCCAGCTCATGACGTACCTCTTCGCGGAGGAGCTGGCCGCCGAGGGACGCAAGGTGGAGCTGCCGCCCGGCTTCAAGGAGCAACTGGCCGCGTGGCAGTCGCCGTCGTCGGAGCCGTCCCAGGGCCGCGCGCGGATGCCGTCCAGCAACGGCCGGTCGTCCAACCCCGGCAGCCCCGGCGTGTCCCGCCCGTCCAGCCCGGGCGTGGCGCGGCCCTCCAGCCCCGGCGTGCGCGCCTCCGGCAGCTCACCCGGCCTGCGCCCCTCCACGGATGGCGCCCCGCGCCGCTCGGCCACCCAGGCCACCGCCGTGCGCAGGAGCACCACCGGCGTGCGCCGCGTGACGACGCCAGGGGGCACCCGCGAGAACACCGGCACCGGCCGCCGCCCCCTGCCGCCCGAGCTTGCCTCCGAGCCGGACACCGACGGTGGCACGGAGCCCACGGCGATGCCCCGGGCGCTGCCCACGCTGGCCGCGCCGCATGACACGCCGGTGGAGACGGCCATCGCGCCGGAATCGCCGCGACCGCCCGAGCCGCCCGAGCCCGAGGAGATGCAGGCCCCGCGCGCCCGCACCACGGCGGACGACGCGCGCGACAAGCTGGCCGCCGAGGCCTCCGAGCGCGAGGGCAAGCGCACGAAGCAGGTGCGCCAGCTGAGCATGCTCGTGTTCGGCATCACCGGCGTGCTGCTCGTCATCGGCCTGTTGATCCACTTCCTGTCCCCGGCCGAGGAGGGCGACGTCTCCAACGAGCCCGTCGTCCTGTGGATCACCTCCAAGCCGGAGGGCGCCTCCGTCGTCGTCAATGGCCGGCCGGTGGGGAACACGCCCAGCCGCATCATCGGCGCGGATCAACGGACGCCCCACACCATCGTCGTCACCAGACCGGGCTACCGCGCCTGGACGCGGCGCTTCACGCCCAACCAGGCGGAGGTCCACGTCAAGGCGGAGCTGGAGGTGGCGCCCGGTACCAGCCAGATGGCGTCGGAGATTCCCACCTCCAACAAGCTCGACGCGGGCGCTGAGGCCACGGACGCGGGCACGGGCGCCGTCGTCGCCGCGGTCAATGCTGGCGAGGACGCGGGCACCTCCCTGGATCTGGACGGAGGCCTGGCCGCCACGGACGCGGGGACCGGGTCCACCGAGCCCGCCGCCGACCCGCTGGCGAACGACAAGGACCGCGACATGCGGCGCGCGGACTACCCCACGCGCCTGCTGGTGCTGCGCCCCATGTACAACGCGCTGCCGCTGCCGGAGTACCCCACGGCCACCATCGACGTGTCGCCCGGCGCCGCGTACTCCGTGTGGACCGAGGGCAGCGCGGCGTTCGCGGACGGCGACGGCACCGCGTCCGGCACGCTCGTCTACTACGCGGAAGGCGACCTGCCGGCGGACAACACCGTGGGCTTCATCAGCAGCGCGCCGCGCACCCTCAAGGGCGCGAAGAAGCTCCACTTCTTCGCCCTGGACGACACCGGCCTCGAGGACAACCGCGGCTCCATCCGCGTGCACCTGCGGCAGTCCGCGTACATCCCGCCCCGCTCCGTGCTGTTCGAGCCGGAGAAGAACGCCCTGGTTGTGAAGCCCCAGCACCAGATGCACCTGCGCGGCCTCAACCCCAAGTCCACCTACGCCTTCACCGTGCGCGACGACTTCGCGGAGGTGCGCTCCGGCACCAATGGCCGTGTGCACACGGTGCTGTGCGTGGAGAAGGGCCCCAAGGCCGGGTCCGTGCGCAGCTCGCACCGCCTCTTCGAGACGGGCAAGCGCTACCAGGTGTCCGGCGTGGAGGACCTGCGCTGCGTCTTCCCCGACCTGCAGTTGGGGGACAACCAGGGCGCGCTCGACTTCGACATCGTCGACGTGACGAACATGTCCCGCAAGGAACGCGCGGAGGCGCTGCGCGGCGCCAAGCGCTCCGAGCGGTAGCGGACAGGCACCCGGGCCCCCGCCCGGGAGCACGTCCAGCAGGCGGCCGTCGCATCCACTCCCCAGTGCCCCCCTGACGCGCGAGTCCCGCGCGAAAGGGCAGTGCCTACCCTGACGGACATCCACTTCTTCTCTTCTGGAGTCCGTTCATGATGCCTGTCCTGTCCTCCACCGGCCTGGTGCTGCACAACCTGGGGCTCGCCGTGGGGTTCGGCGGTTCGCTCTTCGGCAAGGTGGCACTCAACCCCGCCGTGAAGGTGATTGGCTCCCACGCGGAGCGGGGACAGGTGGTGAACGCCGCGTGGAACGGCTTCAACATCGTCAACGCCGCGTCCGTGGGCCTGGCGGCCATCACCTGGCTGGTGGGCCGCTCGCGGCTGACGGGCCGGGAGATCGACCGCACCACGCGCGGGCTGGTCATCGCGAAGGACGTGCTGCTGGGCGCCACCGTGGCGCTGGGCGCGGCCAACGTCTTCGGCGGGGCTTGGCTGGCGAAGCAGGCCCCCGAGGGCGCCGTCCCGGTGGAGACCGGCCTCACGCCCACCGCCAGCACGCCGGAGAAGGCCGCGAAGACGATGCGGGCGCTGGACGTGGGCGGCATCGCGAACCTCGCCGCCATGGCGGGCGTCATCGGCATCACCGCCATCCTCAACATGCGCGCGGGGGCGTCCTCGCGCTGGTCACTGGTTGCCAGGTTCCTTCCGTAAGGGCTCACGGGGGCCGCCGTGCGTCACTTCCGCGGCCCGGCTCGAAAAGGATGGGAAGGGCACGTGGGCGCGGAGCCGAAAACGGCACCGGGCCCACGGGTCTTTGTCCCCGGGGCCCGGCGTAGTGCTTCAGGCACTGCGTGTGGCGAACCTCAGATGTCCAGGTTCTGCACGTCCAGCGCGTTGCGCTCGATGAACTCGCGGCGCGGCTCCACCGCTTCACCCATGAGCAGCGAGAAGATCTCGTCGCTCTCCACCATGTCCTCCACGCGCACCTGGAGCAGCGTGCGGCGGGTGGGGTCCATGGTCGTCTCCCAGAGCTGCTCCGGGTTCATCTCGCCCAGACCCTTGTAGCGCTGCAGGCCCAGGCCCTTCTGCGCGTCCTTGCGGACCGCGGCCAGCACCTCCTGCACGGAGAACGCCGACACCTCGCCCGCGTCCACCTGGACGAGGTAGGGCGCCTTGCCCAGCGAGTGGAACACCTCGCGCAGGGCGACGAGCTCCAGGTACTCCGGCGAGGACAGGTAGGCGTGGTCGAACACGGACTCGCGCATGGAGCCGTTCACGTCCGTGGTCACCACCAGCTTGCGGGACTGGTTCTCCGCGTCTTGCGGCAGGTCGGTGGACAGCCGGCCCATCACCTCCGGCATGCGCCGCTGGCAGTAGTCGCGCATGGCGTCGAGTTCCACCTTCACCGCGGCCTCGTCCGCCAGCATCTCCGCGCGCAGCTGGGTGGCCTGCACCAGCGCGTCCACGATGCGCGCGTCGCGGCGCTTGGCCTGCTTCTCCAGCCGCTCCTCGTAGGTGATGACCTTCTCCAGCAGCGCCTTGAAGTCGCTGCCGCCCAGCTCACCGGCCGGCGTCTTCACCCGGCAGTGCTCCGCGGCGATCTTCAGCAGGTACTCGTTGAGGGCGCGCTCGTCCTTGACGTAGCTGTCCTTCTTGTTGCGCGTGACTTTGTAGAGCGGCGGCTGCGCGATGTAGACGTAGCCCCGGTCGATGAGCTCGCGCATCTGCCGGTAGAAGAACGTGAGCAGCAGCGTGCGGATGTGGCTGCCGTCCACGTCTGCGTCCGTCATCAGGATGATGCGGTGGTAGCGCGCCTTCTCCGGGTCGTAGTCCTCCGCCCCGATGCCCGTGCCCAGCGCGGTGATGAGCGTGACGATTTCGGCGCTGGTCAGCATCTTCTCGAAGCGCGCCTTCTCCACGTTCAGGATCTTGCCGCGCAGCGGGAGGATGGCCTGGTTGCGCCGGTCACGGCCCTGCTTCGCGGAGCCACCTGCGGAGTCACCCTCCACGATGTACAGCTCGCTCTCGTGCGGGTCGCGGCTCTGACAGTCCGCGAGCTTTCCGGGAAGGCCTCCACCGTCCAGCACGCCCTTGCGGCGCACCGTCTCACGGGCCTTGCGCGCGGCGAGGCGGGCGCGGCACGCGTCGCCAATCTTCACCACGACCTTCTTGGCCAGCGGCGGGTTCTCCTCCAGGAAGCTGGCGAGCTGATCATTCACCATCTGCTCGACCAGGCCCTTCACCTCGCTGTTGCCCAGCTTCGTCTTCGTCTGACCCTCGAACTGGGGGTTGGAGAGCTTCACGGAGATGACCGCGGACAGGCCTTCACGCGCGTCCTCACCCGTGGGCGTCTCCTTCAGGTCCTTCCAGAGGCTGCCCTTCTCCGCGTAGCTGTTGAGCGTGCGCGTGAGCGCGGCCTTGAAGCCGGACAGGTGGCTGCCACCCTCGTGGGTGTTGATGTTGTTGGCGAAGGTGAAGATGCGCTCGTCGTAGCCATCGTTCCACTGCATGGCGATTTCGAGCGACACGCCCTCGCGCTCTGACTTGATGTAGACGGGCTTGTCGTGCAGCGCTTCCTTCGCCTTGTTGAGGTACTCCACGAAGGAGGAGATGCCGCCGTCGAACTTGAAGTCGTGCTCCTTCTGGGTGCGCTCGTCGCGGATGGTGATGTGCAGGCCCGCGTTGAGGAACGCGAGCTCGCGCAGGCGCTGGCTGAGCGTCTCGAAGTTGAAGTCCACCGTCTCCATGACCTGCGTGTCCGGCTTGAAGTGGATGGTCGTGCCGAGCTTGTCCGTGGTGCCCACTTCCTGGGGCGAACCGTTGGCCACGCCGCGCGCGTAGGACTGTTCGTAGACCTTGCCGGCGCGCTGGACGCGGACCTTGAACCACTCCGACAGGAAGTTCACACAGGTGACGCCCACGCCGTGCAGGCCGCCGGACACCTTGTACGCGCCGTTGCCGAACTTGCTGCCGGCGTGCAGCTCCGTGAGGACGACTTCCAGCGTGTCCTTGCCCTTGAACTTGGGGTCGGGGTGCGGGCCCACGGGAATGCCGCGGCCGTTGTCCTGGACGCTGAGCGAGCCGTCCACGTGGATGACCACGTCGATGTCGGTGCAGTGGCCGGCCAGGGCCTCGTCCACGGAGTTGTCGACGACCTCGTAGACGAGCTTGTGGAGCCCGTAGGTCATCGTGTCGCCGATGTACATGCCGGGGCGCTTGCGGACGGCCTCCAGCCCTTCGAGCTTGGTGATGGCGTCCGTCCCATAATCGGCGGGCGGCGCGGCCGGCGCGACACCGGTAGCGGGGGTCTTTTCCATGTGAAGCGTGTCCTTGGGAAAGGCTGCCGTTGCGACAGGGCTCAAGCCCGTTGTGCCTACCACCACCGGGCATCCCGGACAAGCTCCGGGAGCCCACGCAAGGCTGCGGAAAGATTCATGAATCAGGCGTCAAAACGCGAGGGCGGGAGGCGGTCCTCCAGCGCCGAGATCAACTCTTCATAAACAGCCTTGCGGGCGAAAAGATGTCGCGTGACGAGCACCCTTCCCTCTTCCTTGAGGAACAGGCCCAGCACGCTCCCTTTGCGGCCGACCCGGCGCACGGAATCAATCTGTCCCCAGTGCAACTCCAACGACTGGCCGCTGAAGGGCCGGGCCACCCGCACGCCCGCGGCGTCCAGGGTGATGCCCCACTGCGCGCGAGGGCGCAGGCGGTGGACGGAGACGAGGAAGGTCAACATCAGGCCCGCGCTGATGCCGGCCCGCGCCATGGCGACCAGCCCCCCGCCGCCCCGGTAGTCCGCCAGGGCCCAGGCGGTGAGGACCGCCAGGAGGCACGCGCCCAGGGTGAGGCCGATTCGGGTGGGACGTGGATCGAACGAGAAGAAGCGCGGGGTCATGGTGGCGGGCCCAAAAGGGATGGAAACCTAACCCCCTGGCGCACGGTGTGCGCGTCCTTTCCTCTGGGGCTGTTCTTTGGCCGTCGTCCCCGCGCATAGGCTGGCCGGCACGCATGACGGATGCCGAACTCACCCTGCGCCTGCACACCAACCTCATCGCCTTCAAACGCCTCCAGGCCGAGCGCGGCCCGCTGCGCCACCTGCACCTCCCCGGCGTGGACGCGTTCGCGCTGCCTGGATACCAGGACGCGCACTTCCAGCAGGTCCTCTTTACGGACGCGGACGCGCTGGCGGCCGCGCTGCCGGCCATCACGGACTTCTACCGGGGGCATGGGCTGCCCCGCTGGCGGGTCACCCTGACGCCGGGGCAGCGGGACGCGACGCGGGTGCTGGGCGCCGCGGGCTACCGGCCGGACTTCACCGTGGTGGCCATGGGCGCCTGGCTGAAGGAGCTGCCGGACGTGGCTCCCGGGGTGCCGGTGGAGCCCGTGGAGGACATGGACGACCTGGTGGAGATCAACGTCCAGACCTACGGCACGGAGTGGCGGGACATCCTCTCCGTGTGGCAGCGGCCGCCCCGCCTGCCGGTGCACACCGTGGTGGCGCGCGAGCACGGCCGGGCGCTGTCCTGCGGGCTGGCGGTGGACGTGGCGGACACGGCGGGCGTGTACCTGGTGGCCACCCACCCGGAGGCCCGGGGGTTGGGGCTCGCGTCGGCGGTGATGCGCGGAATCATCTCCGAGGCCCGCAAGCGCGGGTGCACCGCGACGGTGCTCCAGTCCACCCCGGCGGGCATCCGCGTGTACCGCCACCTGGGCTACCGCGACCTGGGCCCCTGGGAGCACTGGGTGCCCCAGGGGCGCTGAAGGCGCGCTAGCGCAGCGTTTCCAGCTCCTCCAGCGTCTCCAGCACCCGCTGGGGTTCCTCCAGGCCGTGGAGCCGGTCCGCCAGGCCGCGCCCCGCGAGCCGGGCCACGTGCGCCAGCCGCATCAGCCTCGCGCGGCCCACGTGGCCGTCCACCAGCGCCACCACCAGCCGCAGGGGCTGGCCGTCCGGCGCGTCCACCTTCAGGGGCCGGGCCAGCGTCACCAGCGCCGCCACCGGGGCCGCGCCGGGCACGAACGCGTGCGGCACCGCCACGCCGCTGCCCACCTGGGACGGGGCCGTGCCCTCGCGCTGGCGCAGGCCCTCCGCGAGCGCCGCCCCGTCCACGCCGGGCAGGGCCGCCGCCAGCCGTCCGGCCGCCACGTCCAGCGCGTCCTCGTAGTCCCCGCAGGAGAGCTGCAACACCACCCGCTCCGCGCTCAGGAGCGGCCCCAGCGGGGGCACGGGTTCGTTGCCGCGCACCTCACGCAGGGGGAACTCCGCGTCCAGGAAGGCCCGCACGCGCGCCAGCTGCGCGCCGGTGAGCTTGCGCCGCGCGATGTCCAACATCAGCGTCCCCGCGGCGGGCACGTCCTCCAGGTAGCCCGCGACGTACGGGCTCACCCGGTTGGCCACGTCCATCAGCAGCCCCGGGGGCACGTCCAGCTCCCGGGCGATGGCCGTCAGCCGCTCCTGCGTGGGCGGCGCGTCCACGCCATTCTCCACGCGGCTCAGGTACGCGCTGGACACGCCGATGCGGCGCGCCAGGTCGCGCAGGGACAACCCCGCGTCCACCCGAAGGAGACGCAGCGTGGCACCCAGGTGCATGGCGGTCAGCTCCGCGCGCTCAGCGGCTGCGCCGCCTCTGGAGTCGCGCCCTGCGTCCGGGCCTGCTCCGGAGTCTGGGCCAGCACCGGCGCCCCCTCCGGGTGACGCACGAGCAGCAGCGAGGCGGGCGCGTCGCGCACGATTCGCTCGCGCTGAACGCCGAACAACCGGTCTTCCAGGCCCCATTCGGTCCCCAGGCCCACCACGACGAGGTCGTAACCCGCCTTCACTTCTTCCAGCGCTGCCTCTTCCGGCGACGCGTGGCGCACCACCTTCAGCTTCACGGAGGCGCCCTCGTCCGCGGGGAACAGCTCCTCCACCTGCGCGCGGCCCGCGCCCGAGCCCTCGGGAGAGGTCACGTGCAGCACCGTCACCTCCGCGCCGGCCTGCTTCACCAGCCGCCGCGCCAGGCCCAGCGCCGCCCGGTCATGCCGGCTGCCCACGAAGGGCACCAGCACCCGGCGCACCTGCGACAGGCCGCGGTCCACCAGCACCGCCACCGTGCCGCCCGCCTCCTGCATCACCTCGTGCACCGTGCCGCCCAGCACCGTCTGGCTGAAGAGCGGCTTGTGCCAGCCCAGCAGCACCAGGTCCGCGCGCTTCGCCTGCGCCGTGCGGCAGATGTCCCGCGCGGGCTCCGACGACACGAACGACAGCGTGCGCACGGACAGCCCCAGCTTCTCCGCGCGTCCCACCAGGGGCGCCAGCGCGCCACTGGACGCGGCGGTGGGATCCAGCGCCTCCTCCCCTCGGGCCTTGAGCGAGCGCTCTGGGGACAGGAGGTGCAGCGCGTAGAGGTTCGCCTCGTTGCGCTCGCCCGACAGCGCGCGGGACAGCACCGCCATGCCCGGACCGGCCTGCCCGTGCGACACGCACAGCAGCACCGTGTACGCGGACGGGGGCAGCGCAGGCTCCGGCGCGCCCAGCAGCTGGTCGCGCGCCTGCTCCTCCGGCGAATACAGCAGGCGCAGGAACGGCGTGGTCATGAAGGTCGTGACCAGCGCCATGATGACCATCATCGTAAAGAGCGTGGGCGAGATGACGCCCAGGTCCAGGCCCAGGTTGAGCACGATGAGCTCCATCAGGCCGCGCGTGTTCATCAGGATGCCGATGGCGCCCGCCTCCCGCCACCGCAGGCCCGTGAGGCGCGCCGCCACCGCGCTGCCGCCGAACTTGCCCAGGCACGCCAGGACGATGATGACGCCGCACGTGAGCCACGCCTCCGGGGTGTCCAACAGGCCCAGCTGCGTGCGCAGGCCGCTGAAGGCGAAGAACACGGGCAGCAGCAGCACGACGGCCACGTCCTCCAGCTTCTCCGCCAGCGCCACCGCCAGCCCGCCCTCCTTGGGAATCACCGCGCCGAACATGAAGGCGCCGAAGAGCGAGTGGATGCCGATGTATTCCGTGGTCCACGCGGAGCCGAGCAGCAACACCAGGGTGATGGCCACCACGTTCTGGGTGAGCCCCTCGCGGTTGGCCACGCGCGCGCCCAGCCGGGCGAGGAACGGCTTCACCAGCAGCAGCATGAAGGCGATGTAGAGCAGCGCGAACAACGTGGTGAGCCCCGCCTGCGCCAGGTCCGACGCGCGCACCAGCGACACCACGAACGCCAGGATGCACCACGCCGTCACGTCGTCCACCGCCGCGCACGCGATGGCGATGGCACCCAGCTTCGAATGCATGAGCCCGCGCTCCGTGAGGATGCGCGCCAGCACCGGGAAGGCCGTGATGCTCATGGACACGCCCATGAACAGCACGAACGAGGAGAACGGCACGTCCGGGCTGGACAGCGACTTGTACAGCCACAGCGCGCCCGCCGCCGCGCCCAGCGCGAACGGGACCACGATGCTGGAGTGGCTGATGGCCACCGACGCGTGCCCCCGCCCCTTCAGCAGCTTGGGATCCAGCTCCAGGCCAATCAGGAACATGAAGAGCACCAGGCCGACCTCGGCCAGCATCTTCAGGAACGGCATGGACTCCGGCGGGAACAGCCAGTGCATGGCATCCGGCGCCAGCCAGCCCAGGAGCGACGGGCCCAACGCGATGCCCGCCACCACCTCCGCGATGACCAGGGGCTGCCCCAGCCAGCGAGCGCCCCGGCCAATCAGCCGGGACACCGCGATGATGACGATGAGCTGGACCAGGAGCTGGGCGAGCATGTGGGTGTTCATCTGACAGGCCTCGCTGGGAAGTGTTAAGGACGCACTTACCAGGGGCTCGCGCGTGGCGTCAACGCACGCGAGCATGGCTGCGCGCGGGAGAAGACACACCCTGGGTGTCAGGGAGCTTCGGGGGCCTTGTTGGCCGCCACGGCCTTGAGGAGCGTCTCCACGTCCACCGGCTTGCGCAGGTAGCCGCAGGCGCCCATCTCCTCCGCGACCTGGCGCGCGTTGGCGGAGGCGGAGAAGACGAGCACGGGGATGCCGTTCCACGCCTCCACCTGGCGCATCTGCCGGCCGAAGGTCGCGCCGTCCATCACCGGCATCATCATGTCCAGCAGGACCAGGGACGGCGGCACCGGCTCCCGGCGGAGCACCTCCAGCGCCTGCAGGCCGTTGCCAGCACCGAACACGGTGTAGCCCGCGTCGCGCAGGACCTCCTCCAGCGCCTCCCGCAGGTCCGTGTCGTCATCCACCACCAACACCGGCCGACTCACTCGCGCGTCTCCTTCTCCAGCGGCAGCTCCAGCGTGAAGCGAGCACCCTCTCCCGAGGCGGACTCCGCCCAGGCCCGTCCACCATGCGCCTCCGCGGCGCGGCGGGCCAGGTAGAGCCCCAGGCCCAGGCCTCCATACGAATGCGAGCTGACCGCGCGGCCGAAGCGCTCGAAGATGCGCTCCACCTGGTCCACGGGCACGCCGATGCCCCGGTCACGCACCTGGATGCGCGCGAAGCCCCCTTCCCGCCCCACGTCCACCTCCACGGGCCGTCCCGGACCGAACTTGAGCGCGTTGGAGATCAACGCCCCCACGGCCTGGTCCACCCGGAGCCGGTCCCACGTTCCCCAGAGTCCTCGACGGGTCGACTGGCGCAGTTCGCACCCGGCCGCGCGGGCCTCCGCCTGGTAGCGGTCCAGCACTTCGGAGACCAGCTCCTCCAGGTCGAAGCGCTCGGGCATCAGCGACAGCTCGCCGCTGGACAGCTGCGACACGTCCAGCAGGCCCTCCACCAGCGTGCCCAGCCGGCGCACCTGACGCACGCTGCGCTCCAGGCGCGTCACCACTTCCGGCTCCAGGTGGTGCGCTTCCGTGCGTTGCAAGAGCGTGCCCAGCTGCAGCCGCAGCGTGGTGAGCGGCGTGCGCAGCTCGTGCGCGGCCACGGTGAGGAACTCGTCGCGCAGGCGCACCGCTTCACGGGCCTCCTGGAAGAGCCGTGCGTTCTCCAGCACCAGCCCCGTCCTGCGCGCCAGCTCCTGCGCCAGCGACAGGTCCACCGGCGCGAGCGTGCGCTCGCCCAGCGTGCCCATGGACAGCACGCCCAGCCGGCCATCGTTGCCGGGCAGGGCCACGTTCACCACCGAGCGCAGCCCCAGCCCGTCGATGGCGCGCTGGTGCGCCACATCCCGGGTGATGGGCTCCGAGCGCTTGCGCACGTCCGGCATGAACTCCGGCTGACCGGTGCGCAGCACGTACGCGGGGCCCGCGGCGGACTGGGGGTCCAGCGGGAAGCGCTGGTCCAGCTTCCAGGCATGGGCGCGCCGCTCCGCGTCCGGGTGCGCCAGCGCCACCAGCCGCAGGCCGCCCTGGTTCGGGTCCTGGAGGAAGAAGGCGCACCAGTCCGCCACCCGGGGCACCATCAGCTGCACCAGCTGATCCAACCGCGCCGCCTGCTCCAGGGAGCCGGTGAGCAGCTCGCTGGCCTTGGCCAGGATGTCCCGGTCCACCTCCGCTCGCGTGCGCTCCCGGCGTACGCGCGTCTCTTCCAGTTCGCGCGCCACCGCCGGGCCCAGCCGGGCCATCCGGTCCTTGGAGAAGCAGTCGCGCGCGCCCGCCTTCATCAGCGTGACGGCCTGGTCCTCGCTCAGCTGGCTGGACAGGACGATGAGGGGCACGTCCCCCCCCTGCGAGTGCAGGAGCGACAGCACGTCCAGCGCGCTGAAGCGCGGCAGCCGGTAGTCGCACAGCACCAGGTCCCACGGCCCGGTGGCCAGCGCGTCTCGCAGCGCATCCAGCGTCTCCACGCGCCGGGCCGTGGGCAGGTAGCCCGCCTGCTCCAGCTCCGCCGTCACCAGCGCCGCGTCGTTGACGCTGTCCTCCACGAGCAACAGCCGGAAGGGCGTCATGCCCGGGCCCCGCCCATCAGCCCCGGGGCCCGACATCGCCCCTGCGGCCGGGAGCCTCGTGCTGCATCCATTCGCGTTGCTCCTCCCGTGGGGTGTGGGCCTCTTTCACCACATGCTAGTGGCCCTCCCTGTCACGCCAGCGGGAGAAATCGCGGACGTTCAACACCGAGCGCTGGCTGGTGAACGTCCCGCGTCAGGAACCCACGCCACGGGGGCGCAACAGCCCTGGATTACCAGGAAACGTCGTACTCGGTATCCAGCAGCGACAGCTGCCGCCCGTGCACCTGGATGTCCTGGGCGCCCACGGCCTCCAGGGCGGCCTGGAGCACGCCCTCGTGGTACGGCGCGGGCATGAAGTCCCGGCGCATCACGAAGCGGGCGCTGTGGTCGCCCGTCCAGAGGACGCTGCGCTCGCCGTAGCTCACCGCGACGCGGTAGCCCTCGGCCATGTGCTGGAGCATCCGCCAGGGGTTGCCTGCGGCGGCCTGCATCAGGTCCCGGCCGAACATGGAGGCCAGGAAGTCCACCGTGGCCTGCGTCCCGATGTACCGCAGCGCCTGCTCCCAGTCGCCCAGCTGGGGGCGCAGGATTCGCGTCGCCTCGGCGGACATCTCCAGGAAGCGCGCCACCGGGTACAGCTCCTCGGCGTTCAGCTCCCTCAGCCCGGACGCCGCGAGGCACTTCGCTCCGGCCTCTTCGCCCTGGAGGAAGTTCACCACGCCCACCACGCCCTGGAAGAACATCCCGCGCGCCCCGTCTTCCGGGGTCGCGGCCAGGCACCGCTCCACCAGGTGCCACGCCGCGGGCTCCTGCACCCAGCCCGCCGCCTTCGTCGAACCTTCCACCGGTCCGCGATCCATACCGACCTCCACTTCCACTTCAGGCGCTGGAATCGGCCCCCCCGCTTCGTGGGTCCACCCGCCAGCGCAGCCCTTCCCCCTCACAGATGCCGGGGCCCACGCCCCGCCCACACCTTGCAGCTAAATCACACAATTCCATCAAAACGACAAGAAATCCCTGGAACCCAGGAAGTACCTGTCATTATCTGCCAGCTTACACAAATCTAATGGAAGTGCAGACGGGTTCTCTCGAACCCTGAGAAAGCAGTGAGGGCTGGGCACCACGCTCCGAGTCCTACCCGGAGAGGGCGCTCTGTGCGGCCGCGACGGCGGTCCCGGGGGCGAACGCGCGGTGGCCGGCGGCGTGGAGGGCGCGCTCGATGGCGCCCACGGTGACGAGCACGTCCCCGGCGCTGACGCGGTTCATGTGGCCCACGCGGAAGTAGCGCGTCTTGATTTCCGGGTGGAGGCCGCCGGCGATGGCCACGCCCTGCGCCTTCACGCGGCCCACGAGCGTCGCGTCCACGCCGTCCGGGTAGTACACGGCGCTCAGGGTGTTGGCGGCCACGGCCTCCGAGGTGGGCACGAGCCGCAGGCCCAGCGCGCTCCAGGCGGCGCGGAAGGCGCGGGCCATGCGGCGGTGGCGCTCGAAGCGGGCCTCCATGCCCTCCGCCAGGATCTGTCCCAGGCTGACGTCCAGCGCGCAGACCAGGGACGTGGGCGGGGTGGCGAAATAGGCGGGCTTGCCGGCTTCGTAGGCCTCCATCACCGGAAGCCACTCCGCCCAGTCCGCGTACACGCTGGCGACGGGCGCCTTGCGCGCCTTCCACGCGGCGAGCGCGCGAGGACTCACCGTGAGGAGCGCCAGGCCCGGCGGCACGCCCACCGCCTTCTGGCTGGCGGTGAGGTACACGTCCGCGCCCCACGCGTCCTGCTGGAAGGCCTCGCCGGCGGTGGCGCACACGCCGTCCACCACGGCCAGGACGCCGTACTGGCGCGCGGCCTTCACCAGCGGCTCCACGGGCGCGAGCACCGCGGTGGAGGTGTCCACGTGCGTGACGGTCATCAGCTTGAAGCCGCCGCTCCGCAGCTCCGCCTCCACCTGCGCCACCTCCGGGGCGCTGCCCACGCTGGCCGCGCGCACGTGCGTCACCTTCGCGCCGTGACGCTCCAGGATGTGGGCCATGCGGTCGCTGAAGTAGCCGGTGTTCACCACCAGCGCGCGGTCGCCGGGCTCGATGAGGTTGGCCACGGCGAGCTCCATGGCCAGCGTGCCGCTGCCGGAGACGACGAAGGGCTGCGCGCCGGGGGCGAGCGACACCTCGCGCAGGCGCTTCAGGGCCCGGCCGAAGGTGGCGATGAAGCCCGCGTCCAGGTGCCCGGGCACCGGCCCGGACATCGCCTGCAACACGTCCGCGTCCACGTCCACCGGCCCGGGGATCATCAACAGGTCTCTCACGGCGCCACTCCTCCTGAAGGCCCCCTCCGGACAGCCGAAGGGCGGTCCCCCACTGTGGCCAGCGCGGGCCCGGCTTGTCCACGATGGAAACACAGACGCCGGAGCCCCCGCGGTGGGGACTCCGGCGTCATGGACTTCAGGAAGCGAAGGGATGGACTAGCGGTACGTCGCGGTCAGGCTGTCCGCGCGGGTCACCTGGCCAGCGGTGAACTGGTTCATGCAGTTGTCGTCCGTGTAGTCCATGAAGTTGTAGATGGGGTCCACGCCGCCGCCCGCGCAGGTGTCGCGGTTGACGGGGCAGCCAAACGCGGCCGAGGCCTCCGGAGGCGTGTCGCTGACGGAGTCACCCGGGTTGGCGCAGCCGCCCTGGAACGTGTGGTACAGGCCCAGCCAGTGGCCGACCTCGTGCGTGGCCGTGTCGCCCTCGTTGTACGGGGCCGCGGTGCCGCCCGGGACGCTGCTGTACAGCATGACCACGCCGTCCATCTTCGGCTGGCTGCTGTAGCTGGAGGGGAAGGTCGCCCAGCCCAGCAGGCCGCCCTTGAGGTTGGCGGTGTAGATGTTCAGCGACTCCGGGCCGCCCTTGCGCAGGGCCTGCTTCATCTTCTTCTCCGCGGAGGAGCCCGAACCCAGCGCGAACCACTGGGTGTTCGTGGTGCGGTCCGTGCCGGCCAGCGTGAACGTGAACGGGGTGTTGGCGTACGCCGCGTTCAACACGTTCATCTGCGAGGTGATCTGCGAGTCCGGAACGTCGCCGTTGGCGAGGCCCGTGCCCTTGTTGATGACGTGGAAGTACACGGGCACGTTCACCGAGCCCACCGCGCGCTTCGCGTGCACGCCGCGGTTCGCCAGCGCCGCTTCAATCTCCAGCTTCTCGTCGGCGGACGGCTCGATGGTCGCGCAGCCACGGTGCGGGACGGCCTGCTGGGTGGCGGACTCCTCCGCCGGGGCCTGCTCCTCGGGGGCCGGGGCGTTGCTGCTGCAACCCGCCAGGGACATCAGGGTGCCAAGGACCACCGCGACACGACCACCGCGCTGCGCGACGTAACGAAGCATGTGTCTCCAACTCCTCGCGAATGAGTGAAACACCGGCGCACGGATGAAACAGACATCGCGTCCGGGCCGGGACGCGGCGAGTCTGTGTTTCAACCCGAAAATGGAAAACGCCGGAGCCCCCTGAACGGAGACCCCGGCGTCGTCACATCGGCCACAGCCGCGCTGTTTATTTCTAGCGGTACGTCGCGGTCAGGCTGTCCGCGCGGGCGCTCTGGCCGGCGGTGAACTGGTTCATGCAGCTGTCGTCGGTGTAGTCCATGAAGTTGTAGATGGGGTCCGCGCCGCCACCGGAGCAGGTGTCACGGCCGGCGGGGCAGCCGTACGCGGGCGAGGCCTCCGGAGGCGTGTCGCTGACGGAGTCACCCGAGGCGGAGCAGCCGCCCTGGAACGTGTGGTACAGGCCCACCCAGTGGCCGACTTCGTGCGTGCCCGTGTCGCCCAGGTTGTAGGGGGACGCCGTGCCGCCGGGGACGCTGCTGTAGAGCATGACCACGCCGTCCATCTTCGGCTGGGACGTGTAGCTGGAGGGGAAGGTCGCCCAGCCCAGCAGGCCGCCGCTGAGGTTCGCCGTGTAGATGTTCAGCGACTCCTTGCCACCCTTGCGCAGGGTGTTCTTCATGTTCTTCTCGTTGGTGCTGCCCTGCGCCAGGGCGAACCAGGACGTGTTGGTCGTGCGGTCCGTGCCGGCCAGCGTGAACTTGAACGGAGTGTTCGCGTACGCCGCGTTCAGCACGTTCATCTGCGCGGTGATCTGCGAGTCCGGAACGTCGCCGTTGGCGACGCCCGTGCCCTTGCGGATGACGTGGAAGTAGACGGGCACGTTCACCGAGCCCACCGCGCGCTTGGCCGACACGCGGCCCGCGATCGCCGCCTCGATCTCCAGCTTCTCGTCAGCCGACGGCTCAACGGTCGCACAACCACGGTGCGGGATGGCCTGCGCGTTGGTGGTCTCCTCCGCGGGAGCGGGAGTCTGCTCCTCGGTGGTCGGGGCATTGTTGTTACAGCCCACCAGGGACATCAGGGTGCCAACGACCACCGCGATACGGCCACTGCGCTGCGCGACGTGACGAAGCATGGTTTCCCAACTCCTCGAAAAGTAGGGGGGAGCAGGAATACGATTTTAGTGACTCCAGAGTCAATCCACGGACAGTCCTGGAAATATTGTAAAGCAGTATGTGCTCAAACAGTAGCTCAGGGCGTCGGCGCGGGAGCGTCACCCGCGTCCGGGGCGGGCGTGAGCGGGGTGGGCGCCGTCTGGGGGGCTCCCACCTGGTCCAGGGACTCGCGGTTGCTCACGGAGAAGCGCACCAGGGCGCGGAGGATGCGGTTGCGCTTCACGTTGCCCAGCACCTCGCGCAGGTCGTCGTAGACGGTGGGGTCGTTGACGAGCGCGCCCAGGGTGCCGTCGCCCTTGGCCACGGTGGCGGTGATGGTCTTGATGTCCGCGGCGGCGCTGCCCAGGTCCGCGAACATGCCCTTGGCGTCGCCGTAGATGAGCTGGTGCACGGCGCCGTTGGGGCTCTTCTTCGCGTCCTCCAGCAGGCCCGCGAGCTGGCCGGCGGCCGCGCCCAGCTCCCGCATGGCCACCGCGCCGTCCTGGCCGTAGATGAGCGCGTGCGCGGTGCCGTCGCCGCGGCGCACCTCCGACAGGATGGCCTCCACGTGGCCCAGGGCGCCGTCCATGCGCTTCGCGGCGCCGGACGCGTTGGCGAGCAGCGTGTTCACCTCCTGGCCCGTGCGCGGGTCGTAGATGAGCGCGTGCAGGGCGCCGTTGCCCTTCTCCACCTCCTCCATGATTTTGCGCAGCGAGGCGACGCTCCGGGCCAGGTCCCGCGACAGGTCCGGGTTCGAGTAGGCCTTCACGGCGTCCTTGAGGGATTCGCTGATTTCGACGGAGTTCTCCATCACGCGGCTGGCGCTGGACATGAGACTGGACAGGTCCCCGCCGCTGCTGGACTGGATGACGCCGCCGGGCTCCACGGCGGGCTTGTCCGCGCTGCCCAGGGAGATGTCCACCGCCTTGTCGCCCAGGACGCCCATGCTGGTGAGGCGGGCCACGGAGTCCGCGCGGATGCGGCTGGCGTAGGCGCTGGCCACCTGGAGCTCCACCTGCAGGCGGCTGTCCTTCAGGTCCTGGGAGAAGGACACGCTGTTCACGCGGCCCACCTTCAGACCGCCAATCCACACGGGGGACTGGTCGCTCAGGCCGTCCACGCTCGGGAAGTAGGTGTGGAAGATGACCTGGCGCTGGAAGAGGTTGGACTCGCGGCCGATGAAGAAGACGACGACGCCTGCCACGGCAAGGCCAACGGCGACGAAGAGGCCTGCTCGCACGGCTAGGCGTTTCTCCTTCGAGGTCGACGTGAAGAGACTCATGGTGTTCCCCGGGGGTTCAACTCCAGGCGGCGCGCGTCGATGAAGGCGCGCACCTCCGGCACCTGGGAGCGGCGCATCTCCTCCGGGGTGCCTACCTGGACGATCTTCCGGTTGGCCAGCATGGCCATCCGGTCCGCCAGCACGAAGGCGCTCACCATGTCGTGCGTGACGACAATGGAAGTGGCGCCCAGGCGCTGCTTCATCGAATCAATCAACTCGTTGATGGTCTGCGTGGTGACGGGATCCAGGCCCGTCGTGGGCTCGTCCCAGAGGATGACCTCCGGGTCCGTGGCGATGGCGCGCGCCAGGCCCACGCGCTTGCGCATGCCGCCGGACAAGTCCGACGGCATCAGCTTCTCCGTGTTGGGCAGGTCCACCAGCTCCAGCTTCTCCGCCACCCGCTTCTGGATTTCCGCGCGGGACATGGTGGGGAAGTGTTCACGCAGCGGGTACGCCACGTTGTCCGCCACGCTGAGCGAGTCGAACAGCGCCGCGCCCTGGAACACCATGGCCACGTGCTTGCGGACCTCCAGGAACTGCTCCTCGGAGAACTTCGCCAGGTCGTAGCCTTCGAAGAGGATGCTGCCACCGTCCGGGTGCAGCAGGCCGATGAGGCACTTGAGCAGCACGCTCTTGCCCACGCCGGAGCCGCCCAGCACCACCAGCGTCTCGCCGGCGCGCACGTCCAGGTCCACGCCGTCGTAGACGCGCTTGGCGCCGAACTGCTTGATGAGTCCGTCGAAGCGGATGAGCTCCTCGCCCGGCGTGGGCTTGCGGAAGCTGAACGGGACGGCGGGGTCGCGGTGGTGGTGGTGGCGGGCCTTGCGCATGGTGCGGGAGGCTTCAGAAGTAGAGCGTGATTTTCGTGATGAAGAAGTCCGCCAGGCACACGGTGACGGAGGTGATGGCCACCGTCTGCGTGGTGGCGCGGCCCACGCCCTCCGTGCCGCCCTCCACCGCCAGCCCCTTGAAGCAGCCGACCAGGCCGATGATGAGCCCGAACACGGCGCCCTTGATGACGCCGGAGACGAAGTCGCCCATCAGCACCGCGTCCAGCGCGCCCTGGAAGAACTGGTCCAGGGAGATGCCGTACTGGGACCGCACCACCAGCGCGCCGCCCACCAGGCCCACCACATCCGAGAACACGGTGAGCACCGGCATCACGATGAGGCACGCGAACACGCGCGGAACCACCAGCTTGCGCAACGGATCCGCGCCCAGCGCGCGGATGGCATCCACCTGCTCCGTCACGGTCATGGAGCCCAGTTCCGCGGCGATGCCGGACCCGATGCGCGCGCCCACGGTGAGGGCGGTGAGCACGGGGGCCAGCTCTCGGAACAGCGTGAGGATGACCACGCGGCCCACGGTGTACTGCACGCCGAAGCGCGCGAGGAAGTAGCCGAACTGGAGCGAGATGACGAGCCCGGCGAACGTCGCGGTGAGCAGCGCGATGGGCAGCGAGCGCACGCCCAGGGATTCGGTGTGGAAGACGAGGCCGGCCCAGTCGTAGGGCGGGCGCACGGCGCGGCTGAACACCTGGCCCGTCATGACGGACAGGGCGCCCAGGGACTCCATGCGCTCGCGCAGGCGCTCCTTGAGGCTGGTGCCGCCGGAGAAGAGCTTCCCCTCGGGCATCATCGCTGGCGCTCCGCGCGGAAGCCCTGGAAGAGGCTTTCGAAGTCCGCCATGCGCGCGTCGGCGGCGCCCACGGGGGCGACGTAGCTGAAGTCGAAGACGCAGTTGTCCTTCTTCACCACCACGAGCTCCAGGGACACGGGCACGCCGTCGAGCTTCGCGACGTAGCGGCTTCGCAGGGCCTCGCGGTCGTCCAGGGTGAAGGTGCGCTGGCCCAGGTCCTGGCGCTCGGTGAAGCCCATGAGCAGGTGCTTCGTGAGGACCTGGAGGGACGGGTCGTCATGGTCCCGGCACGTGGAGTTGGTGGCGATGACACGTCCGGTGTCGCCGCGCTCCACGAAGGCCAGGTCGTTGTCGTCGAAGCCGCGGCGCTCCCAGACGTCGTTGGACAGCGGGCCGACGCGGTACTTCACGTCGGACTTCCGGAGCACCGAATCCTCGAACGTCGCGCGGTGGCACCCCGCGAGGAGGGCGGACAGCACGAGCGTCAGCAGCAAACGCGACATGGCACCATTTCGTTCGTCCCGGGTCCGCCCGGTGGGACGGCGGGCATGGTCATGGTGCACGCCCGGCAGGTCCGCAAGAACTTCGTCGGAGCGAACGTCGACTCACGGACGCGCGCCCGCCGAGGGCCCGGCGCCCTGAATGGACTCCGGGCGACAGGGGCACAGGCGTTCGTGGAGACACGAAGGAGACCGGAGCCAGGTGCCATCTATTCCGGAGGGGAGGCCGGGGTCGCTCTCCCGCCGTGTCCCCGGTCGGACGGGGGGAGGCGGGGTGCATGGGGGCATGAGCAGGTCCCATGTTCAGCCGGGAGCCGGGGATTCTCACGAGGAGGATTCGATGGACGGCGGACTGGCGATATTCGGATTCGGGTTGTTCCTGCTGTCGATTGCCAACCTGTACGCGCGCACTTCGTACTGGCTGGCGTGGCCGCTCCTGGCGATCTCCATGCTGGCGATGGGGATGGCGTTCAGCGAGTCGAAGCGCCTGCGGGACGTGTCGCTGGGGGTGGCGGCGGCGCTGGGGGTGTTGTTCATCGCCGCGTTGGCGACGGGCACCGTGTGGTGGCTGACGCTGGCGGTGTTCCTGTTCGCGGTGGCGTTCGGGCTGCTCTGGGCGGAGTTCCGCTTCGAGTACTTCGGGCACGTGACGCGGCAGGAATTGCCCCACCATCAGCGCCGGTCGGTGCACTGGCCCTGGCACCGGCGGCGGGTGCACTAGGGTTGTGACGGAGGCTCGGTGGCCACCTGTCCCGCGTGGACGGTGAGCCAGAGGGAGTCACTGGCGGCGGCGGCTCGGACGAGCCCCGCGTCGGTGGTGGTGAGGAAGACCTGCGCGCCGCTCCGGGCGAGGTAGCCCATGAGATAGGCATTGCGCTCGGGGTCCAGCTCGCTGGAGACGTCATCCAGCAGCAGCAGGGGGAGGAAGCCCATGGCGGCCTCCAGGTTTTCAATCTCGGCGATCTTCCACCCCAGCACCAAAGCACGCTGCTGGCCCTGGCTCGCGTAGGCGCGAGCGCTGCGGCCGCCCAGCGTCACGGACACGTCGTCCACGTGAGGGCCCACGGAGGTGAAGCCGCGGTCCAGGTCACGGCGCAGGCGCGCGGAGAGGGCTTCGCGCAGGGCGGAGGCGAGCGCGGCCTCGTCGGCATGGGCGAAGTCGGCGCCGAGGTGCGCGGGGTGGTAGCCGTAGACGGCGGGGTCCACGGTGCGGCCGATGGACGCGAAGGTGGCCTGGGCGCGGGGCGCGAGCTCGGCCATCAGCGAGCGGCGGCGGGCGTAGAGGCGTGCGCCCGCGCGGGCGAGGGTCTCGTCGTAAGCGTCGAGGTACGCGGCGTCGACGGTGGCGCCGTCACGGAGCAGGCGGTTGCGGTTCTTGAGGGCGCGGGCGTACTCGCGGCTTTCCCTGAGGAAGGCGGGGAAGCGGTTGAAGACGGCGCGGTCGAGGAAGGCGCGGCGGGAGTCGGGGCCGCCCTTGATGACCTCCAGGTCATCAGGGGTGAAGGCGACGACGGAGACACCGCCGAAGTAGTCCTCGAGGCTGGCGGCCTTCTTGCCGTCCACGAGGGCCTGGCGGGTGCCGCCGCCGACTTCGACGGAGATTTCGCGCTCGGCGCCCTTGAGGAGGAAGCGGCCGGTGACGCGAGCGGCCTGGGAGCCCCAGCGCACGAGTTCGGAGAGGCGTCCGGCGCGGAGGGGCTTGAGGGTGGCGAGGAAGTAGAGCGCCTCCAGGAGGTTGGTCTTCCCCTGCCCGTTCTGGCCCACGGCGATGGTCGAGTGGGGGCTGGGTGCGAGCTGCACCGCCGGGAGGTTGCGGAAGTCCTGGACCTGGAGCGAGAGGAGGCGCACAGCGTCACCGTGAAGGGGCCGACCTTCGTACTACAGATGCGGCGGCCGGCGGGGCGCGGGATTCAGCGGGTGACGCTCGGTTGGTGGGGGCGGGAGCGTCAGGGACAGAGCCGTCGCCGCCAGTGGTCCAGGTAGTTCCCGATCCCGGCGTCGTCCGACTTGTACATGAAAGGTTTCAGGAAGCAGGCCAGGGCGCGGTACTGGGGCGGAACGGGTTCCGTCTCGATGTCGATGGCCTCGGGCCATTCGCTCAGGGTGACCAGCAGGCGATCCTGTTCCATGGGGAGGAGGGAGACCTCCGGGAACGGCAGTGCCTGCCGCAGCGCTTCAGTGCCTCCCATCCGGTCCAGCAGCGGCGGGCCCAGGAAGGTGAGCCAGTGCGCGCCCAGGGCGTGGGTTCCGATAACGTAACCGAGGCCAGCGACAGCGGGCAGGTCCACACCCAGATAGCGCGCGGAGTATTTCTCCAGGACCTTCCAGTCCCCTCCGGTCCAGGAGCCCTCTCGAGAGGCAAGAGCGAAGCTCGCGTAGCCGAAATGGAAGGGCAGCTCCCGAGCCAACTCCAACACCAGGTCCCGCATCTGATGGGGTCCCTGATCCAGAAGGAATTCGGTCGGGAACGTGAAGGACATCGCGGTGGAGGACCCAACGCAGAGCGGGAGTTGGATCCGGTAGCTGTGATACTCGAACTGGTATCCCCCGGTGCCCCCATCCAGGTCGGACAATCCGACGTGCCAGGCCAAGCGGGAGGGGCGATCCACCATCCGCTTGCGAATGACCTCCCATCCGTCCTCATCCAGTTCAAGGACATCCCCATCGTCCGCGCCGTACCAGTTCAGCGACTGGGGTGGGATGGCTCGAACGTAGGTCTGCAAGGCCCGCCAGCATGCCTGCGCCACGATGCTGTGGTCATGGGGGATGAAGAACGAGACCACGACACCGTCGCGGGCCGCTACCGCGCCATCCCTGTAATGGAGACGAAGGGTGGGGAGGTTCGCGCTCATGGCCTGTCGACAACTCCTTTCTTGGGGGAAATGAGCAAGGCGTCACCACCCAGCGCATCCTCATAAACCAGTTCCTGCGTTTGTCCCTTATAGGGACTGCCCTCTCCATAGACGGTCCACTGCGGTTCGTTGGTCTCAGGGCAGGGGAACTTGAAGTCGAGGGTGAGCGCGGACTCGAGCAGGTTGCGGTCCGCGTGGAGGACGAGATCCGGTTTGATCGTGCCCCGGAGCTCATCGGTGCAGCCCTCGGCGAGCATCCGCGCTTCCTTCTCCCGGCTGATCGTCTCCACGAACTTGGCATTCGGATAGTAGCGATAGCGCTGCTCGATGCTGTAGGGCGCGGCCCATAGCTCCTTGAGCACTTCCTCCGCGCACTGGAGGACCAGGACATGTTTCTGTTTACCGAGCTGCATGGCCCTGGTGATGGGGTTGCCGCAGCGGTCGCGCCCCACCACCTCGCGGCACTCCTGCCGTGTCGGAGGACGGTTCTGGAAGAAACACGCATTGCCCTGGCGCTCGGCCTGGACGGCGCATTCCGCGAGTCGTTCTTCCAATTCATCCGCGCTGTGATGCCGTTGCATCAAGCCAATGATGACCGGGGCGGCCTTGACCAGGGCAGAAGCCGTGGTGGAAGAAGCGCCCTGCTCCGCGACCCAGGCCGCATGACGCAGCTTCGCGGCGGTCTCCGTGTCGACGAAGCCCAGGTCACCGTGCGCGGAGCGCCGCGAGCTTCCGCCAGCGCAGGCCGTGAGCAGCGCCACGGCCGCACACAGCTTCGCCGTCGCGTTCATCACAGTGCCGCCATCGCTCCCGTCCAATGCTGCGCGGCCCAGCCCAGCGCGCCCAGGCCCACCACCAACACGCAGTACTCGACCAGCGTGCGGCGGTCTCCCGTCTCCGACGCGGGCGTGAGCAGGGCCCGGAACGCCGCCACTCCGGCGATGAGCAACAGCAGGTTCTCTCCCGTGGCGAACCACGTCGCGCCCAACGCGGCCACCGCGATCCACCGCTGCTGACGCGCCAGGGCCCGGAACCCTCGTGACCCGTCCAACTGCCACACCGGCACCAGGTTGAACAGGTTCAGCCAGGCCGCCGCGTGCGCGATGGCGCCCAACGCCTTCCACCCCGTCAGCAGCGCCGCCACCATCACCACCACCGCCGCCGCAGTGCCCCAGATGGGCCCCGCGAGCCCCACTCGCGCGTCCTCGCGCTCATCCACCGGCACCTGCTTCAGGCGCACGAACGCCCCCAGGCCCGGGATGAACATGGGCGCGTCCGCCTTCATGCCCAGCCGGCGCAGCGACGCCACGTGCCCCATCTCGTGCACGTAGATGCAGGCCACCAGCCCCAGCGCGAAGCGCCAACCCCAAACCGTCCAGTACACGCTCACCGCGAACAGCATGGAGAACAGCGTGCTCGCCTTCGTGAGCCCGAGCAGCAGCAGCTTCCCCTTGCCCAACAGCAGCGCCAGCACGAACTTGAACTTCCACAGCATCAGGCCCACCGCGCCCATGCTGGCCAACACCTTCGGCATCCCCGAACGCTTGCGCTCCGCCTCCGCCAGCGGCGCCGCCAACCCCAGCGCATCCGCCTGCTGACTCAGCGCCGTCACCCGCGCCGTCACCTGCGCGTGCTGCGCCGCGTCCGGCGGCAACAACTCCAGCGCCTCGCGCCACAGCGCCAGCGCCTCCATCGGAGCGCCCCGCTGCGACGCCGCCTGCGCATCCGCCGCCAGCTGCGTCAGCCGCTTCCCATGGACCAGCTTCCGGCACGACGGACACGTGAGCAGCCGGGGCGCCAGCTCCGAACCACACCCCTCACACCGCTGCGTGAGGAGCGATACCGCGAGCGCCTCAGCCAACGGACCGCTCCTGCTCCGCCGG
The DNA here is from genome assembly GCF_009909105.1 of Corallococcus exiguus. NCBI lineage: Bacteria > Pseudomonadati > Myxococcota > Myxococcia > Myxococcales > Myxococcaceae > Corallococcus > Corallococcus exiguus. Next base: position 125,043 of record NZ_JAAAPK010000015.1, read on the forward strand.
TGCGGCTTCACCCTCGGCCGGCGCCTCCGCCAGCTTGAACGGCCCCGCGATGTTCAGCTCCGTCCGCTTCGTGCGGCGCCACGCCTCGAACAACGCGAAGCCGTAGATGAGCCCGGAGAGGGGGCTGTTGATTCCGACCAGCACCGGCGCCGCCACGGAAATCACTCCCGCGAGGACCACGTTGACCGCGGGGGAGACCGCCTCCGTTTCCTCCGCCGGCGCGTCGGTGGCCACCTCGGCCGGAGGCTGCGTCGTGAGCTCCTTGTAGACATCCGGCGCGAGCGAGGCCGCCACCGCGAAGTACGTCAGCCCCACCGCCAACACCTGGTAGACCCAGCCGCCGCGCGACTCCGAGCCCTTGAACACCGCGGTCCCCACCATCCACCCCACCGCGATGGCGATGAGGCCGATGTTGTAGCCCGTCAGTCCCACCCCCCAGTAGAGGAGCGCCCCCGCGATGGCCGCTCCAAAGCCAAACACCGACGCCGTCAGGAAGCGCTTCGCCTTCGAGCCGCCTGTCATCGCCGCCTCCACGTCCTCGCGGCACGCGGGACACAGCAGGCGCGTGTTCAGGTCGAAATACACGCTCTTGATGGCGCGCTGACAGACGGAGCACTTCGGTGCCGAGGGGGCTTCGGTGAACTCGGCGCGGTCGAACTGGAGCGACGCCGCGTCATCGGACGGCGGAGGAACAGGCTGGGTCATGGGCGGGGATTGCGACAGAGAAAGGGAAACGGGCCCACCCAACCTAACAGAAGCCTTCCGCCCCCCTCAAACCGGTGTCTGTCTTCAGCTGCCCTGCCGCAGCGCCGCGTGCCGCGCCGCCTGCACCAGCGCCACCAGGTCCCCGTTGCGTGCCACGTCGCCCCCCGCGGGCTTCGCGTGCTCCGGCGAGAACAGCCGCGCGGGTGTGCGTGCCTGGCCTCGCAGCATCACGAAGAGGCGCAGGGCGTCCCGCAGGGCCTCCGCCTCCGTCCCCTCCTCCGCGCGCGCCCTCATCGCGGCCTGCTCCAGCCGCGACCACGCCACCTCTTCACTCCACGCGCCCCGGGGCCGCTCGCGAGACAGGGCCGCCAGCGCCGCCGCCGTCTCCACCAACCCCGCGCGCCCTTCCGTGAAGACGCTCCGCGCGGACAGTCGCAGCGCCGGGTCCTCCGACAGTGCGGCCCGCCAGGACAGCAGTGTGGGCAGTTCCGCTTCGCGCGGCACCACCGGCGCCAGCTCCGCCTCCAGCACCGCGCGCACCCGCACCCGCGCCACGTCGTGCCAGAAGGCCGCGTGCAACAGCAGCTCCGGCCCGCTGCGCGCCACCCGCGTCGGTGCTCGCCGCATGCGCCGCTGGAGGAAGTCCTTCACCCGTCCCCGGCTGTCGTAGCGCTCCAGCCGCTCCCACAGCGCCACCAGCGCGGCGGCGCCCAGCGGCAGCGCTCGGGCCAGCTCCCGCGCCTCATCGTCGGAGAAGGCCGGCGCCCCTTCCGTCACCGGGCGCATGAACACTCGCTCGAACACCTCGCCCGCGGCGCATGCGGCGCGCAGCTCCGGCAGGTTGCGCGGCAACAGCTCCACCGCCTGGGCCCAGACGCGGCCGCCCAGGAATGGCGCCGCGTCCAGCACCTCCGTCTCCAGGCGCAGCAGCCGCTCTCCCAGCGTGGTGGGGCCGTCGTCCTGCTCCGCGGTGTCTTCGTCGTCGGAACCCGGGGAGGCACTGGCGGACAGCCGCTTCTCGGCCGCGCGCTCCACCGCCTCTCGCAGGCGCTCCACCTCGTGCATCAACCGGACGGGGGCGGCGTTGGGTGGCCAGCCTTCCGCCTCCACGCGGCGCCTCATCGCGGCCAGCGTCGCGTCCACCTCCGGCTGGTCGGCGGCCACCTCGCGCAGCAGCTCGAAGTGGTTGCGGATCCGATCCTTCCAGAAGAAGGACTCCAGCACGCCCTTGAGTGCGCGGTAGCGCAGGCGCGTGGCCTCCAGGAGGTCCGCCCGGTCCTCCAGCCGCGCTCTCAGGTCGTCTGGACGGGTGGCCACGCCCTCATCATAAGGGCCCCCCGCGCCGGGCGCAGGCCTCCCCATGGCGCGGAGCGTCGGACTTGGAACGGTGACGTCCCGCCGACGTGGGAAGTTGGACGACTGTGTCGGCTCAGACGCGCATGGGCATGACCACGGCAGTGAAGCTGCGGTCGCCGGGGCCATGCAGCACGCCCGGACTGTGCTCGTCGCCCAGCTCGAAGCTGACCTCGTCCGTCTCCGTCACTCCCAGGACGTCCATGAGGTAACGGGCGTTGAAGCCGATGGTGATGTCGTTGCCCTGGTAGTCCACGTCCAGGGCGTCACGCGCCTCACCCAGGTCCGGGTTGCTGGCGGTGATGAGCAGCTTGCCCTTCTCCAGGCCGATGCGGATGGCGTTGCTCTTGTCCGCGGACAGCAGCGCGATGCGCTTGAGGCCCTCCAGCAGGCGCACCTTGGGCACGAGGACGACCTTCTCGCCCTCCTTGGGGATGACGCGCTGGTACTCCGGGAACTGCCCGTCGATGAGGCGCATCACCATGGTGAGGCCCGGCTTCTTGAACAGCGCCGAGTTCTCCGCGAACCCCAGGTGGCACTCCGCGTCCGGGGCCTCGTCCAGCAGGCGCTTGAGCTCCATCAGGCCCTTGCGCGGGATGATGACGCCGCTCTTGAGCTTGAAGTCGCCGGACATCTCGCGCTCGATGAGCGACAGGCGGTGGCCGTCCGTGGCCACCATGCGGACCTTGCCGCTGGCCTGCGGCTCGAAGAAGACGCCGTTGAGGATGTAGCGCGTCTCGTCGCTGGAGATGGCGAACTGGGTCTTCTTGATCATCTCCAGCAGCACGTTGCCGGAGATCTGCACCAGGGGAGCGTTCTCCTCCTTGGGCAGCTTCGGGTACTCCTCGGCGGCCATGCCGACGATCTTGAAGTGCGCGGAGCCGGAGGAGATGTCGACGTAGTTGTTCGCCAGCTTCTTGAGCGTGACCTCCGCGTCCGGGAGGTTCTGCACGATGTCGAAGACGTACTTCGCGCTCAGCGTGACGGCGCCCGGCTTGGACACGTCCGCCGGGTGCTCGGACACGATGCCGATGTCCAGGTCGAAGGCCGTGACCGTGATGCTGCCCTTGTTCGCCGTGAGCAGCACGTTGGCGAGGATGGGCATCGTCGTCTTGCGCTCCACGATGCCCTGGGCGCGGTAGAGGGCCTTCTTCAGCTCGTCGGCGGCGATGCGGAATTCCATCGTGGGCGTCCTTACAGGTCACGGCCCCGGAGGCCGATCTCTTGGGGCGCGGGTGTACAACGAACGGGGGGGCCCTTCCACCGTCTTGGCGCCTTTGTCCGCGGGCTGGAGGCCCAATTCTGGACTGTTCGGGTGTCCAGGTGGGACAGGCAGGAAAAAGGCCCCTGTTGCCCTGGTGGCCGGGCGCGCGGCCGGGCAGAGTGGACCCGGCCGTGCCCTTCCCGCGTTGTAGGAGGGCACCCCGTTCTCCTTCCCGGAGTCGCCATGAACGCCCGCTCCCTGCTCCTGTCCGCCGTGCTCGTACTCGGCCCGGTGGCGTGCAGCACGCCGTCCTCCCCCACCGCGCAGCCTTCCAGCGACGTGTCCGGCGCGGAGGCCCCCGCCGACCTGAAGCGGACCGACGTGGACGCGCCCGCGGGAGCCGCCAACGAGCCCGGCACGGCCGCCCCCACCCCTTCACCCGGAGACGCCACCATGACCACCAGCACCGTCTACATCGTCAAGGACAACGGGAAGCGCTGCTTCGCGCCGCCCTGCGACCACTACGACCTGTTCAGCGCGGACGCGCCGGACAAGAAGCTCCAGTCCCTCCACGAAATCGACCTGACCGCCGTCACGGGCGGGGACGACGCGAAGCTGGGTGAGCTCCTGCAGCGCGCCTCCAAGGGCGGCCCCGGCCTCAAGGTGGAGGGGTCGCTGGACAAGCGGCTCAAGGCCGGCCCTGCGGGCGATGCCATCGTCCTGCGCGCCACCCGCATCGTCGGCTGAGCGCCCCCCTTCCCACCGGGACCGCGTCCTGCGCGGCCCCGGCCGGATTCCAGAGCCTCAGAGCCGCACGCCTACCTGGAAGCCGGGCCAGCGCTGCATGCGCGTGTCCGCGTTGATGACGTGCGAGCGCACCGGCAGCGTGGTCAGCTTCGCGAACTCCGGCTCTCCCCAGGCGAATGCCACGTTGTAGGTGGGGCCGGCGAACACGGCCAGCCGGGGCATCACCTGGAAGCCCAGCATGGCGCGCGCCTGCGTCAGCATGTTGTTGGACGCGCTGGAGAACGGGTCTCGCGTGGACAGCACCTGGCTGGCCGCGACGTCCACGTCCACCCAGAAGCGCGAGCCCAGCGGGATGTGCCCGCCCAGTCCCAGGCCCAGGCTGAAGCGCTGGAAGCGGTCGTCCGGGCCAATGCCCGCGAGCAGCGTCGTGTAGAAATGCTTGCCGCCGAACTTCAGCGCCAGGTTGGTGAGCTGCACGTCGCTGCCGAAGACCTCCAGGTGCAGCTGGCCCTTCTTCTCGTAGGACACCAGGCCCACCGGCACGCCGTTCACCTCGTCGGAGACGTTGATCAGGCCCAGCTGCATGCCGTGCACCGTGTCCGCGACGTTGATCAGCCCCAGCTGCATGCCGGACACGTCACCGCCCACGTTGATCAACCCCAGCTGCATGCCGGTGAGTGACGGCGCATGGTTGAGCAGCACCGAGCCCTGGATGCCCCGCGCGGCCGTCGCCACGGAGTTGACGCCCAGCGTGAACTGCACGCCCTTCATCGTGCCGTTCGCGTGATTGGCACCCAGTGACAGCTGCAGCCCGGTGGCGTCCGAGGTGGTGACGTTGGCACCCAGCGCCGCTTGCACACCGCCCAGCGCGCCGCGCGCGACGTTCGCGCCCAGGGCCAGCTGCCCGATGCCGTCCACGTCCCCGTTGGTCACGTTGAGCCCCAGCGACGCCTGGGCACCGCGCACCGCGCCGCCCGCCACGTTGGTGACCAGCGACAGCTGCCCGCCATCCACGTCGCCGCCGGACGTGTTGAAGCCCAGCGCCAGGGCCAGGCCGGACACCTCCGCGTCGTACACGTTGCCCGCGAGCCCCAGCGCCAGCCCGCCGCCCAGCGCCGCGCCGCCGTTGACGACGCCCAGCGCGAAGCGGTTCTCCACCTGCGCGCGGCCTGCTCGCAGCGTGTTGGTGCTCATGCTCGGCACCAGGCTCAGGTTCACCGGGAGCATCGTTCGGCCCTGGGGAAACATGCCGCCGCCACCGCCGCGCATCACGGTGGCCTCGTGGCCCACGCCCAGGAAGTCACCGGGCGCGAGCGGCGTGCGCATGCCCTCCTTCAGCGTGAAGGCCGCTTCGGACACTCCGCCGTCCCACTCGCGCCGGGCGCGGTAGGCACCGGGGGCCAGGCCCAGCTCGGTGGCGCGGCCGGACTGCTTCTGTACCTCCACCACCAGCGTGCCCACCGCGTCGCGCACGTACAGGCGGCCCTCCAGCGGCTCGGTGAGGACCAGGCCCGCGGTGGTGGCGCGCAGGTCGGTCATCACCAGGTCGCCGGTGCCCGCCAGCTCGATGTCGTAGTTGGGGTGCTGCGCGCCGCCCTGCGTGCGCTCGGTGCGCGCGAGCGTTTCGTGGAAGGCGAACTGGTAGGCCTCCGTGAGGGTGACACGGCCGTCGTGGGTGACGTCGGCGGCGCCTCGCAGGCCGGACAGCAGGTGGTGCGTGAAGAACGAACCGCCCAGCCGGTCTGACTCCTGCGACGCCTCGTCCGCGCTGGACGAGGTGAGGATGGCGTGGCCCTTCACCTGGATGGCGGAGTCCACCAGGAACGCGGGCCGCGAGACGCCGCCCTTCTTGCGCGCGAACGCGCCGGACGCGCACGAGTCCAGCACCGCGATTCTCACGTCCGCGGGCAGCCCCTCCAGAGAGCGGCGCAATTCGCCGTAGTCCAGGCGCTGGCCCTTGAGCAGCAGCCCTTCGTCATCCGAGTGGCCGGAGTAGTACAGCAGCACCTCCACGCGGCGGGCCCCGGCGGTGCGGACACCTTCCGCCAGGCGGCGCACGCGGTCGAAGCCGGCGAGCACGCCCGTGCGGTCCACGTCCGTGAGGAGCACGCGGTCCTGGGGCAGCACGCCGCCCAGCTCCGACAGCACCGTGGAGAAGGCCTTCGCGTCGGTCTCCGCGTAGCGCAGCCGCACGCGCTCCGGGCCGCCGTCGTTGACGCCCACGAGCAGGGCCAGCCGGCGCACGGCCGTGGCTTCGGCGGCGTGGGCGGAGGTGGCCGCGCCCAGCGCGAACAGGAGGATGACGAGCGCTCTCATGGGGAGGGCTTCTCCAGCAGGAAGGAGGTCTGCCCCAGGCCCGTGGGCAGGGTCAGCGGCGCGGTGCGCGCCTCGGGGGATGCGGCGAGCACGCGCGCGGCGGCCATCACACCCTCCAGTTCGAAGGGGGTGTCCGAGGTGATGAGGAAGAACCGCTCGAAGCCGGGGGCGTCGTCCAGCTCGTAGGCGCGGGGCAGCAGGTGCGTGCCGCTGCGCTCCAGGGACGCGGACGTGTCTCCCAGCGCGGGCTGGTGCGAGGTGACGGTGCCCCGGCCGTCCACGGAGAGGATGACGCCCTGGGCGTGGCCGGCGGCGGTGTACGACAGCTGCACCACGTCACCGGCCTGGGCGGGGGCGCCGTCGGTGAGGTGCTCGGTGCGGGTGCCGACCTGGCGGTGCACGTCGAGCCGGGGCTGGAGTCCCTTGCTGCGCGTGGGCTCCAGGACGCCGGGAGTGCCACCGGTGCCCGTCGCCGACCATGGGTCTCGCGCCTCCTGCTCCTGGGACGAAGCCCCCGGCCGCACGAGGACGACGAGGGTCGCGGCGGCGAGCACCGGCACCAGGGCGGGCAGGAAGCGCCAGGAAGGGCGCGATGGCGAGGCCTCGGCGTGGGGCGCGGCGGGCGAGTCGGCGCGAGCGAAGCGGGCCTTCACCTCGCGGGCGACGCGGTCGGGGGGCAGGGCCTCCAGGGTGGCGCGCGAGTCGGCCTCCAGGGCGGCGAGGCGCGCGGGGCCATCGGGTTCGCGGGACAGGCGGTCGCGGGCGGCGGCGAGCTCGTCCGGGGGCAGCTCCCCCAGGGCGATTCGCTCCAGCAGCCAGTCTGGGGTGCGGTGGGGGGACGTCATGCGGCCTCCAGCTCCTGCAGGACAGCGGACAGGGCCCGGAGGCGCTTGCGCACTCCGGACACGGACAGGCCCACTTCGCGGGCGGTCTCCTCCAGCGTCATGCCGTCCACCAGGTGGAGCACGGCGATGTCGCGGCTGGACGCGGGGACGCGGCCAAAGAGGCGGTCCAGCAGGCCCCGGGCGGCGGTGCGCGCCTCGGTGTCGCCGGACGCGGCGATCTTCAGCACCAGCTCATCGTCGCGGTCCTCGGGGCGCCGCTTGGCGCCGCGCAGGCGGTTGAGGCACACGCGGGTGGCGATCTGATGCAGCAGGCTGGAGGGCCCGGCGTCCTTCAGCGCGGCCTGGTAGCGCAGCAGTTGAACGAACACGTCATGCATCGCGTCCACGGCCTGTTCCTCCTCGCGCAGCAGGAAGCGGCAGCGCCGGAGCACCTGGGGGCCATAGCGTCGGTAATAGGCCTCCACATCGACGGACACCGCACGCGCCTCCCGGTTGGACCAGGGGAACACCGGTGCCCCGGAAACCTGTCACCGGCATTTTGACGAAAGCGGCGTGCCTACCCCGTTTCCCCCCACCCGGGCCACCCCGGGCCGGGAAAGGAGGCCCGCACGTCCGCCCGCCAGCTCCGACCTGGGCGAGCGGAGCACACCCGCCCACCCATGGCCCTCACTCCCCTGCGTCCCCCGGAAGCAATCCCTGGCTCGGGGGCACGAGGACGGTCTGCACGCCGCCATCTGGAAGCATCACGCCCCGCAGGTCGTCATCCGCGTCCACGCCGTCGACGACGCGCCGGAGGATGCGCCCGTCCGGGCGAAGGGCGTACTTCGCGCCGGAGTCGAGCGACGGAAACCTCCGTCCACATGCTGCGGGGTTCTCGTCCACGAAGACGAAGAGCAGGCCGTCCTGCCGGAGCACCCGGTACGAGTAGGACTCCGGCCGACTGTCACAGGACGTCGCCGCGCTCCCCATCGGGAACAGGTCCCGCGAGACGATCGACAATGCGCGCAGGGTCTCGCCATCCAGCACGACCGGCACACCGGCCGGGATGACACCCGCGTCGGCATCGGAGGAGACCGGGAAGCGAACGGTCCGGTCTTCAAGCACTGGCGCCGAAAGTGGCTCGGGCCTCCGGGCACACCCCAGCAACCCCAACACCAACGCGACCGTCCTCAGCGACATGATCCGCCCTCGCATGCGGCCTTCCTACGGCAGGACCTCCTGACGGTGGCCATCGACTCACTCGCGAGCCCGCTTGACCTGCAAGCAGAAAAGCGAGCGTTCGATCCACAGGACAGGGGACTGTTCACTTGCGGAAGCGGGAGAACGCTCCGGGGTTTAACGGAAGTTGGAACATCTCTACCCTGCCCCGTCCGCCTCCCGCTCCCGTGCTCCAATCGACCCCTGCCATCGACTCGCTGCGGGCGCGGTATCTGTCCGCGCAGCTTTCCGGAAACCGGCAAGAGGCCCTGCGCCTGCTCGTGGACGAGGGCCTGCTGTGCGGCGTGCCCCTCCAGGAGCTCCACCTGGAGGTCATCCAGGCGGCCCAGTACGAAATCGGGCGGCTCTGGCAGGAGAACGTCATCTCCGTGGCCCAGGAACACCTGGCCACCGCCATCTCCCAGTACGTCCTGGCCCACCTGTACCGCCACCTGCCCCGCGACCCGTCCAACGACAAGGTCGTGTTGATGGCGTGCGTGGAGGGCGAACTGCACGAAGTGGGCGCGCGCATGGCCAGCGACTTCCTGGAGATGGCCGGCTTCGACGTGCGCTTCCTCGGCGCCAACGTGCCCGCGGATCACCTGGCCCGCATGGTGCGCGAGTCCCCGCCGGACCTGCTGGCCCTCTCCGTCTCCATGCCCTTCCACATGCCCCAGGTCCGCGAGGCCGTGCGCAAGGTGCGTGAAGTCTCCCCGTCCCTGCCCATCGCCGTGGGTGGGCTCGCCTTCGACTGGGGCCCCGTCCTCGAGGACGAACTGGCCGTGTCCTTCTTCGGCAAGAGCGTCCGCGAGCTCGTCGCCTCCGCCTGCCGCCTCCTGGGGGTCTGACGCCATGCCGCACGTGAGCCTCCAGGTGGAAGCGCGGACCGCGGTCCTCGCATCCAACTCTGTTCAGGCTTTGTACGAAGACCCGTTCTGGGCCGCGCGCTACGGCATCCAGCGCGCCCGCCGCTTCGGTGACGAGGACGCCGTCTTCCACGTGCGCTACCTCGTGCAGGCACTGGACGCTGCGCGCCCCGCCATCATCGAGGACTACGCGCGCTGGCTGCGCACCCTGCTCGTCACGCGCGGCATGTGCTCGCTGCACCTGGATCAGCACTTCGACGGGCTCGCCCACGCGCTCCAGGCGGAGGGCTTCGGCCCGGACTCCCTGCCCCACACCTACGTCCACTCCGCCCGACAGGCCCTGCGGTACAAAGACGGCCCCGCCCACGCCGTGGAGTCGGACGCCGCCGCCATCATCAGCGTGGTCGTCCGGCGCACGGAGGGCCCGCTTCCCTCCGGAAGCCGCCCCCGCCTGGAACAAGAGGTGCGGCTCCAGTTGTCCTATCTCTCGGATGCGCTCGCCCTGGGTCGTGCGGACCTGTGGAACGCCCATCTGCAGTGGTACGCGGGCTTCTGGCCCCAACGGGGACTGTCCCCCCTGACCCTTCCCCACCTCCTGGACGCCTTGAAGGCGGCCCTGGAGCACGGCCCCCCTGAAGCTCGGACGTTGCTCGCGCGAACGCCCGATTCGTGGGAGGAGACCCACTCATGATGAAGGAAGATGACCGCGCCTCCGGGATCTTCGAATCCCTCAGCCGCGAGCTGGCGTTGGCCTGCGATGCGCAAGGCACGGTCGTCTGGCGCGATGAACGCGCCGCGCGCCTCCTGGACGTCAACCCCGGCCAGACGCTGAAGAGCCTGGCGAGCCACGGCAGCGAGAGCAAGGTCGAGAAGCTCCTCGTGCAGGCGCGCGACGAGGCCGTGGACAGCTGGGAGCTCATCCTCCAGAGCCACCACAAGCCCGCGACGTTCGCCTTCCGCGCCCGGCCATACGAGGGCGGCATCGCGCTGGTGGGCAGCCTGGTGCCGGAGGACTACGGCACCGCGCTCACCCAGGTGAGCACCACACTGGGCGAACTGTCCGCGCTCCACCGCGAGACGGAGCGCCAGCAGCACGAACTCAAGCGCCGCGCGGAGGAGCTGGCCCGCCTCAACCGCGAGCTGGAGGAATCCAACAAGGGCGTGCGCACCCTGCATGCAGCCCTGGACGAGAAGGCGGAGAGCCTCCAGCGCGCGTCCGAAATCAAGAGCCGCGTGGTGGCCAACGTGAGCCACGAATTCCGCACGCCGCTGCACTCCATCCTCGGCCTGTCCAAGGTGCTGCTCAACCCGCTCAACGGCAGCCTCGCACCGGAGCAGGAGAAGCAGGTCCAGTTCATCCGCGGCTCCGCGGAGGCGCTCTTCGAGCTGGTCAACGACCTGTTGGACCTGTCCAAGGTGGAGTCCGGCAAGACGACGCTGCGCCACACCCGCTTCGTCGCGTCCGACCTCATCAGCGCGATGCGCGGCATGACGCGTCCCCTGCTGGCGACGGACTCGACGGTGGCGCTCGACTTCGAGGAGGCGGCGGAGCCCCTGGAGCTGGAGACGGACGAGGCCAAGCTCAGCCAGGTGCTGCGCAACCTCATCTCCAACGCGCTCAAGTTCACCGAGTCCGGCTCCGTCACGGTGTCCGCGGCCCGGGGCCCGCGCGACACGGTGGTGTTCTCCGTGAAGGACACGGGCATCGGCATCGCGCCGGAGAACCACGAGCGCGTCTTCGAGGAGTTCATCCAGGTGGACAGCCCCCTGCAGCGGCGCGTGAAGGGCACCGGCCTGGGCCTGCCCCTGGCGCGCAAGCTGACGGAGCTGTTGGGCGGCACGCTCACCGTGAAGAGCCAGCTGGGGGAAGGCTCCACCTTCCTCATCACCCTGCCGCGCGTCCACCCGGAGGTGTCGGAAATGACGGGGCTCACCCAGCGCAGCGAGACGCTGGACCCCGCGCGCGCCCCGGTGCTGGTGCTGGAGGACGACCGCCAGACGCTCTTCCTCTACGAGAAGTACCTGGCGCGCTCCGGCTTCCAGGTGCTGCCCGTGCGCAGCGTGGAGGAAGCGCGCAAGGTGATGCAGCGCGTGCGCCCCGCGGCCATGGTGCTGGACGTGATGCTGGAGGGCGAGACGAGCTGGAGCTTCCTCGCGGAGATGAAGAACGGGGAGCAGACGCGCGACATCCCCGTCCTCGTCGTCACCGTGACGGACCGCGAGCAGAAGGCGCGCGCCCTGGGCGCGGACGAGTTCTGGCTCAAGCCCGTGGACGAAGTGCGCCTGCAGAAGAAGCTGACGGCGATGGCGCGCACCGGGCCGGTGGAGCGGGTGCTCATCATCGACGACGACGACGTGCACCGCTACCTGCTCAAGCAACTGCTCAAGGACACGCAGTTCCAACTGCTGGAGGCGGCCAACGGCCGCGAGGGCGTCCGCATCGCCCGCGAGAACGCCCCCCACCTCATCTTCCTGGACTTCGTGTTGCCGGACATCACCGCCTTCGACGTGCTGGACGAACTGAAGGCGGATCCGCGCACGCGCGACATCCCCATCATCCTGCACACCTCACACCAGCTGCAGGAGCCGGAGCGCCAGCGCCTGGCGCGCGAGACGGCCTCCATCCTGTCCAAGCACACGCTGAGCCGCGAAGTGGCCATCACCCGCATCCGCGACGCGCTGTCCAAGGCCGGTCTGGGTAGCACCCGGGAGCTGCGCGAGGTGAACCCCCGTGGCTGAGGAACAGCGCCTGGCGACCATCCTCAACGTCAACGACGACGAGGCCAACCGCTACCTGGTCAACCGCATCCTGGAGATGTCCGGCTACCACGTGCTGGAGGCGGCCACCGGCATGGCGGCGCTCCTCATGGCGGAGGAGCACCGCCCGGACGTCATCGTCCTGGACGTGAAGCTGCCGGACATCAGCGGCTATGAGGTCTGCGCGCGGCTGAGGTCCAACGCGGCCACGGCCTCCATCGCGGTGATGCACACGTCCGCGACGTTCGTCACGGCGGACAAGAAGGTGCAGGGATTGGAGGGCGGCGCGGACGCGTACCTCACCCAGCCCTACGAACCCTCGGAGCTCATCGCCACGGTGCGCTCGCTGTTGCGCCTGCGCCACGCGGAGCAGCAGGCCCGGCTGCGCACGGATCAGCTCATCGAGATGGACCGGCGCAAGGACGAGTTCCTGGCCATGCTGGCCCACGAGCTGCGCAACCCGCTGGCCGCCATCATGACGGCCATCGGCATCCTGGAGCGCAAGGCGCCCGCGGACACCAAGGAAGCGCGGATGCACGGCATCATCCAGCGCCAGACGTACCACCTGGCGCGGCTGGTGGATGACCTGCTGGACGTCAGCCGCATCACCCGGGGCAAGGTGGAGCTGCGGACGGAGCCGGTGAGCCTCACGGCGACCTTCCAGCAGGTGCTCGCCATCCTGCGCCCCCGCGTGGAGGCCCGCGGCCTGAAGCTGGAGGTCCACCTGCCGCGCGCGCCGCTGTGGCTGGAGGGCGACGCCACGCGCCTGGAGCAGGTCTTCACCAACCTGGTGGACAACGCGGCCAAGTACACGGACGAAGGCACCGTCACCGTGGAGCTGTTCCAGGAGGGCGTGGACGGCAGCGCGCAAGCGGTGCTGCGGGTGAAGGACACCGGCATCGGCATCTCGCAGGAGAAGCTGCCCGCCATGTTCGAGCTGTTCGCCCAGGCGGACACGTCCCTGGAGCGCTCGCGCGGGGGCCTGGGCATTGGCCTCACCCTGGTGCGCACGCTGGTGCGGATGCACGGCGGCAACGTGGAGGCCACCAGCGGCGGCCCGGGCCGGGGCAGCGAGTTCGTGGTGCGGCTGCCCCTGCTCCCCGCGGACCGAGTCCCCCGGGCGACCGGGACGAACCTCCTGGACGCGCGGCGCGCGCGGCGCATCCTGCTGGTGGAGGACAACTCGGACGCGCGCCAGTCCATGCGCGACCTGCTGGAGCTGTGGGGTCACCAGGTGGCGGTGGCCCAGGACGGCCTGCAGGGCGTGGCCCTGGCCCTGGAGCACGCGCCGGACCTGGCGCTGGTGGACATTGGCCTGCCGGGGATGGACGGCTTCCAGGTGGCGAAGACGCTGCGCGAGCGCGTGGGGCAGAACCTGCGGCTGGTGGCGCTCAGCGGCTACGGAGACCCGGAGTCCTACCAGCAGGCCCTGAAGGCCGGGTTCGACGTGCACCTCACCAAGCCGGTGCGGCCCGCGGACCTGGATCGCGTCCTGTCGAACCTCTGAAGGCGGGAGTGAGGGGTGGCTACCGCCGCGTCAGCGCGTTGGCCACCAGACCCAGCAGCTTCACCTGGCCGGGGTCCAACTGACGCACGCTGCGCAGCAGCCGGCGCACTTCCGGACGCTCCGGCGTGGGCGGAGGGGCCTCGCTGGCGCGCGACGGCGGAGCGCCCTGCGCCGCGAGTCCCAGCAGCTCGTCCGCGGAGACGTGCAGCTCGTGGCACAGCTTCAGCAGGGTCTGGACGCTGGGGAGCATGCCGCCGCGCTCGAGGCGGCCGTACACTTCCGTGGCCACGTCGATTCGCTCGGCGACGTCGGCCTGCGTAAGCTCCATGCGGCCCCGGGCGACCCGTGCCGATGCGCCGATGGTGGTTGCGAGTTTCTTGTCCATGCCTTCGCTTGCCGACCCGAAACGTTTGGCCGACGGCATAGGACGTATAGAGGCAGACAGACAGAACTTGCCGGGTCAGCCTCCCATTGTTCACCCATAGGGTCGCTGCGCGGGAGGTGGACTTTCGGAGTCCGGGCAACCCCGACACCCATGGCTCTTTTGAGACGGAGCGCCCTCTGGAAACAGCCTCCGCGAAGTGCATCTCCGCGCGTTTACGGGCTTGTCCGGAGGTGACCCAGGACGTTGGAGCCGCCGTTTCCTACGGTGCTGAAGCGTCCTGCCGCCACTGCCACCCTTCAGGGTTGGCTCATGTTTTCAGTGCCGCCCAGATACACGCCCCGCCGCCACCCGCTTCCGAGTGGCGTCGTGGCCGCTACCGCGAGGCCAGGGTGGTCAACTCCACCGTGCCCAGGGCGCGCGCCAGCTCCGCGCGAGAGGTGGCCAGGTCGTACGTCGCCTGCACCTGCTGGGCAGCGGCGTTGGTGAAGGCCACCTGCGCGTCGCTCACCTCGATGATGTTGCCCACGCCCGCGCGGTAGCGCCCTTCGGCCAGCCGCAGCCGCTCGCGCGCGTTCACCTGGGCCTCGTCCGCGGCGGTGAGCGCCTCGCGCGTGGCCACCACGTTGAGCCGGGCCTGCTCCACCTGGAGCCGCACCTGCTGCCGGAGCGCGTCCTTCTGCGCCTGGAGGTCGCGCAGGTTGGCGTTGGCCTCGCGCGTCTGCGCGTTGACGAGTCCGCCCTGGAACAGCGCCCAGCTCAGCTGGACGCCGCCCTGCGCGCTCAGCGTGGCGCCGTTGAACGGGTTCGCCCCCACGTCGGACAGGTTGCCCGTGGCGCTCAAGGAGGGCAGGTGGCCGGCCTTCGTCACCTTCACCTGGGACTCCTGCGCGGAAATCTGCCGCTCGCGCGCGGCGACGTCGGGACGGGCCTCCAGCGCGCGCTTCACCAGCGCGTCCAGCACCTCGTCCTCGCCCGCGATGGCCGCCACCGTCACGTCCTGCACGGTGTAGTCGGTGGCCGTCTCCACGCCCATGGTCTGGTTGAGCTGCGCCTTCGCGGTGGCATAGGCGTTCTGCGCGCGGATGAGCGCCACCTGCGCGTTGGCCTTCGCGGTGCGCTGCTGGAGCAGGTCAATCTCCGGCCGAGAGCCCACCTGCACGGACGCGTTCACCTGGTTGAGCCGGGCCTCCTCGCTCTGGAGCGTCTCGCGCGCCACGCCCAGGAGGGCCTTCTGCGTGAGGACGTTGAAGTACGCCGTGCGCACATTGCGCAGCGCGTCCTGGAGCACCTGCTCCTGCGAGTCCTCCTGCGCGCCCGCCGTCTCCTTCGACGCGTTGTAGCGGCCAGACGTCTTGCCGAAGTCGTAGATGAGCTGGTTGGCGGCGATGCTGCCGCTGAAGCGCCGCGTGGAGTTGGACACCACGCCGGTGTCGCTGCCCGGCACGTTCTGGATGACGGCCCGGTTGCTGGTGCCCAGCGTGTAGCCAGCGTTGGCGCTCACCTGCGGCAGGAAGCTGGAGAAGGACTGGTCCACCCGGGCATACGCCGCGTCGGTGCTCGCCTGCGCCGAGCGCAGCGACGGCTGGTACTGGCGCGCCGCGGCCTCCGCGTCCGCCAGGGTGATGACGCGCCCCTCGGCGGCGGACATCGTCAGGGACTGCTGCACGGCCGGAGGCGTCACGGGCGTCACGGGCGTCGCCGGAGCCGGGGCCTGCGGCGTGGCGGCCGGGGCCGTCGCCGGAGCCTGGACCTGCGGGGCGGCGGGCTGGGCCGTCTGGGCCCCCGCGACCACGGGCAGGAGGCACAACGAAAGCGTCAACGGAAGCGCGCGCATCACTCGTACCTCAGTGCATCAATGGGATCCAACAGGCTCGCCTTGCGCGCCGGATACAGACCGAAGACGACCCCAACCAGGCCGCTGAACACGATGGCCAGCAGCGCGACGTCAGGACGGACCAGCATGGGCCAGCCGAACTGCGCGGCGAGCAGCTTCGCCACGCCCAGGCCCACGGCCGCGCCGATGATGCCGCCCAGCACCGCCAGCGTCAGCGCCTCGATGAGGAACTGCGCCAGGATGTCTCGCGGCCGGGCGCCCACCGCCACGCGCACGCCAATCTCGCGCGTCCGCTCGGTGACGCTCACCAGCATGATGTTCATGATGCCGATACCGCCCACCACCAGCGACACCGCCGCGATGGCCGCGAGCAACAGGCTCAACGTCTCCGTGCTCTGCTGCTGGCCGCTTGCGACTTCCGCCAGGTTGCGCACGTCGAAGTCGTTGGCGTCGTCCTCGCCCAGCCGGTGACGCTCGCGCAGCAGGTTCGTCACGTCCGTCTGGGCCTTGGCCGTGAGGTCCGCGCTGGCCGCCTGCACGAACACCGCGCCGGTGATGTACGCGCCCAGGCTCTGCGCCTGCACCTGCCGCTTGAACGTGGTGGCCGGGACGAACACCGTGTTGTCGAAGTCCTGACCCACGGGAGACTGGCCCTTGGGCGCCGTCACGCCCATCACGGTGAAGGGCGTCTTGTTGATGCGGATGACCTGCCCCACGGGGTTGAAGCCCTTGCCGTAGAGGTTGTCCACCACCGTCTGGCCCAGCACCGCCACCTTCGCGCCGGCCTCGTTGTCCGCGTCCGTGAAGTGCGCGCCCTTCGCCATGGTCCAGCTGCGCACGGAGAAGTAGTCCGTCGTGGTGCCGATGATGCTGGTGTTCCAGTTCTGGTCCTCACTGAACACCTGCGCGTTGGAGCGCATCTCCGGCGCGGCGCCACGCACGCTGGCCACCTGCGTGCGCACGGCCTCCAGGTCGTCCCAGGTGATGGTGGGCTGGCTGCCGAAGCCGCCTCGCGCGCCACCGGACTTGGACGAGCCCGGCAGGATGATGAGCAGGTTGGTGCCCATGGAGTCGAAGACCTTCTGCACGCTGGCCTTCGCGCCGTCGCCAATGGCCACCATGGCGATGACCGCGCCCACGCCGATGATGATGCCCAGCGCGGTGAGCACCGAGCGCGTCTTCGAGCGCAACAGCGCGCGCAGCGCCAGGACGAGTGTCTCCATGATGTTCATGTCCCCACCTCCTCGGCGGGCACCACCGCCGGGTTCGGCGTCTGGCGTCTGTCGTTCACGATGCGCCCGTCCTTCACCACCACGATGCGCTGGGTGTACTCGGCCACGTCCGGCTCGTGCGTCACCAGCACCAGCGTCATGCCTTCCTTCTGCAGCTGCTGGAACAGCGCCATCACCTCCACCGTGGTGCGCGAGTCCAGGTTGCCCGTGGGCTCGTCCGCCAGGATGACGCGAGGCCGTCCCACCAGCGCCCGAGCGATGGCCACGCGCTGCTGCTGACCGCCGGAGAGCTGCTTCGGGTGGTGGTCCAGCCGGGCCCCCAGCCCCACGCGCTCCAGCGCTTCCTTCGCCCGCGCACGCCGCTCCTTCGAGGGCACGCCCGCGTAGAGCATGGGCAGCTCCACGTTCTCCAGCGCGGTGGTGCGCGCCAGCAGGTTGAAGCTCTGGAAGACGAAGCCCAGGGTGCGGTTGCGCACGCGCGCCAGGCCGTCGCGGTCCAGGCGGGCCACCTCGCGGCCGTTGAGCAGGTACTCGCCGGAGGTGGGCCGGTCCAGGCAGCCCAGGATGTTCATCAGCGTGGACTTGCCCGAACCGGAGGAGCCCATGATGGAGACGAACTCCCCAGGCTCCACCGTGAAGTCCACGCCACGCAGGGCCCGCACCTCCACGTCGCCGGACTTGTACACCTTCGCCACTTTGTTGAGCTGGATGACGGGGGGTGCCCGCTTCGTGTCCGCGTCCATCTGTCTGCCTCTGTCCCTTCCCCTGCCCGCAGTTCCTGTGATGGTGTCTGTGATTGGAACGGCCGCGCGCGCCTAGAATCCGCCCCGGCGCCCGCCGCCCATGCCCCGGCCGCCGCCCCCACCACCGAGGGGGCTCGCGCCCGACGGAGCCGCGGAAGGCGTCGCGCCCGCCGCCGAGTTCGCTGCGGTGATGACGCGGTCGCCCGCCTTCAATTCACCCTCCACCACCTCCGTGAACGTGCCGTCCGTCATGCCAGTGCGCACGTTCACGGCGACGGGCTGCGGCTTCTGCTCCGGCTGGCGGCGCAGCACGTAGACGGTGCGCATGCCGGCCGGGGCCTGCTGGGCCGGAGCCTGCGCGGCGGCGTCCGGCGACGGCACCGGGCGGTAGCGCAAGGCCGTATTGGGCACGGACAGGGCCTGGTCCTTCTGCTGCGTGACGATGGTCACGTTGGCGGTCATGCCCGGCTTGAGCTTCAGGTCCGGGTTCGACACGTCGATGACGGCCAGGTAGGTCACCACGTTCTGCACGGTGATGGCCTCGTTGCGGATCTGCCGGATGACGCCCTCGAAGGTCTCCCCCGAGAAGGCATCCACGGTGAAGGTGGCCTTCTGGCCGGGCTGCAGCTTGCCCACGTCCGCTTCCGCGATGCTGGTGTTGACCTGCATCTTCCGCAGGTCCTCCGCGATGGTGAAGAGCACGGGCGCCTGGAGGGACGCGGCCACCGTCTGGCCCACGTCCACGCTGCGCGAGATGACGATGCCGTCCGTGGGCGACACGATGGTCGTGTACTTGAGGTTCACCTCCGCCTCGTTGAGCGCGGCCTGCGCCTGGGCCACCGAGCCCTCCGCGGCCGTCACCTCCGCCTGCCCGTTGGCGGCGGCGGACTCCGCGGTCTCCAGCTCGGACTGGGAGATGAACTGCTGGGCGCGCAGCTCGCGCGAACGCACGGCCTGCTTCTTCGCCACGTCCGCGTTGACGCGCGCTTTCTGGAGGTTCGCGCGCGAGGCCATCATGTTCGCCTTCGCCCGGTCCAGCGCGGCCTGCACCAACTGCGGGTCGATGCGGGCGATGACCTGCCCCTTCTTCACCTGCGAGTTGTAGTCGACCATCAGCTCCTGGATGCGACCGGAGACCTGACTGCCGACCTGCACCGTCACCAGCGCCGCCACGGTGCCGGTGGCCGTCACCTTGGCCGTGAGCTTCCGGGCCTCGGCGGGGGTCGTGTCGTAGGTGACGGCGTCCGCCTGGTTTCCAGCGCGCATGCGCCAGAACACCCCCGCGCCCACCACCACCAGGATTGCCAGGACCCAGGCCCAGCGCGGAATGCCACGCTTGCGACCCTCGTCCTCATCCAGCTCCACCGGCGCCAGGGCCGGCGCTTCCCGCGGCATCTCGCTCAAGGCCTTCATGCCCCTTATCTACGTTTTGAAATGTTTCGGCGAATCTCGTCTCTATTACGAAAGATGACCCGCGGCGAGGCGGCCATCCGGTGTGTCCGCCGCTCCCACTCCGGGGAGCACGATGCGCGCGGTGGTGCCCTGGCCCGGCTGGCTCTCCAGCGTGAGGCGGCCGTGGTGCGCATCCAGGATGCGGCGCACCAGCGCCAGCCCCAGACCCACGCCGCCGGTGGTGCGAGCGCGGCTGCGGTCGGTGCGGAAGAAGGGTGTGCCCACGCGCGACAGGTCCTGCGCTTCGATGCCGATGCCCTGGTCCTGGATGTCCACCTGGAGGCCGTCGCCCGCCGCCCGAGCGTGCAGCTTCACGGTGGTGCCGGGCTCCGAGTATTTCCCCGCGTTGTCGAGCAGGTTGTCCAACACGCGCCGCAGCAGCACGGGGTCCGCCTCCAGCGCGGGCAGCGTGCCGTCCACCTGGACCTCCAGCCGGTGCGTCGGCCGAGCGGTGTGGAAGCGGGCGGCGGCCTTGTCCAGGAGCGCGTTCGCGTCCACGCGCTCCAGGCGCAAGGGAGGCACGCCGCTGGCGCCTTCCGTCACCAGCTCCAGGCGGGACGTGGTGAGCACGTCCGACACCAGGCGCTCCAGCTCGGACAGGTCCTCGGTGATGTCGGGCAACAGCTCGCGCGCCGTCTGCGCGTCGCCCTCCGCGGCCAGGTCCAGCGCCACGCGGATGCGGGACAGGGGCGTGCGCAGTTCGTGCGACACGTTGGCGAGCAGCTCCTTCTGCGAGCGCAGCAGCTGGGTGATGCGGCCGGCCATCTCGTCGAAGGCCTCGGACACCAGGCCCAGCTCGTCCTTGCGGCGCAGGCCCGCGCGCACGTCCAGCCGTCCGGCGCCAAACGCACGCGCCGCGGACGCCAGCTTCTCCAGCGGGCCCGCGAGCGTGCGCGCGAAGACGACGGAGGTGATGGCGGTACACGCCAGCACGAGCCCCACGATGATGGCCGTCTGCCGGTCGCCGTCAGGAGGAGGCGGCGGCGGGGGCAGGGACACGGCGGCATAGACCTGGATGGGGCCCGGAAAGGGGCTCACCACCAGCATGCGGCCAGGGCCGCTGCCAGCCCCCGGGAACGGGCCGCGAGGGCCACTGCGGGTGACGCGCGAGCTGACGGCGGAGAGCTCCTCGGGCCTGAGCGGGGGCGCGGGGTCCGGACGCGTGTTGCCGAGCAGCGTCCCCTCCGCGTCGCGCAGGGTGACGCGCATGCCCATGCGCTGCTGGGCGCGTTCGAGCGACGCCTGGAGCTCGGCGGGGGTGTCGCGCAGGGCGGACCACTCGTCGACGAAGTAGGACAGCTCGTCGTCGAAGCGGTTGCGCCAGGACTCGTTGCGCAGGAGGTCGCGCGCGAGCATGAGCGACACGCCCACGAGGAGGATCTGGATGACTCCCACCAGGTAGATGCGGGGGAGCAGGCCCATGGGCATCCGGAAGAACTTCACGGCTCCGCCTCGGTCCCGGTGGCCAGCATGTAGCCGGCACCGCGGACCGTCTTGAGCAGGCGCGGGTTGCGCGGATCCACCTCCAGCTTCTGGCGCAGGCGGAAGATGTGCACGTCCACGGAGCGGTCGAACACCTCGTCCGCGCTGCCCTTCACCAGGTCGAGCAGCTGCTCACGGCTGAGGACGCGGCCGGCGCGCTCGGCCAGGACGCGCAGCAGGCTGAACTCGTAGGTGGTGAGGGACAGCGGCTTGCCGTCCAGGGATGCGCTCAGGCTGCGCGGGTCCAGCACCAGGCGGCCCGCGTGCACGGGGTGGCTGGTAGGGCCCACCTTGCCGCGAGCGCGGCGCACCTGGGCGCGGATGCGAGCGAGCAGCTCGCGCGACGAGTAGGGCTTGGGCAGGTAGTCGTCCGCGCCGGACTCGAGGCCCAGGACGCGGTCGGCCTCCTCGCCGCGCGCGGTGAGCATGATGATGGGGACGTCCGTGCGGGTGCGCAGCTCGCGGCAGACCTCCAGGCCGTCGCGGCCGGGGAGCATGAGGTCCAGGAGGATGACGTCGAAGGTGTGGCGGGACGTCTGGAGGAGCGCGTCGGTGCCGGAGGCGGAGACGGTGACGATGATGCCGTGCTCCTGGAGGTAGCGGGCGGTGAGCCGCGCCAGGCGTTCATCGTCCTCGACGAGGAGCACCTGGATGGTGGCCTCCTCGGAGGTCGTGGGGCGTGGGGTCGTCTCCATGGGTCGGGTCTCCGCGAGGGATGCGGACCGGAGGCGAATGAGGGCCCGGGCTTCTCTCCGTTAAGTCCGGGCCCCGCGGTCCGCCTCCGGGCCGCGACCTGCAACCTCTCACCCCTACATTTCCAAGGGGCTACGGGCCCATGACGAAATATTACGAACGGACGTCCGGAGGCTCATCCCAGGGGTTTCCAGGGGGACGGGCGCAACGGACGGAAATTCAGGGCTCGCCGTGCAGCCGGGTGAGCGTCCGCCGGTCCACCTTGCCCGCAGGGGTCCGAGGCAGGGCCTCCAGCAGCCGCAGCGTCCGGGGCAGCTTGTAGCGGGCAAGCCGGCCCGAGCAGAAGGCTCCCAGCGCCTCCAGTGTGGGTGCCGCACCGGGTCGGGGGACGACAAGGGCGCGGGGGACTTCGCCCCACTTCGGGTCGGGGACGCCGATGACGGCGACCTCGGCGACATCGGGGTGGCCGGCGAGGACGCTCTCGACCTCGGAGGGGTGGATGTTCTCGCCGCCGGAGATGATGAGGTCCTTGGCGCGGCCCTCGATGCGGAAGAGGCCCTGGGCGTCGCGGGAGGCCAGGTCGCCGGTATGGAGCCAGCCGTCCACGAAGACGCGGGCGGTCTCCTCCGGGCGGCGCCAGTAGCCGGCGCACACATGGGGGCCACGAAGGAGCAGTTCGCCCACGTCACCGGGGCGCTGTTCGCCGTCGATGCGCGCCTCGACGTGGAAGAGGGGCACGCCGACGAAGCCCGGGTGCGAGCGCATGACGGCGTCAGGGAGGAAGAAGTTGTTGGGGCCGGCCTCGGTGAGGCCGTAGCCGGTGCGGAAGGGAACGCCTCGGGAGAAGAAGCGCTCGAAGACGGGGGCGGGACAGGGGGCGCCGCCGCTGATGAGCAGCTTGAGGCGGGAGAAGTCCACGGCCTCGAAGCGGGGATGCCGCTGCATCTCGATGAACATGGTGGGCACGCCGAACACGAGGTTCACGGAGCCCGAGTGGATGAGGTCGAAGCACTGCGCCACGTCGAAGGACCTGCACACGACAGAGGCGCCGCCAGCAAGCACCAGCGGCAGCGTGAAGACGTTGAGGCCGCCGGTGTGGAACAGGGGCGCGTTGAGCAGCGCCACGTCGTCCTGGGTGAGGCCCCAGCTGACGACGGTGTTCACGGCATTGGCGGTGAGCGAGCCATGCGTGAGCACGGCGGACTTCGGAAGCCCGGTGCTCCCGCCGGTGGAGCACAGCACCCAGGGAGCATCCGCCTCCAGTTCGATGGAGGGCAGCGCGCCGGTCAGGGTCTCGCGGGAGCAGAAGAGCGGATCCGCCAGGCAGACCCAGTGCGCCGGAAACCGGGGGCGCAAGGCGTCGGCTTGAGCGAGGAACTCCGGCCCGAAGCAGACGACGGCAGGAGCGACATCGGAGAGCAGGCCGTGGAGCTCCTCCACGCCCAGGCGCCAGTTGAGCGGCTGGAGCACGGCGCCCAGCTTGGCGCACGCGAACACGAGGTCCAGCGTCTCCACGCCGTTGGAGGCCAGCACGGAGACGCGGTCCCCCGGGCCCACGCCCAGGCCGCGCAGCAGCAGCGCGGTCCGGTGGGCGGAGTCATTCCACTCCGCCCACGAGATGCGCCGCCCACCCCGGAGCGAATCAACGAGCGCCGTGCGCTCCGGGGCGAGCGAAGCCCGCCGGGCCAGCCAGTCGTGGACGATGGGCATGCCCCTGGATGCTAGAGCGAAGCCCCCGGATTTGTTGGATTCAGGATGCGGATGTTGCGTCCCGCCGCATCATGGGCCTACTGGCACAATGAAGTGCGTAGCGCGCATGACTTGGTGCAGGAGAACGCAAGATGCCTTCCGCTGAGAGCCCCGGGTCGTCCCCCAATCCCCATGGGCGTCGGCCTCCCCTGCTTTCACGCGTGAGCTTGCGGAACTTCCGTAGCATCGAGGTCTGCGACGTCGCCTTGGGGCCGCTGACGTTCCTCGTGGGCCCGAACGGCTCCGGCAAGAGCAACTTCCTGGATGCGTTGAGGCTCATCACGGATGCCTTGCGGACCTCATTGGATCAGGCACTCCGGACCCGAGGAGGGGCTGCCCTCATCGTGCGCCGTGGATTGAGTGGCGCGAGCCAATTCGAGATTCGCCTCGACTTCAGTCTGTCCGATGGCACCGACGGTCACTACTCCATCTGCATTGCCATCCCCGAAATCGGGGACCATGTGGTTCAGGAGGAGGAATGCGTCGTAGGGCGAGCGAGGTACCACGTTCGCGAAGGAAGGATTCTCGTTCCTCCTGGACCCGTCTCGCCCCCCGCCGCGGATGACCGCCTCTACCTGGTCAATGCGTCAGGGCTGCCCGAGTTCCGTCCCATCTTCGACGCGCTTTCGAGCATGGGCTTCTACAACCTCAACCCTGATCAGCTTCGAACAGCCCAGCCTGCCGACAAGGGAGACTTCCTGCTCCGAGATGGTTCCAATCTCCCAAGTGTTCTGGAACGACTGGAGAAGCGAGACGGCGACGGCAAGAAGCGCGTGGAGGAATACCTGGGAGCCATCGTGCCCGGCCTTTCGAGCGTTGGTCACAAGCGCCTTGAGCACCTGGAAACCTTGCAGTTCCGGCAGCGCATCAGCGAGGGACTGGACCTCTACGAGCCTTTTCCAGCCATCAGCATGTCCGACGGCACACTTCGCGCCCTTGGCATCCTCGTCGCGCTGTTCCAGACGCGGGCCGAACCGCGGATCCAACTCGTGGGCATCGAAGAGCCCGAGGTCGCGCTCCATCCGGCGGCGGCAGGTGTCTTGAGGGATGCACTCCGCGAAGCATCTCAATACGCCCAGATCATCGTCACCAGTCACAGCCCGGAGTTGCTGGATGACTCCAGCATCCAAGCAGGTGAAGTTCTCTCGGTGGCGTCGGAGCAGGGGCGCAGCATCATCGCCCCCGTCGACGCAGAGACCCGGTCCGCACTCAAGGACCGTCTCTACACGGCGGGCGAACTGCTGAAGGCCAATCAGCTTGCTCCCGACCGGCAAACCATCCCTGCTCCGAATGAGCTCAAGTTCTGGGAGCTCGGCACCAAATGAAGCTGGGGCTCATCGTCGAGGGCCACGGCGAAGTCAGAGCCGCCCCCATCCTCGTGAGGCGCCTGACGCAGTGGTTGGCACCCGAGGTTCATCCTGAGGTCCTCCTTCCCCACCGCATTCCACGAGGCCAGCTCGTCAAGGAAGACGAACTGCGCCGGGCCATCGAGCTGACGGCTCGGAAGGTGGGCGATGAAGGCCGAATCCTCGTCCTGCTGGATGCCGACAAGGACCTGCCTTGCGTGCTCGGACCACGGCTCCTGACCTGGGCACGGGCACAACGCGCCAACCGGAGCATCTCCGTGGTCGTCGCGGAGTGCGAATACGAAGCGTGGTTCCTCGCAGCGGCGGAATCCCTGCGCAGTCAGCGCGGGCTCCCCGCCAACCTGGACGCTCCAGCCCAACCCGAGCGCATCCGCGACGCGAAGGGCTGGCTCGGAAACCACATGCCCAGCGGCTACAGCGAAACCATCGACCAACCCGCACTCACGAGCGCCTTCGACCTCGAAGCCGCGCGCCGAGCGGACTCCTTCGACAAGCTCGTCCGGGACATGTGCACGCTGCTGGGAGTCCCCATCCCGCCGCGCCCCTGACCCGCGAAGCACGGGCGCGCCAAAACGCGCCCGTGCCTCACATCATCAATCCCGCGAAACGAAGTGCGTGGAGATCTTGTTCCACACCGCCGGGGTGATGCCCATGCTCAGGTGGTCATAGGCCATGCCTTCCTGCTTCGCGTCGGCGGTCTTCTTCGCGGCCGTCCAGCCCTGGGTGAGCTGGGTCATCGCCGCGATGCTCGCCTCGAAGAGCACGCCGTCGCTGCGCAGCGTGGACGTGGTGGACGTCATGCCATCCGTCTCGAACGGGGTCGCCCCGCCCGTCGTGCCGTACAGCACGTAGAGCGACGGCAGGCGCGAATCCACGCCGTGCTCCGCCAGGCGCGTGATGAACTTGCCGCCCATCTCCATGGCCGCCGCCATGCCCAGGCCGTCCATGATGCGGTACTTGCCGTAGCCCGTCACGTCGTACGCCTCCCGGTTCTGGTTCGTGTTGTACGCGTGGTACGCGAAGCACGGCGAACCCGCCGGGTCGAACGCCGTCGTGCGGCACACGCGGTGGTCGCTGGTCGCCATGTAGCCCGCGGCAATCCAGGGATTCAGCGGGTTGTAGATGAGCTTCGTGTCCAGCCAGGGGAAGTAGCGGTTCTCGTCCGGATCGATGTTGTCCCACGCCAGCGCGCTGCGGTCCGGAATCGGGTACGTGCCACGCAGGTCATACGCCGCCTGCAGCTGGCCCGGGTACGCCGTCACGTACTTGCCGCTGTCGTTCACCGCGCCGAAGAGGCTCATGTTGTAGTCGTCGAACTTGAACGACGACGCGGACAGGCCCTGGTTCGTGTTCAGCGTCTGCAGCGTGCTGCTGGACACCGGCGTACCAGTGCTGCTCAGACCCGTGATGTTCGACAGGTAGATGCGGCGGAAGTAGTCCGGCCACGTGCCACCGGAACCCGCGCACACACTCTCCGCGTAGGGATTCTTGAACCAGGGCACGTCATAACCAAACGTCACGCACTGGAACGCGGAGAAGTACGTCCACGGCATCGGGCCACGGCCCACCGGCGCGTTGGAGGCCGTGCTCGCGATGGTCAGCGTGTGGATGGGGTGGCGGAAGTTCAGGTCGATGCCCTTGTGCGGACCGGACAGCGGCACGTACACGCGCACCGAGTCGTCATACGCCGGCACCTGCGACGCCTGCTCCTTCGCCAGACGCTCGAAGAAGCGCGTCGTACTGAAGCCGCCCCACGTGGCCGCGTTCTCCAGCCAGGGGTCCACCGCCAGCACGCCCTTGCTCCACGCCACCACGTCCACCCGCGCCACGCCCGGGTGCAGCGCCTTCACGCGCTGCACGGCGTTGGCCACGTGGATGGCGTGGTTGAAGTTGTCGCCGTGGAACGAGCCGAACGTCACCGCGTACACGCAGCGGCCCTTCGACTCCAGGTCCTGCACCATGCCCGTCAGCTGCGCCGCGCCGCCGTAGGTGCCGCCCGAACCGTTGTTGCCGTTGGGGAACATCCACACGTTCGCGTCCTGGATGGCGCCGTGCACCAGCAGCGTCGGCGTCAGATTGACGTTACAGGTGCGCGCCGCGGTGGCCCGCCCCTTGTGCAGCAGGACGAAGCGCGCCTCCGGCTTGGTGGGGCCGGGCGTGGGACAGGTGGCCCCGGTCGTCGTGGCACAGCTGTTCCCGTAGTGGAGGTTGAACGCGTTCACCAGCTGCTGGTTCAGCGAACCGAAGTACGTCTTCAGCGGGTAGTCGCTGGACTGGAACGTGTCCTGGTCACGCAGCTTCAGCGTGCGCGGGTTGTAGTACTCCGTGCGGAAGCGCTGCTTGCCCTCCAGCAACTCAATCTGCCCCCAGGACCACGTGGGCGGCGTGTACGTGCCCACCACCCGGTAGTTGCCGGTGAAGGTGGGGACGGCGTCGAAGTACGGGGCCAGGTCCGCGTCCAGCGGAGCCTCGGCCGTGGCGACGGACTCCTGCGTCGGGGGTGCTTCCGCGGGCGGTTCTGCCCCGCAACCTGCCATCAGCAATGCGGCCGTGAGCGACAAACTCCAGTTGCTTCGCATGCGGACCTCCGGTTGGGTGAAGGGTGCGGCGACAGCGGACTGCGACTGAGAGTGGACGCACGGGACACACGACGCCCCCCAGGGGATCCCCGGAAGGGCCTCGCGAGCCTTACCGCGCGTCAGGAACGCCTAGCGGGCGTGCTCCTGCAGGAACGGGACGAGCAGGTCGTGGAACTCCTTCGTCTTCTCCAGGTGCGGGCTGTGGCCCGTGTCCGGGAGGACGACCTCGCGGTAGCGGCCGCCGTTGGCCGCGTAGCGATCCATCACCTTGCGCATCTGCGACACCATGGGCTGCGGCGGGTACTTCTCATCCCCGGGCCAGCCCGGCACCGCGCCCAGTTTGCCCAGGAAGCCGAAGTCGAACAGTGACGTGTCGGAAACGATGGCGTCGTCCGCGCCGCGGATCCACAGCACGTCCGGCCCCTTCGTCAGCGCCGCGAAGGTGGAGGTGTTGTAGTAAGCCGGCGCCATGGCGTTGTTCATGCCCGTGGTGCCCGGCGCCACGCCCGGCCAGTTCTCCGACTTGGTGAAGTTGCCCGGGTACAGCTCGTCCGACACGTGCGTGTCCAGCACGGAGTCCAGGAGCATCTCCTCGTCCGGGTGGCGGAACGGCGGCTTCACGTAGCAGCCGTTCATCACGTTGCGCGGCGACGTCTGCGACTCCGTGGAGCGGTCCTTCGTCTTCAGCCGCTGCACGAAGTCCGGGTTGGCCGTGCCGCCACCGGAGCCCGCGAAGTCCGCCCAGCACGGCGTGCCGTCCGCGTCCTTCGTGCCACCGAAGCCATAGGGAGACAGCGGCGCCTCCACCACCAGGCCGGCCACGCGCTCCGGGTGGTCGATGGACAGCTGCATCACGATGCCCGCGCCCGCCGAGTGCGCCACGAACGCCGCGCGCTTCAGCGACAGCGTGTCCATCAGCGCCACCAGGTCATCCGCGAAGTCGCGCATGCCGCGCGTCGCGTCGATGGCCTTCGCCTCCGTGTGCCCGTAGCCGCGCATGTCCGGCGCGATGCCCCGGAAGCCCTCGGGCAGCGTCTTCATCAGCGACTCGAAGAACGCGGACGAGGAACAGTTGCCGTGCACGAAGATGACGGGAAAGCCGTCCTCGCCCGCCAGCCGCGCGCGAACCCGGAGCCGCTGCGTGGGGATGTCCCGGATCTCGACCTTCCTGGATGTATCAGCCATGTGCGCGCTCCTGGTTGCGTTGCTTGAAAGAGGAAAATCCGTGCGTCACGAAGCGGCCCGCGCGTCAGCGGCGATGGCCGCCTCGCGCAGCTCGCGCTTGAGAATCTTTCCGGCCGGGGACACCGGCAGGGACTTCACCAGCTCCACCCGCTTGGGGACCTTGAAGCGTGCCACCCGGCCCTTGAGGTGATCGAGCAGCGCGTCCGCCGAGGCCTCGGCGCCCGGCTTGAGCACCACGTAGGCCCGACCCGCCTCGCCCCACTTCGCGTCCGGCACGCCCACCACCGCGCACTGCTGCACGGCGGGGTGCTCGTAGAGGACGGACTCCAGCTCCAGCGGGTACACGTTCTCTCCGCCGGAGATGAACATGTCCTTCTTGCGGCCCGCGATGGTGAAGAAGCCATCCGCGTCCACGCGCGCCAGGTCCCCGGTGTGGAACCAGCCGTCCGCGCTGATGGCCTCCTTCGTGGCGGCGTCGTCCTCGAAGTAGCCGGAGCACATGGAGGGCCCCTTCAGCACCAGCTCCCCCACCCCGCCCACGGGCACCGCGTGGCCGGCGTCGTCCACCAGCTTCGCGTCGATGAAGTAGTTGGGCCGGCCAATGGAGCCCGCCTTGGACACCGCGAACTCCGGCCCCATGCTGAAGATGCCCGGGCCGAACTCCGTCATGCCGAAGCCCTGCTTGAAGGGCACCGGGTGCACCGCCTGCCACGCCTGGAGCAGCGGCACCGGCAGGGGCGCCCCACCGCTGGTGACGAAGCGCACGGAGGAGAAGTCCGTCCCCTTCCAGCGCGGCGAATCCATCAGCTGCTGGTACTGCGTGGGCACCGCGAAGAAGAGCGTCACCTTCTCCTTCGCCACCAGGCCCAGCATCTCGTCCGGGTCCCACCGGCGCATCAGCACCACGGTGCCGCCCGCGGTGAGCAGCGGCAGCGTGTAGACGAGCAGCCCGCCCGTGTGGAACAGCGGCGTGTGCGTCACCGTCACGTCGCCCTGACGGATTTCATGCACCAGCGTGTTGAGCGTGTTCCACGCCACCATGCGGTACGAAATCTTCGCGCCCTTGGACCGGCCGGTGGTGCCGCCGGTGAAGAGCAGGCAGAGGATGTCCTCCTCGCTCACCGCGTCGTTCGTCACCGGAGCCTCCGGAGCGGCGGGCACGTACGCCATGGCCTTCTCGTACGGATCCGCGCCCGGCAGGCCCTGCGCTTCCAGCGACACCAGGCGCAGGCCGTCCCCCACGTGCTCGCGCACCTGGGCCACCGCGTCCTTGAAGTCGTCTCCGAACAGCAGCACGCGCGGGCGGATGGCGCGCACGCCCTCCGTCAGCTCCGCCGCGTGCAGCCGCCAGTTGTAGGGCACGAAGACGGCGCCCAGCTTCCCGCACGCGAACAGCGTGTCCAGGTACTCCACGCCGTTGTGCGCGACGATGGCCACGCGGTCGCCGCGCTGCACGCCCGCCACGTCCCGCAGCCAGCCCGCGAGCGCGTTGGCGCGCGCGTTCATCTGCCGGTAGGTGAAGCGGCCCGCGTCCTTCCGGGCCACGTCCACCACGGCCACCGCGTCCGGCCAGTAGAGGGCACCCCGCCCCATCCAGTCCCCGATGAACATGCGAAGAACTCCTGTCTGAATGAGGCGGGGTATGGGGGGACTAAGCCGTCCAGCGGTAGAGGGCGGACGCCATGGCGAGGCCACCGCCACTGGCGCAGAAGGCGACCAGGTCGCCCTTCTTCACCTTGCCCTGCAGCACCGCGTCGTCCAGCGTCATGGGGATGCAGGCGGAGCCCGTGTAACCCCACTTGTCCATCGTGTAGTGCGCCTTCTCCATGGGCTGGTTGAGCGCCTTCATCGTGGCTTCGATGGTGCGCAGGTTCAGCTGCGTGAAGACGAACAGCTTCACGTCGTCCAGCGTCTGGTCCGCGCGCTTGAGCAGCGTGTCCAGCAGGATGGGCCAGCGCTCGGTGTTGAACGTGGAGGGGAACTTGCGCACGAACTGCACCGCGGGCTTGCCGTCCGTCAGCGCCAGCGTCTCCGCCGTGGCGGGCCGGTTGGTGCCGCCCGTGTAGATGCCCAGCGCGTCGTGGTACTCGCCGTTGGCGAGCAGCTTCGCGCCCAGGAAGCCCGGCTTGTCGGACGCGCCCAGCACCACCGCGCCCGCGCCGTCCGCGAACAGCGTGCAGGTCTTCTTGTCCTTCCAGTTCACGTACCGGGTCATCCCGTAGGCGCCCACCACCAGGATGCGCTGGTAGCTGTCGTCCGACGAAATCGTCTTCGACGCCACGTCCAGCGCCGTCACCCAGCCCGCGCACGCGGCGTTGATGTCGTAGGTGCCCGCGTTGACCGCGCCCAGCTTGGCCTGCACCACGGACGACGTGCCGGGGCTCAGGTAGTCCGGCGTGTCACTGGCCACGAGCACCAGGTCCAGCTCCTTGGGGTCCACCTTCGCGCGGGCCAGCGCCTCCTTCGCGGCGGCCACGGCCAGGTCACTGGTGGCCTGGTTGTCCGCCATCACGTGGCGCTGCTTGATGCCCACGTTCTGCTGGAGCCACTCGTCCACCTTCTCGCCCAGAATCTTTTCCACGTCGGCGTTGGTGAGGAGCTTCTCGGGGACGTAGCGGCCGGTGGACAGGATG
The DNA here is from genome assembly GCF_009909105.1 of Corallococcus exiguus. Classification (NCBI taxonomy): domain Bacteria; kingdom Pseudomonadati; phylum Myxococcota; class Myxococcia; order Myxococcales; family Myxococcaceae; genus Corallococcus; species Corallococcus exiguus. Next base: position 155,874 of record NZ_JAAAPK010000015.1, read on the forward strand.
TTCGCGTAACGCATGACGGTGTTTCAGCTCCGGGGACCGCGTGACGGACGGCGGGAAGACGGCTTCGACTTCGGGGGGGTGGGCTTCGACGACTTCGCGGCTGCCTTCGGGGGGGGGACAGTCTGGAGATGGGTGCGCGCGGCGCCCGCGTCCGGGGGCAGGCCGTGGGTCAGGAGCGTCATCGCCGTGTCGAGCACGCGCTCCAGGCCCATGTCCTCCTCCCAGAGCACCCAGCGCATGCCCAGGAAGTCGCCAATGCCCATCAGGCAGTAGGCGAGCGCCTCTGGATCCATGCGGCGCACCTCGCCGGCCTCCATGGCCAGCGTGAGGCCGCGCACGTAGCCCTTGGCGAAGCGGTCGTAGTAGCGGCGGTAGCAGTCCGCGTCCACGAACTCCGCCTGCCGCACCACGCGGTAGAGGTTGGGGTGCTGGCGCACGAACTGGAAGAAGGCGCGCAGGCCTTCGCGCTCCACTTCCAGGCGCGTGGTGCACGCGACCGTGGACTCCGCGATGAGGCGGCGCAGGCGCGCGCCCAGCTCGTCCACCACCTCCACGAAGATGGACTGCTTGTCCGGGAAGTAAACGTAGAAGGTGCCCAGCGCGACGCTGGCCTTGCGCGTGAGGTCCGCGATGGACGCGCGCTCATAGCCCTTGTCGCCGAACACCGCCTCCGCTGCCTTCAACAACTTCTGCCGCGTCCGCTGACCGCGCGGCGTGACGGGGACTCGTTCTGAAGTTGAAGGGCGATTCATCTTTCAGGACGGGTAGCACCCGGCCGACCGCCCTGTCAAAAGCGGATGGATGGCTCCTTGCGTCAAAGACAGACACGGACGCGAGGCGTCAAACACCTCGCGTGACGTCCCCAGACCTTGAGCGGGGAAGTGTCCACCTCGCCCACCTGGCCCCGAGGGAGGACTGCCGCGGAGCCCGTCCGCCACCACCTTCCGCCTGGCTGCCTGGGGACTCGGGAGGTCGGGTAGGAGACCTTTCGCCGGCATCAACCATTTTGCATGCAAACGGACTTGCACTTCATGGCGGATGCATATAACTTCACCGTCGACTGATAGGTCCGCTTATAAAAATAAGGTTTTACACCCCATGGACCCCCTGGATTATCGCATCGTCGATATGCTTCAGCGCGATGGCCGGGCCACGCAGCTGGAGTTGGCACGTGGGGTGAAGCTGTCCCAGCCGGCGGTGGCGGAGCGCATCCGCAAGCTGGAGGAGAAGGGCATCATCACCGGCTACACGGCGCGCGTGGACGCGACGCAGCTGGGCAAGGACATCACCGCCTTCATCGGGGTGAGCATCGAGCACCCCAAGCACTTCGAGGGCTTCGCGCGGAAGGTGGCGGAGCTGCCGGACGTGCTGGAGGCCCACCGGGTCGCGGGGCAGGACTCGTACGTGCTGAAGGTGAAGACCGCGAATACGCGGACGCTGGACTCGCTGCTCGTGGAGACGCTGCGCACCATTCCAGGTGTGACCCGCACGAGCACCACCATCGTCCTGTCGACCCTGAAGGAAGACACGCACGTGCGTGTCCCCGATGAGCTGTTGAACGGAGAATGAACATGAGCGCGGACGCTATGAGTGCACCCCTGCCCCCTCCTCCGGCCTACCGGCTGTCCCGGCGCATGTCCCGGATGAAGACGTCCGCGGTGCGCGAAATCCTCAAGATCGCCGAGCGCCCCGACATCCTCTCCTTCGCCGGCGGCCTGCCCGCCCCGGAGCTCTTCCCCGTGGACGCCATCGCCAAGGCGTTCGAGGAGACCTTCGCCCGGGAGGGGCGCCCCGCGCTCCAGTACAGCACCACGGAGGGCTTCGCCCCCCTGCGCGAGTGGATCTCCTCGCACCTGGCGCGCAAGGGCCAGCACGTCCACGCGGACCAGGTGCTCATCACCAGCGGCTCGCAGCAGGGCCTGGACCTGGTGGGCAAGGTGCTGCTCGATCCGGGTGACCTGGTCGTGGTGGAGGACCCCAGCTACCTGGCGGCGCTCCAGACCTTCGGCGGCTACGAGGTGGAGTTCGCCACCGTGCGCAGCGACGACGCCGGCATGGACACGGACGACCTGGCGGCCCTGCTGAAGAAGCGCGTGCCGAAGCTGCTCTACGTCATCCCCAACTTCCAGAACCCCAAGGGCACCACCCTGTCCCTGGAGCGCCGCAAGGCCCTGGTGCGGCTGGCGCAGGAGCACCGCTTCATCATCCTGGAGGACGACCCGTACGGCGAGCTGCGCTTCAAGGGCGTGCACCTGCCGTCGCTGGCGTCGATGGACGACCAGGGCGTGGTGCTGTCCCTGTCCACCTTCTCCAAGACGCTGGCCCCCGGCCTGCGCCTGGGCTGGGTGACGGGGCCGCGCCCGCTGCTCAAGTCGCTGACCATCGCCAAGCAGGCCACGGACCTGCACACGGCCACGCTCGCCCAGCGCGCCACCGCGCTGCTGCTGGAGACCTTCGACTACGCGGGCCACATCCAGGCGCTGATGCCCGTCTACTCCGAGCGCGCCACCGCGATGCTGGCCGCGCTGGAGGCCCACATGCCGAAGGGCACGAAGTGGACCCGGCCGGACGGCGGCATGTTCCTCTGGGTGGAGCTGCCCCAGGGCCTGGACGCGGCCACGCTGCTGCCCCGCGCCGTGGAGCAGAAGGTCGCCTTCGTCCCCGGCGCGCCCTTCTTCGCCAACGACCAGAAGCCCCAGTTCATGCGCCTGAACTACTCCAACCGCCCGCCCGACCTCATCAACGAGGGCATGCGCCGGCTGGGCTCCGTCATCTCTGATGCGCTGTAGGCACTGACGCGCTGTAGTCCTGCCGGTCCGCCCCCCAACGCACCGCGTCGGGGGTCCAGGGCTCATGAGAAGTTGAAGCTTGATTCAGGTTTCAGCCTCCGCGGCGCTGGCCAGCGCCCGTGCGGTGTGCGTACCCTGCGCGCGTTTTTCGGACACGCCCAAGGAGAGGCACATGCAGCTGAAGGACCTGAAGATCATCGTGACGGGTGGCGCGCAGGGCATGGGCGCGCACTTCGCTCAGCGCATCCACGAGGCGGGCGGCCAGGTGGCCGTTGGCGACGTCAACGAGGAGAAGCTCGCGGCGCTGCCGGCGGGCATCCACCGCCGCAAGCTGGACGTGTCCAACGAGCAGGACGTCACGGACTTCGTGCAGTGGGCCCACGGCGCCATGGGCGGCCTCAACGGCCTCATCAACAACGCGGGCATCCTGCGCGACGCGCTGCTCGTGAAGAAGGACCGCACCACCGGCCAGGTGAAGAAGCTGTCCACGGCGGACTGGAACGCCGTCATCGGCGTGAACCTCACCGGCGCCACGCTGATGGTGCGCGAGGTCGTCACGAAGATGGTGGAGACGGACCAGCGCCCCGGCGTCATCGTGAACATGTCGTCCATCGCGCGGCACGGCAACCGCGGCCAGTCCAACTACGTGTCCGCCAAGGCCGCGCTCGCCGCCAACACCGTCACCTGGTCGCGCGAGTTCGCGCCGTTCGGCATCCGCGTGGGCGCCATCGCCCCGGGCATGATTGAGACGCCCATGACGCAGGGGATGAACCAGAAGGCCCGCGACGCGCTGGTGGCCGCCATCCCGGTGGGCCGCATCGGCGAGCCGGAGGACATCTGGGTGGCCGTGAAGTTCATCGTGGAGTGCGACTACTTCAACGGCCGCACCATCGACGTGGACGGCGGTCACAACTTCTAGGCCGTTCGCAGCACCCGCGCCCCGGGCTTCAGGCGCTCTTGCGCTTCCGGGGCGCGGCCCGCGTGGGCTTCACGTCCACCCAGCGCTCCGCCCACTTGCCCAGCTCGTCGATGACCTTCCAGAACGCCTGACCCTTCTCCGTCAGGCGGTACTCGGAGCGGATGGGCGGGCCCGGGTCCACGTGGCGCTCGAGGATGCCCTCCGCCTCCAGGTCCTTGAGCCGCTCCGACAGGACACGCTCGCTGATGGTGCCGATGCGCGCCGTCAGCTCCCCGAAGCGGCACGGCCCGTCCATCAGGATGCGCAGGATGACGCCCGTCCAGCGCCGCCCCAGCAGGTCGGCCGCCGACAGGAACCGCGCACACAGCGGGCTTGAGTCGTCATGCATCGTGCCACCTCCACTCCGAGTATAGCGCCCGCCCCCTTCCGCCGGCACTTACTTACTTTTTGGAAGTTACTTGCGAAATAAAAGTTACGCGGATAGCCATGGGGTGTTCGCAACGGAGGACATCACGCATGGCGACGACGAACACGGCCCTGGACACGGACGCGCTGGAGCAGCTCTTCACGGAGGCCCGCACGCACTCGGGCTGGCAGGACCGGCCGGTGACGGACGAGACGCTGCGCCGCATCTACGAGCTGGCGCGCATGGCGCCCACCGCGATCAACAGCCAGCCGGTGCGCTTGGTGTTCGTGAGGAGCCGCGAGGCCAAGGAGCGGCTCAAGCCCGCGCTGTCCCCGGGCAACGTGGACAAGACGATGCAGGCGCCGGTGACGGTCATCGTGGCGTACGACACCGCGTTCCACGAGCAGATGCCCAAGCTGTTCCCCGCGCGCGACATGAAGAGCGTCTTCGCGGCCATGCCCCAGGAGGCGCGCGAGCAGGCGGCCTTCATGAACGGCACCCTGCAGGGCGGCTACGTCATCCTGGCGGCGCGCGCGCTGGGGCTCGACTGCGGCCCCATGGGCGGCTTCGACAAGGCCAAGGTGGACGAGGCCTTCCTCCAGGGCACCGGCTGGAAGTCGAACTTCCTCATCAACCTGGGCTACGGCGACCCGGCGAAGCTCTTCCCGCGCAACCCGCGTCTGTCTTTCGAGGACGCCTGCCGGTTGGACTGACCCCGTCCAATCCCAGACAGCGCATTGGTCCCTCCGTTCAATGGCATCAGGCGGCTACAATCCTGAGTTTCTAGGTTAATCAGGAAGAAGCAGCCCCGCCGTCAGTTCCACAGGGGTGAACGCGGCAAGCGAGCCTCTTCCCGGTGCGACAGCGCGGGCGCCCAGACGCGGGTGCTCGCCTTTCGCAAGGCGGCTTAGACCGCTGGAGGGCCGTCTTCCGTTACAAGGGAGGCGGGACGCGGGGCCGGTGACAGGAGGCAAGCGCGGTGGGGCGGGCCTAATACAGCTGTTCGAGCGGCATCATCGTGCCTGCCTCGAACTCCGGCGCGCGGCGCAGCTGGTCCAGCACGCGCGGGGCGCACCTCAAGTGCAGCATGGGCAGGGAACCGCCCGGCTCGCTCATGGCGCGCACGGCGCCCACCAACTGGTGTGCCTCCAGCCAGCGCATGAAGCTCTCGCGGAAGCGGGCGTTCTCCGCCTGGCCTTCCTTGTAGATGTCCGCGCGCGAGCGCATGGGTGCCCGTGAGGACGCGGAAGGACGCTTCGGCGCGGCCGATTCCCGGGGCATCACCGTGACGTCAATGTCGCCGGCCGGCTGTGCGTCACGCTCCAGGCCACCCGCGCCCGGCAACGCACGCACCGTGCCTCCGCTGCCAGGCAGCGGACGCACGGCGGCGACGGAGGACATCCGGGCCGAAATGTCTTGAGGTCCGCCCGGCACGCCATTCTTCCTGCTCATGGCCACATCCTCCCCAGGTCCGGTGCTCACGTGGCACCGGCCCCGGCAACTACCGCGTCACCTGAAAACAGCCAGGCCCTTCCCCGTCCGGTGGTTCGCCGAGCGAGGAAGCTTGATGGCATTGCCCAGAATCAAATCCCTCACTTCCAATGCCGTCAAGTCAGGGGCGCGGCAACGATACAGCGCGGCGATTCCCGCGACATACGGCGCCGCCATGCTTGTGCCGCTCATTCGTTCATAGAACGCCTGATTGTTGCAGCGGCGTTCAGTAGACGAATACACATTCACCCCGTAGCCCATGACGTCAGGTACGCCCCGACGCCCCACGGAGCCGCTGGCGGAGAAGGTGGCCACGTTGCGCTCGAAGTCGACTGCCCCCACAGCCAGGGCCTCGGGAAAGGCTGCTGGGTAACCAACCGTGTCGGGTCCACTGTTACCCGCCGCGACAATGGGCAGGATGTTGCTGTCCAGAAGCCGACGCAGCATGGCCTGCAGTGCGCGCTGGTTGAGCAGGTAGTCCGCTTCGGAGATGCCCGGAGGCGGCTGCAGCGGGAAGCCCAGCGACAGGTTGACGACGGCGGGACGCGACGCGTTCTCCGGACGGCTGAACTGGTGCAGCAGCCACTCCATGCCGGCGGCCACGCGGCCCAGGCTGGTGCGGATGGTCTCCGATTCGATGACGGACGCGGCGTACAGGTCCACCTCCGGCGCGACGCCGTGGTGCACGCCCGCGGCGATGCCGCACACGTGCGTGCCGTGGCCGTCCGGATCGAACCCGCGCACGTCGCGCGCGGGGTTGTGCGGCGAGTTGGGGAAGAGCGAGACGTAGCGGAACTGGATGGTCTTGCTCGCGTGCTCGGGGTGGTCCGCGTCCACGCCGGTGTCCAGGATGCCCAGCATCACGCCGGCGCCCCGGATGCCCTGGGCGTGCGCCAGGGGGACACCGGACTCGTCGGGCCACTCGCGCTGCGCGAGCGAGCTCATGCCGCGGTTGCGCGGCCCTGTCTGTCCGGCGGACACCGGACCGGGGAAGGACAGGGGCACCACGTCCGGGATGAACTCGAACTCCTCCGCCAGCTCTCCCCGGGCCGCCTTCTCCGCGTCCTGGGAGTAGAAGTGCGCCATGGTGGCGCCGATGAGCGGCATGAAGCGGTAGCTGCCGGCCTCCGTGCCGACCTGCTCCGTCACGGGCGCGCCCGGCATGGGCGTGGCGTCGACGTCGCTGGCCTTCTTGCCGCGGGCGCGCTTGCGGCCACGCTGCGCCTGACCACTGACCTCCGGCTTCACGCCAGGCAGCGTGGCCGACCGCAGACCGAGGGCGGTGAGGGCATCCGGTGCCTTCTGGGCCGCGCTGAAGCGGAGCGCGGTGCTGCGGCTGAGGACGCGCTCGCCCTGCGCCGTGCCACGCACACCGGGCCGGGCCTGCGTCTCGATGGACTCCTTGGGTACCAACAGGAACGACTTCATGGCTGTGCTCCTTGAACCGCTCAATCCGCGCCGGGCCCGAAGGGAGAGCACCTGCGGTACGACCGCGCCCACCTGGGGACCCTGACAAGCCCCTTCGGATCCGGTGGGTCGGGCTCGCGGGCGTCGCCCGGAGCCGTTGCATCACCTGCCCTCCCCTCTCCCCATGCGCTGGGGTCCAACCGGGGGATTTGACCTCGACCCCCTGACAAAAAATCACGGGATTTCCGTAATAGACACCCCTTGTCTGGTGTCTCGGTCCTCGCTCGGCTTCCCCGAACCTCCGGAAACACAACGGATTCCCTCCCTGGGACGAGGGCAGTGGCCAGGGGCGCACACGGGCTCTGTCCGCCAGCGGATGTGGGGAAGGGGCAGGCAGGAGGGGCGGGGGCGCGAGTGGGCGTCCGGGCGGGGCTTGCGCGCCCGGCGGGCGGGGAGTGGAAAAAGAGGTGGAGGGAAGCCCGGGATGCGCCGATTGTTCGGCTTCCATCCGCCCGGAGTACGTCCGCGCGGATCCCTGGCCTTTCTGGAGCCCCCTTGATTCCCTATTGGCACGCCCCCTCGTTCAAGCTGGGGCCCCTGGAACTGAACCCCTTCAACGTCTTCGTGGCGGCGGGCATCCTCCTGGCTGCCCGGCTGCTGACGAAGCAGGCGGAGCGCGAGGGGCTGGACCCGAACCCGCTGGCGGACTTCGCGATGTGGGGGGTGGCGGCCGGCATGCTCTTCGGCCACTGGGTGCACCTGTTCTTCTACCACCCGGAGGAGATGTCCAAGAGCCCGTTCCAGATTTTCCGGTTCTGGGATGGCCTGTCGTCCTTTGGCGGCCTGTTGGGCGGCATCCTGGCGGCGGTGGTGTTCTTCCGGGTGAAGAAGCTGCGCTTCAACGACTACGCGGACAGCTTCGCGCTGGGCGTGGCGCCGGGCTGGGCGGTGGCGCGGCTGGGGTGCTTCGCGGTGCACGACCACCCGGGCAAGCTGACGGACTTCTTCCTGGCGGTGCAGTTCCCCAACGGCAACCGGCACGACCTGGGCTTCTACGACGCCATCGTGCTCTTCGCGATCACCGGCCTGCTGTACGCGCTGCGCGACATGCCGAAGATGAAGGGCCGGCTGTTGCCGCTGCTGGCGCTCCTGTACGCGGCGTCCCGCTTCAGCCTGGACTTCCTGCGGGCCACGGACCTGTCGTACGTGGACGCGCGTTACTTCGGCCTGACGCCGGCGCAGTACGGCAGCCTGCTGCTGGTGGTGTACGGACTGTGGGGCCTGTTGCGCAAGCAGGCGCCGAGCGCATCCTCGCAGAAGCCGTCCGCGCCGCGGGGCCGGGTGGAGACAGCGCGGTAGCGCGTCCACGTTTCGCATCGTTTCGCAGCAGGGGGGTACCGCGTGAAGGCACTGGCGTACGACGCGTTGATGGCGCCGCTGGGCTGGGTGGGGTTGAACGCCGCCCGGCGGCAGCTGGTGGAAGGGCTGTCCGGCAAGGTGCTGGAGGTGGGCGCGGGCACGGGCCTGGCGCTGCCGGGCTACCCGGACTCGGTGACGTCGGTGACCGCGGTGGACGTGGACCTGGGAGCGCTGGTGCGCGCGCGGGCACGGCGCAGCGGCGTGGCGCTGCTCCAGGCGGATGCGCAGGCGCTGCCGTTCACGGACGGCTCGTTCGACGCGGTGGTGTCCAGCCTGGTGTTCTGCTGCGTGGACGCGCCGGGCACGGCGCTCTCGGAGGTGATGCGGGTGCTCAAGCCGGGCGGCGAGCTGCGCCTGCTGGAGCACGTGCGGGCGCCGAATCTGGCCGTGGCCACCGCGCAGGACCTGCTGACGCCCGCGTGGCGCAAGCTGACCGGCGGCTGCCGCCTCAACCGCGACACCTTCCGCCTGGTGGAGACCACGGGCTTCCACATCCTCCGGCGCGAGCAGCGCCTGGGCGGTGTGGGCGAGTTCATCTTCGCACGGCGGCCCTGAGCAGGGTTTGACGCGGCTGGAACCGCCAGCCCAGACTTTCATGGAAACCTATCCAGCGCCCTGTGGGCGAGGAGTGTCTCCATGAAGTGGATGGCATGGGTGTCGTGCGTGGTCGTGGCCCTGGGCGTGCTGGTTCCCGTGGTGGCCTGGGCCACGGGGTGGGAACCGGGCCCTTGCGATGTGGAGATCGTCTGCGGTGACGGCAGCACGCTCGCCTGTCATGGAGAGGTCGCCTGCATCTATCGCGGCGGAGTCAACGGCTTCGTGGACTGCGACGGCTTCCGGGGCGACTGTCCGTAGCTCGGAACAAGGGGCCCTTTCGACCCTCCCTGGCAGGTCACTTCCGACCTGCCAGGATGGATTCACACAAGGGATGTCAGAGGTCACTTTAGGATGGCGTGAATCCTCGCGGCGGACCTACCCGCCGCGTCCCATCCCGTGAGGCCCTGACGCATGTTGCGCGCCCTTCGCCCCCTCCTCGCAGTGCTGCTGTTCGCTGGCTGTGGACCCGATGTCGCGTCGGATTCCGCACCCGACCTCGTGAGTGCTCCGGCCGCCCTGGCGGACTCCGACCGTCACGGTGGCTCCAATCCCCGTGAGGGTTCCGTGCGGCTGTCCACCGGCGTCACGCTCCGCTACGTGGAGCAGGGCCGCCAGGACGGACCCGTCGTCGTCCTGCTGCACGGCTATACGGACTCGCATCACACCTGGGACCTGGACCTGCCGCGCTTCTCGCGCGACTTCCACATCTACGCGCTGGACCAGCGCGGTCATGGCGACTCGTCCCGCCCGGCGTGTTGCTACACGCAGCAGGCCTTCGCGAAGGACGTGGTGGCGTTCCTGGACGCGAAGCGCGTGTCGCGCGCCGTGCTCGTGGGCCACTCCATGGGCAGCTTCATCGCGCAGCAGGTGGCGCTGGACTTCCCCAACCGCGTGAAGGGGCTGGTGCTCGTGGGCTCCGCGCCCACCGTGGCGGGCAATGAAGTGGCCCTGGGCCTCAAGGAGGTCGTGGACACGCTGACCGACCCCGTGGATCCCGCCTTCATCCATGAGTTCCAGGCCAGCACCTTCTACGCGCCCATTCCGGCGTCGTACCTGAACACGCTCGTCTCGGAGAGCTCCAAGCTGCCCGCGCGCGTGTGGCAGGACGCGCTGGATGGGCTCATCGCGGAGGACCACTCCTCGCGCCTGGGCCGCATCCGCGTGCCCACGCTGATCATCGGCGGGGACCACGACGGCTTCTTCTCCGTGGCGGAGCAGCGCGCCCTGGCCCGCGCCATCCGCGGCTCCAAGTACCTGCTCTACCCGGAGACCGGCCACGCGCCGCACGCCGAGCGCCCCCAGCGCTTCGTGAACGACGTGCAGCAGTTCCTCGAGTGCCTGTAGCCGCTCGCGCGACTCAGGCTCCGGCCGTCCCGGGTTCCGCCGGGCGGCTGGAGTCGCTCCGGGCCAGCACCACCACCGCCACCAGGATGAGCAGGCCGCCCAGGCCCTGCCGCAAGGACAGGCGCTCGCCCAGGAAGATGGCGCCCAGCACCACCGCCATCACCGGCTCCAGCGTGGACAGGAGCGACGTGTTCACCGGGCCAATGCGCTTGAGGCCCGCGAAGAACGTCAGCATGGCCACCACCGTGGACAGCAGCGCCAGTCCCGCCACCGCGGCCCAGCCTCCCGGCGTCTGGGGAAAGGACGGGCCCTTCACCAGCATCAGCGCCCCGAAGGCGGCCCCCGCCGACAGCGGGACGACGGTGCTTGCCGCGAGCGGCCCCGCCGGCCCCGCGATCCGCGCGCTGGACAAGACGTAGAGCGCGTAGATGACCGCCGACAGCACGCCCAGCCCAATGCCCAACGGCTTCGCGTCCGGGCCGGGGTCCACCGTGAGCGCCGTCCCGCACAGGGCCAGCCCCACCGCCAACCAGCGGCGGCGGCTCAGGTGCTCGCGTCCCAGGGCCACCTGGATGAGGGCCACCAGCGCGGGGAAGAGGTAGAGCAGCAGCGCCACCAGCCCGGCGGACGCGTGCTGGAGCGCGATGAAGTAGACGCTGCCTTCCGTGAAGTAGCCCACCGCGCCCAGCGCCACCAGGCCCCACAGGAGGCGGCCCCGGGGCCACCTTCCGCCCTTCGCGACCATCACGCCCGCGAGCACCAGCCCGGCCAGCGTGAAGCGCAGGAAGAGCAGCGTGGGCATGTCCGTGCCCGCCGCGTAGGCCAGGCGCGCGAACAGGCCCAACGCGCCAAAGGAGGCGCCGGACAGGGCGACGAGGAGGAAGCCGGCGGTGCGGGTCTGCATGGCGCTTTGAGCGCGCACGCTGACTGAAGACCCGGCCCGCTGTCACGCGGGCCGGGGACTTGGGCCTACCCGTTCGGCCTACCAGTTCTTCACGGAGCCCAGGTCGAACACGTCCGGGAAGCCGCCCTTGCGCAGGAGCTCCGCGGCCACCGCGCTGCGGCCTCCCGCCGCGCAGTACACCACCACGGGCGTGCCCACCGGGCCGACCTCTGAGAGGCGCTGGGCCAGCACCTGCACGGGGATGTTGCGGGCGGCGTCCGGGTGTCCCTGCTGGAACTCCTCCGGGGTGCGCACATCCAGCAGCACCGCGCCCTGGGCGACGAGTTCGTGGGCCTTCTGAGAGCGTTCCTGAGGCGTCATGCACCCCATTCAACCAAAGCCCGGGGCCCCGTCGGGCTGAAAACTGGAGGCCGCCGCACCGGGCGCTACAGTCCTGTATCGATACCCATGCGACTCGACAAGCTCACCCTGCTCCAGCAACTGTCCGAGCGACTCCAACAGAGCGACCGGCTGGCCCACCGCGCGGAGGCCGATGCCCGCGAGGCCGCCCGCAGCCTCGCCACGGAGTCCGAGAAGAAGGAGGACGGCCGCGCCGCCATCGAGTACGGCAGCCTCGCCACCGGCCAGGCCCAGCGCGCCCGCCGCCTCCAAGAAGAGCTCCAGGCCCTCACCGCCTTCGGCCAGAAGGAGCTGCCCCGCTTCTCGCGCCAGGGGCCCGTGGGCCTGGGCGCCCTGGTGGACTGCAGCACCGAGGACGAGGACGGCTTCGCCGAGCGCACCTTCTTCGTGCTCCCCGCTGGCGCGGGCACCGAGCTCACCGGCCCCGGCGGCGACGGCTTCCTCTCCGTCATCACCCCCAGCTCCCCCGTGGGCCGCGCCCTGCTGGGAAAGAAGGCCGGCGACACCGTGGAGGTGACGCTCGCGGGCGAGGTGCGCGAGTGGACGGTGCTGGAGGTCGCCTGAGCTGAAAGAGACGCGGGCCTACCCGGCGCCTACCCGCCTTGGGTGGGCCCCGGCGCCGCGTGCGCGACAAGCCACTCCTCCGGGATGTCGCCCCGGGGCAGCTCCAGGAGGAACGTGGCGCCCTCCCCCGGCGTGCTCACGGCGCTCACCTTGCCGCCGAACGCTTCGACAATCTGGCGCGTGATGTAGAGCCCCAGGCCCAGACCGCCGTAGTGCCGGTCGCTCACCGCGCGCTCGAAGCGCTCGAAGATGCGCGCCAGGTCGGCCGGCGCGATGCCGATGCCGTGGTCCTTCACGGCGAGCCGCGCCAGCGTGCCTTGCGCCTCCACGCTCACGATGACGGGCTGGCCCGCTCCGTACTTGAGCGCGTTGGACACCAGGTTCGTCACCACCTGCTCCAGGCGCAGCCGGTCCCACCGGCCCACCACCGGCACCGGCGCCTCCAGGCCCAGCTCCGTGCCGGCCTGCGCCGCCGCGGCGGAGAAGCGGTAGAGGATTTCGGCGGCCACGCTCGCCAGGTCCAGCTCCTCCAGCTCCAGCCGCAGCCGGCCCGCGGTGATGCGCGACACGTCCAGCAGGCTGTCCACCAGGCCCGACAGCCGGCGCACCTGGCGCTGCACCACGTCCAGCGCGTCCGCGACACGCTCGGTGGGCACGTCCTTGCCCTCGCGCGCCAGCACCACCACCTGCTTCTGCAGCAGCTGCACCTTGAGGCTCAGCGGCGTGAGCGGCGTCTTCAGCTCGTGGCTCGCGATGCCCAGGAACTCGTCGCGCTGGCGCACCGCTTCGCGCGCCTCGCGGTACAGCCGCGCGTTCTCCAGATAGAGCGCGGTGCGGTGGGCCAGCTCCGTGAGGAAGTGCTCCTCCTCCTCGCCAAAGGACCGCAGCGCGTTGGAGCGCAGCACCATCAGCGCGCCCAACACGTTGCCGCGCGCGCCCAACGGAACGCTCAGGCAGCCGTGCGGCCCCACCTGGCGCAAGAGCCGCGCGTGCTCCGCGTCCCGCGCGATGGCCACCACGTGCTCCTCGGACAGGATGGACAGACGCCCCGCCGCCCCGGACGCGAACACCTGGGGCAGCCCGCCCGGCACGGAAGACTCCTGCGGATAGCGCGTGAGCAGGTCACGCAACAGCGCGTGCCGTCCTGAGTCCGCGTGCAGTGACGCCGCCACGCGCAGGCCTTCATCGCCCACGGCGCCCGGTGTCCGGAGGACGAGCAGGGCCCCCTCCCCCAGCGCGGGCACCAGCAGCTTGAGCAGCGGCTCCAGCTGCGCCTCCGCGTCCACCGACGTGCCCAGGAGCGCCCCGGCTTCCGCCAGCAGGCGCGACGCATCCAACATGGACGCGGGCACCGCCTCCACGGCATGCGTGCGAAGGAGCGCCGCGGCCACCTGCCCGTCCCCGGCCCGCACCGGCACCGCGATGCAGCGCAGCACGGCGCGCGTTCCATCCGGACGGAGTACATGCCATGGGGACGCGTCCACCGGCTCGCCCGCCAGCGCTCGCGCCAGCGGTGAGTCGCCCGGCGGCAGCGGTGTGCCGTCATCCCGCACCCATTCACACCCAGGCAGGCGAGCGTGCTCGATGTGGAGAGGGACCGGAATGCCGAAGTGCGCCGCGGCTTGTGAGTTGAAAAAAGTCACACGGCCCGTGCATTCAACGAGCACAACGCCTTCGGCGTCCATGACGCGCGTTGACAGGGGCAAGCCATCCCCATCCGTCACGCGGGCCTCCAAGGCTGGAGTGGTGATGCCGGACATGCCAAGGCTTTCCGCACGCATCATGGTGTCATCTCCGCCTCCCGGGAAGAAAGGAAGACAGGACCTGCAGCCCACTCCATCCTCAAGGACAGGGAATGCTTCCCATCCTCACGCTCTTCCCGTGGGCCCCCTTGCCTGCATGATGGCGATCCTCAATCGTTCGACTGTCTCCGTGCGCGTCGCGGATGTTCCGCCCGCACGGCCAAGTTCTTCCACCGCGAGTCCTCCGCATGCAGATGCCGTTCACCCGGCCTGACGGCACCACCCCCACCGAGCGCCGCTTCCGTCAGGTCATCGACACGCTCCAGGAGGTCGTGTTCCAGACGGACACGGCGCGCACGTGGGTCTTCCTCAATCCCGCGTGGACCGAGGTGACAGGCTTTCCCGTGGAGGAGAGCCTGGGCCGCTCCGCGCTGGACTTCGTGCACCCGGACGACCGGGAGCGCACGCTGGTGGTGTGCAAGACCCTGCTCACGCGCGAGCGCGAGTTCGTCCAGCACGAGGTGCGCTACCTCACGCGCGACGGCGGCTTCCGCTGGGTGGACGTCTTCGCGCGGGTGACGGTCGACGAGGACGGCACGCTGCTGGGCATGGCGGGCACGCTCAACGACATCACCGAGCGCAAGCGCACGAACGACGCGCTCGCCCGGCGCGAGCGCTACCTCACCGCCCTGGTGGACATGCAGCAGCGCCTGCTGTCGGTGCCGGAGGGCGGCGACCTGTACAGCCCGGCGCTCGCTCCGCTGGGACAGGCCTCCGGAGCCAGCCGCGTCTACGTCTTCGAGACGTACACCAACGCGCAGGGCACCCTCATGTGCAGTCAGCGCGCCGAGTGGTGCGCGCCCGGTGTCACGGCGGAGATCGACAACCCGATGCTCCAGGACCTGCCCATGCGGCCCATCCTGGGGCGCTGGGCGACCGTGCTGGAGCGCGGCGAGGTCGTCACCGGCCGCGTGGCCACCTTCCCCTCCGTCGAGCGGGACCTCCTGGAGCCGCAGGGCATCCTCACGTTGCTGGTGCTGCCCCTGCGCGTGCAGGGCCGGTTGGTGGGCTTCGTGGGCTTCGACAACTGCTTCGAGGCGCGCGAGTGGGACCGCCTGGAGGTGGACCTGCTGTCCGCGGCCAGCGGCGCCATCTCCGTGTCGCTGGAGCGCCGCGCGTCCGAACGGGCGCTGCGCGAGCACGAGCACCGCTTCCGCCAACTCGCGGAGAACGCGTCCGACGTGCTGTACCTGTACCGGAGGGAAGCGCCGCGCGGCTTCGCGTACGTCAGCCGCGTGGCGCACGCCAAGCTGGGCCTGGGGCCGGAGGCGCACTACACGGATCCGGAGCTGTGGTACCGGCAGGTGCACCCGGATGACCGGGCCGCGCTGGAGCGCGTGCTGGAGTCGCCCCAGTCCCTGGACGGCGGGACGGTGGAGCTGCGCTTCCTGCGCCCTGACGGCAGCCTCCTGTGGCTGGAGCACGTGGTGGCGCCGGTGACGGACACCGCGGGCCGCGTGGTGGCGGTGGAGGGCCTGGCGCGCGACATCACGGAGCGGCGGGAGGTGGAGGAGGCGCTGAAGCGCTCCGAGGCCAGCCTGCGCGCGCTGATGGAGGGCTTCCCCGACCCGGCGGCCATCGAGCGCGATGGCCACATCGTCTACGCCAACGCGGTGCTCGTCACCACGCTGGGCTTCGCGCGCGCGGAGGAGCTGGTGGGCCGCCGGCTGTCGGAGTTCCTGGCGGACGTGCCGGGCACCGGCGTGGCGTCCGTGGACAGCACGCCGCTCACCAGCGAGCGGCGCCTGGTGCTGCGCGACGGGCGCACGCGCGTGGTGGAGCTGGCCTCGCTACCCCTGCGCTTCGACGGTCAGCCCGCGGTGGTGTCCATCGCGCGCGACGTGACGGAGCAGCGCCAGTTGAAGGCGCGGCTGACGCTGGCGGACCGGCTGGCGTCGGTGGGCACGCTCGCGGCGGGCATCGCGCACGAAATCAACAACCCGCTGGCCTTCGTGGTCTCCAACCTGGGCTTCCTGTCGGACGAGTTCCGCCACCACCTGTCCCCCGGACCCGGCGTGCGCGGCGTGCGCCCGCCGGACGTGGCGGAGTGGCAGGAGGTGCTGGGCGAGGCGTGCGAGGGCGCCGAGCGCGTGCGGCAGATTGTCCGCCAGCTGAAGACGTTCTCGCGGCCGGATGAAGAGCGCATGACTCCGGTGGACGTGCACGCGGTGCTGGACTCGGTGGTGATGATGGCCGCCAATGAAATCCGGCACCGCGCGCGGCTGCGCCGGGAGTACGGCACCGTGCCGGAGGTGATGGGCAACGAGGGCCGCCTCTGCCAGGTGTTCCTCAACCTGGTGGTGAACGCGGCGCAGGCGATTCCGGAGGGCTCCGCGCATGAACACGAGGTGGTGCTCGCCACGCGCGTGTCCGGCGGTCAGGTGGTGGTGGAGGTGCGCGACACGGGCATCGGCATCCCGCCGGAGGTGATGGGGCGCATCTTCGACCCGTTCTTCACCACCAAGCCCGTGGGCGTGGGCACCGGCCTGGGGCTGTCCATCTGCCACGGCATCATCACGGGGCTGGGCGGCGACATCCAGGTGGACTCCACCGTGGGCAAGGGCAGCACGTTCCGCGTGGTGCTGCCCGCGCCCCGGCCCGAACCGGTCGTCCGTCCGCCGGAAGCCCCGCTGCCCGCCGCGCCCGTGGTGCCGCGAGGCCGCGTGCTGGTGGTGGACGACGAGCCCGCGGTGGGCCGCGTGCTGCAGCGGCTGTTGCGCGGCCATGACGTGGAGGTGGCCACGAGCGGCCGCCAGGCGCTGGAGCGCATGTCGCAGGCGCCGGGCTTCGACGCGGTGCTGTGCGACGTGATGATGCCGGACCTCGCCGGCCGCGACGTGTACGAAGCCGTGCGGCGCGACCACCCGGGCCTGGAGCGCCGCTTCGTCTTCGTGTCCGGCGGCGCCTTCACCGCGGGCGCGCGCGATTTCCTGGAGCACATCCCCAACCCGCTCCTGGAGAAGCCCTTCGACGAGGCGCGCGTGCGAGGCGCCGTGGAGGAGCTGGTGCGCCACGGGCCGCCTGACGCGGCCTGACGCCGGGGAACGCCGACACGGGGCCCCATCGGTCATCGGGAGGAGGGTCCTCCCACTGACCGATGCGCCCGCGTGACGGGTCTGCGAGCGTGTGCTCGTCCGCTCGCACCCCTTGGGGGAAGGTCCGCCGCGCATGAACCGCACCAAACTGTTGCTGACTCTCGCTGGCCTGCTGTTCGTGGGGGCGCTCGCGCTCGACGCGCGCTCGTTCTTCGCGAAGACCTCCTCGCACCCGCCGGTCGTCGAAGAGCGGCTCCCCAACGGGCACCTGCGCCGGACCCCGCTCCGCTCCCCGACCGTGGCCACCAGCCCCGTGGACCAGACCCACACCGTGATTCAGCCGGATGAAGCGCCCATCCAGGGCGTGCTGCCCGTCGTCCTGGGCCAGCCCGCGTCCGGCAAGGCCGGTCCGGTGGAGCTCACGGGCAAGCTGTCCGGCGCGTACGTGAAGACGGGCCCGGGTGAGGCCTTCGCCGTATTCGAGCTGTCGGCGCGCATGCCGGAGAAGGTCCAGCGCGTGCCGGTGAACCTGTCGCTGGTGGTGGACCGCTCCGGCTCCATGGATGGCGCCAAGCTGACGGACGCGAAGCGCGCCGCGCAGGAGCTGGTGCGGCAGCTGCGCGACGGGGACCGGTTGGCGCTGGTGCACTACGGCTCCGACGTGAAGGTGGTGCCCAGCGTGGAGATCAACAACACCACGCGCCGCGAGCTGTTGAGCACCATCGACGCCATCCAGGTGAATGGCGGCACGCACATGAGCGGCGGACTGGTCGCGGGCGCGGAAGCGGTGCGTGCGTACGCCAGGCAGTACCGGGTGACGCGCACCATCCTGCTGAGCGACGGCGAGCCCACCGAGGGCGTGACGTCCAACGCGGGCCTCTTCTCCGAGGTGGGCAAGCTGCGCGATACGGGCATCACCGTGAGCGCGCTGGGCGTGGGCAGCGGCTTCAACGACACGCTGATGCGCGGCATGGCCGAGCGCGGCGGCGGCTTCTCCGGCTTCGTCAGCGACTCCTCGGAGCTGGCCGCCATCTTCACCCGTGAGCTGGAGCAGGCCGCCAGCACCGTCGCGCGCAACGTGAGCATGACGCTGACCCTGCCGCCCGGCGTGAGCGGCGTGGAGGTGATGGGCCTGCCGTCCACCCGCGACGGCAACGTCGTGCGCATCCCCCTCTACGATTTGACGGGTGGCCAGTCCGCGCGCGTGGTGGTGAAGCTGACGCTGGACGCGCCGGCGAACGCGGCGGACATGAACGTGCTGGACGCCTCCGTGTCGTACGTGGACGTGGCGGCGGACCTGCCGTCGCAGGTGACGGTGGCCCTGGGCGCGAAGGTGACGAACGACGTCCAGGTGGTGCACGCGAACCTGGACCGCGATGTGCGCGTCCATGCCATCCGTGCGTTGGGTACCCAGCAGCTCCAGGCGGCCGCGGAGCAGATGCAGAGCGGCAACCGGGAGAGCGCGCTCAGCTTCCTGACCAACGCGCGTAAACTGTTCGGCGCTTCGGCGTCCGCGCTCGCAGGAGAGCTTGCGGACGTGGACAAGACCCAGGCAGCCTATGGCAGTGCCCAGAGTGACTCCGACGTCCGCCGCGAGGCGCTCGACCTCAAGAAGAAGACGATGAAGAACTTCGGGCAGAGCAACAGCTACTAGTCCCCCCGTCGTACGGAGCCCGGTGCACCATGTCCCTCTCCATCCAACTCATCCGGCGGGAGGACTTCGAGTCGCGCTGCCTCTACGCGCTCGTGGGAGCCGGGGCCATGGCGCTGGTGGCCGGCGTGGCGCGGCAGGTGCTGCGCGTGCCGGTGGAGCCGGGCTACTTCGCGCTGATGGCGGCGGCCATCACCGCGGTGAAGCCGAAGGCGGCGGAGAACCTCCTGGTGCGCGCGGGGATGGTGCTGCTGCCCGCCGTGCCCTACGTGCTGGGGCTCGGGTCGCCCTGGACACACGCGGTGGCGGGAGCCATCGCCGCGGGGCTGCTGGCGTGGCGGGGCAACGGGCGCGACAGCCTGGGCACGCCGCTCCAGGTCGCGCTGTGCGCCGGCGCCGCGGCCGTCACCACCGCGCTGGGCCTGTACGTGCACCAGGTGCTCGACGCGCGCTTCCTCCCGGCGTGGGGCTACTTCCCGCTGATGGTGGACTACGCCGTGGTGGCGCTGTTCTGGAGCATCGGCACGCTGCCGGCGAACCTGGCCATGGACCTGGACGCGGTGGCCACCCGGGGCATGCGCCTGGAGGCCACGCTCTCCGGTGAGGTGCGCGGCCTGGTGGCCCGGGCGCTCACGCTCTACCGTCAGTGCCAGGACGAGGCGCACAAGCTGGCCCGGGGCCCGGGGCTGGAGAAGCTCCAGGCCGTGCTCGGAAAGCTGGCCCGGGACGTCTTCACCCTGGCCGAGTCCCACACCGAATTGGAGACGCAGCTGTCCTCCGCGTCCCAGGGGAGCGTGGACTCGCAGGTGCAGGAATTGAAGAAGCGCGCCCAGGACGCGCAGGACGGCGTGGCCCGGCGCCAGTTGGAGCGCGCCGCCGCGTCGCTGGGTGAGGAGCTCAACCACCTGGACGCGCTGTCGCGCAGACAGGAGCGCCTCTTCGCGCAGCTACACGCACAGGTGGCCCTGCTGGAGCGGGCCCGCGTGTGCTTCATCGGTGCGCGCGCCGCGTCCCCCCTGGACGGCGGCGGCGACCGGGTCCAGGCGCTGGCGGAGAAGCTCTCCGCGCTGGACCTGGAGTCCTCCGGCCCGGAGGGAGCGGCGCAGCCCGCGCGGGCTCCGGCGCTCCGCTCCTGAAGACCGGGCCTTGGGGGCCTGTGGGGCCGCGCCCTACTTCGCCGCCGCGCGCGGGGAGGCGCGGGTGCGCTTGCGAGCCGGTGCGGCGGCCTTCTTCGCGGTGACGCGGGGCGCGTGCAGCTCGCTGGCGATGCGCTCCTCAATCTCCTCGCGCGTGCGGCGGCTGACCTCCAGCGCGGCGTTGATGCGCTCGCGCACGATTTCGGCCTGAGCCTCCGCGGCGGCCCGGTACTCCGCGACGTCGCGGCGCAGCTCCAGGCGGCCCGCGCTGGGTGCGCCGCCCGTCGTCTTCCGGGTGGCCGCCTTCCGCCGCGCGGGGCGTTCCCCCGCCTGGGTCCCACTGCCCTGTTGTCCCTGTGCCTTGCGCGCCATCTGTCCGCCCCCTCGCGCGATCGCTCGCGCCTGTGGGCGGAAAGGTGGGGTGTGGACTTCCCGCATGGAAGTCCGCCTTCGGGTCGGACGGAGGGCGGGCAGACAGACAATGTGCGGGCGCGGCAACAGCGGAGCTTCTCAATGCCTCCAGGAAGGCGCTAAGAGAGCCCTCACCGTTCCTGGGCCAAGGGGCCTCTTGACTGATAGCTCAGGAACCACCGCATCACCCCCAAGGGCCGGGATGCGAGCAAGCCTTCGCGCCACGCGCACCCGGCAGCCCGGGCCCCGCGGCGGAGCGGATAGTGAGGGAATCCCCGTGGCGGTCTCTTTCCTGAACCGGAAGCACAACCTGGACCGGATGTCGCTGCGCGACCTGGTCTACTCGTTCTTCACCTACTACGCCGTCGTCGCCTACATCCTCATCGGTATCACCTGCATCGTGCTGTCGGTGAAGTGGTTCGACGCGCCGGTGCGCATGGGCGCGGCGATGCTGCTGGCCACGGTGGCGTACCCGTTCGGCTGGTACCTCATCCACCGGTACATCCTGCACGGCCGCTTTCTCTACAAGTCCGCGGCGACGGCGGTGACCTGGAAGCGCATCCACTTCGACCACCACCAGGACCCGCACGACCTGCGCGTGCTCTTCGGCGCGCTGCACACCACGCTGCCCACCATCGCGCTGGTGCTCACGCCCATCGGCTACCTCATCGGCGGCCGGTCCGGTGCGGCGGCGGCGCTGGGCTGGGGCATGGTGACCACGTGCTTCTACGAGTTCTGCCACTGCATCCAGCACCTCAACTACGCCCCGCAGCAGAAGTGGCTGAAGGACATCAAGCGCCTGCACATGTCCCACCACTTCCACAATGAGCAGGGCAACTACGGCATCACGAACTACTTCTGGGACCGCGTGTTCGGCACGCTGTACGAGAAGGCCTCCGACAAGCCCAAGAGCGCCACCGTCTTCAACCTGGGCTACACGGCGGAAGAGGCGCAGAAGTACCCCTGGGTGGACAAGCTCTCCGGCGGAACCCGCGGCGACGGTCACCCGCGCCGCTTCCAGCAGGCCGAAGGGCTGAGCGCGCCGGAAGTCACCAGCGAACAGTCCTGAGGACTCCTCCGTGCTTCACCCTGGACCTCCCCGCGCGCTTCGTCGCCCGGGGAGGTCTTCGTTTTGGCGCACGTCACGCGGAGAGCGGCTGGGCCATGTCCTGCTCCTGCTCCTCGCGAAAGCGCCGGGCGGACAGGAGCGGCAGGGTGTGCACGCGAGCCACGAGACACGCCGCGCTGCCGCCGGCCAGGTGGAACTGATCCAACCGCACGCTGACGGGCCGGCGTCCCAGGCCGCGCAGCACCGCCTCCACGCGAGGCACGCGCGCGCCGACGATGACGGTGTTGCCCACCTCCACCAGATTGAGCCCGAACGCGAGCGCGTCCTCGCGCGCGATGGGGACCACCTGCTGGATGCCCTCCGTGCGCGCCAGCATGCGCAGCGACTCCGGCGTGAAGGCCTCCGGACACACCAGCGCGGTGCCGTCGGACAGGACGGTGAGCGCGGTGTCCAGGTGGTAGAGGTACGGGTCGCACAGCTCCAGCGGCGTGACGGGCGCGGAGAGGAACGCCTCCAGCACGCCCGCGGCGCGCTGCGTGGAGCGCATGCCCCAGCCCAGCAGGGCGCCCCGGCCCGCGGGCAGCATGGCCACGTCACCGCCTTCGATGTGCACGCGCGGCGGCTCGATGACGTCGAAGCCGCGCGCGGACAGCCACCGGGCGCGCGCGAACTGCTCACCGCGTCGCTGGCCATGGCGCATGGTGGCGAGCAGGGCGCGCAGCTCACCCTCCTGGGAGACGAGCACCGCGTTGTCCTTGGCGAACACGGAGTCGAACGCGCCGTGGACGAAGGGCAGTTCGAAGAAGCCCGCGCCTGCTTCACGCAGGGCACGCAGGAACTCGCGGTGCTGCGTGCACGCCCGCCGCCAGGCGACAGCGCCGGGCTTCATATGCGGATTGATGTTCCATGCGACCTGATACGCGCAGTCGCGGGAGCGGACGTGGTCTTTCTCGCAACGCACCTGACTGACGGCGAAGGTGGCGGGAGCGATGTGGCCGGTGTGCAAGGTCATCCCCATACATGTGACCGGAAGGCACTCCCGCCTTCCGGTATGTGTAGAGAGGGTGCGCACCATGAGCGGGCTTGGCGAGGTGGCTGGGGAAGCGGGGACGGAGGACGCACGCCTGTCCGAACGGCTTCACCGGACCCTCTTGCGCTTCAACCACGCGCGACTGGCACCGGGGTTTCCCACCGAGGGCTGGCGGGCAGCCGTGCAGGAGGAGACGCAGTTGCGCCTGCTCGAAGGCGAGTACGTGGAGGCGGAGCGGCAGCGCGTGGCGGCGTGGGCGGCGGAAGCACCGGAGGACGCGGACGGGTTCATCGCCTGGTTCGAGGATCTGAAGGAGTCCGGTCCCGGACAGCATGATCCGCTGTTCCCGTGGCTCGCCACGCAGGCGACGCGTGAGCAGATGGACTGGTTCCTCACGCAGGAGGTCGCGGGCGAGGCCGGCTTCGACGACCTGGTGGCGCTGACGCAGTTGCAGCTGCCCACGCGGGCGAAGCTGGAGCTGGCGCGCAACTACTGGGATGAGATGGGCCGAGGGCGCGAGGACGCGATGCACGGACCGATGCTCGCGGAGATGGCGCAGAAGCTGGGGTTGAAGCCCACGGACGAGGACACGGTGTGGGAAGCGCACGCGCTGGCGAACCTGCTCTGCGCGTTCGCGTTCAACCGCCGCTACACGTACCACGCGGTGGGCGCGCTGGGCATCGTGGAGGAGACGGCGCCGGGCCGCACCGCGCGCGTCAACGAGGGCCTCAAGCGGCTGGGGTTCGACATGCGCGTGCGGCGCTATTACGCGCTGCACTCCACGCTGGATGTGAAGCACTCCGAGACCTGGAACAAGGAAGTGCTGCGTCCGCTGGTGGAGGCGAACCCCGCGTGCGCGAGGCCCCTGGCGGAAGGGGCGCTCTTGCGGCTGACGGCGGGCGCGCGATGCTTCGAGCGCTACCGCCACGAGCTGGGCCTGGACCTGAAGTCGCTGAGCTGAAGAAGCGCAGCCTGGCCGTCCTTCCCCCCCGGACCTTGCGCGTGTGCGCTGGGCTCGGGGGTGCGTTTCCCGGAGGACGGTCCGTGCGGGGGATGGGGATGCGCGGCAACCGGGGCGGACGCCAGCTTGGGGCGTTTCCCAGGCCGAGCTGGAGGTCCCGATGTCCCTGTTCCGATGCATCCCCGCCGCGGTGTTGCTCCTGACGGCGTGCGCTTCCCCGGGCACGTCCATGCAGGAGGTGATGCACCGCACCGCGCCCCTGCTGCCGAAGCGGCCGGATCCGCTGACCTACGGCACCCGGCCGGAGAACCCGGTGCGGGTGGGCTGGGGCGACAAGGGCGTGATGGCGTACTTCAAGCTCTTGCGCGGGCCGGAGGGCCAGCCGGTGGCGTGGCGCCGCATGGGGGACTGCTGCGAGTTCACCCAGGTGGATGGCCAGGGCCAGGGGAAGGGCCAGCTGTCCATCTTCGAGGTCACGTACGACGGCCTGGACACGCCAGTGGTGCTCTACGTGGACGCGTTCACCGGCGGGAACGTGTACGCGCCCTGGGGTTTCCTGCTGGAGGGCCAGGGCGACACGCCGCCCGCGTCCGGGATGGAGCCGGAGGTCATCGACCTCTAGGCGTCGCCCGACCTACCCCATGATTCCTTGAAAGCTCCGAACTCTTGCGTCCTCAAAGCATGAGGCCCCCTTCCTGGGTGGGGCCGTCGTGCCTAGATGCAAGGGTCGACAGGAGTATGACTTTCCCCCGGCTGTTGATCGTCACGCTGGCAACCTCCTTTCGTGCATGGGAGGTGCGGCGCTCTTGGCGCTGCGCTAAGCGTTCGACCGCTCTCCCGACGGAGGAGGAACCGTGGCGGCTGTGAAGAAGAAGCGTTGGCCGTATGTGCTGGGAGGCATCCTCGTCCTCCTGATCGCCATCGTGGCGGTGGTGCTGTGGCGCCTGGACGCCATCCTGCTGAAGACGGCGCGCGACCAGGCCGCGACGTACTCGCAGAAGCTGGGGCGCCCCATCGAGATTGGCGACGTCTCCACGAAGCTCTTTCCCTACGTGGGCGCTCACATCCAGAACGTCAGCGTGGGCGCCGCCGAGGGCGAGGACCTGCCGCTCGCGGAGGTGAAGGACGTGACGGTGAGCGTGGCGGCGATGCCGCTGCTCACCTCGAAGGGCAAGGACATCCGCGTACAGGACGCGGAGGTGTCCGGGCTCACCGTGAACGTCCTCCGCCTGGCGGACGGCACCACCAACGTGCAGCGCCTCCAGGAGAAGCTGGCCGCGCAGCAGCCGAAGGAGGAGACGCCCGAGGAGGAGACGCAGCCCACGGACCTGTCGGGCGTGCACGTGGAGCGCGCGGCGCTCATCGACGGCACCATCCGCTTCGTGGACCGCGCGGGCGGCGCGCAGGCGCGCGAGCTGGCGGTGAAGGACCTGGACATCGAGGTGAAGGACCTGCGCGTGGGCCAACCGCTGAAGGTGGACCTGGCGGCCGCGGTGCTCGCGGACAAGCAGAATTTGAAGATGACGCTCGCCGCGGCCCCGCTGCCGGCGACGCTCATCCCCACGCCGGAGCAGGTGACGCTGAAGGCGGAGCACATCGACCTGTCGCCGCTGGGGCCGTTCCTGCCCCCGGACGTGGGGCTGCAGGCGGGCACGCTGGACGCGGACTGGAAGGCGGACCTGGGCGGCGCGGTGCCCGGCGGCAAGGGCCCCACGAAGCTGGTGGGCGTCATCAAGGCGCTGGGGATGAAGTTCGCGGGCTCGGAGGGCGGCAAGGCGCTGGACGTGGTGCTCGACACGGACGTGACGGGCGACATGGCCACCGGTGACCTGGCGCTGGACAAGCTGAACCTGAACCTGGGCCCCGCGGCCATCACGGGCAAGGGCAAGGTGAAGGGGCTGCTCACGGACAAGCCCGCGGTGGAGGGTCTTGAGCTGGTGGGCCGCAACCTGGACCCGGCAGTGCTCGCCGAGTACTACCCGCCGCTGCGCAAGCAGCTCAACGGGATGATCGCCGGCCCCATTGGCCTGGACGTGCGCGGCAGCGGCACGCAGGAGGCGCAGGCCATCAACATCGCGGTGGACCTGACGCCGGTGCGGCTGCGGGTGCCGGATCAGCTGACGAAGGACGCCGGCGGCGCGATGAAGCTGAACGCGAAGGTGACGGGCGCGGCGGCGAGCGGCGGCGCGCTGCGCTTCGATGCGAAGGCGGACCTCAACGGCGTGGACATGCGGCCGGGCCTGCTGGTGAACAAGGCGCCGGGGCAGCGGCTGGAGGTCGCGGCGGCGGGCACGTACGCGCCGGCGAAGACGGGCAGCGGGATGACGGTGAACGTCACCAGCATGAGCCTGGGCGCGCTGGAGGACACGGTGACGGGCACCGCCACGGTGGCGCTCGCGGGCACGGGCAAGAAGGCGACGACGACGTTCAAGGCGGACGTGAAGGCCGCGCGGCTGGATGCGGAGAAGTTGTTGATGAGCGAGGAGCAGGTGCTGGCGCGCACGGGCGGAAAGCCTCCGCCGGAGCCGCCGCCGGGAGAGGCCAGTCGCTTCAACGGCTACCGGGGTGACATCCGGTTCGCCATCGCGTCGCTGCGCTACACGGCGATGGACCTGACCAATGTGACGGGCGTGGTGAAGATGGTGGACGACCTCATCACGGTGGAGAAGTTCTCGACGGGCATCTACGGCGGCAAGGTGGTGGCGGACGGGACGACCATCCGCCTGGGGCCCGCGCCGGAAGCCCGGCCCTTCACCGCGAAGGTGCAGGTGCAGGGCCTGGAGGTCGCGCAGGCGCTGGCGGCGCGCACGCCGAAGCAGGTGCTGACGGGCAAGTTCAACGGCAACGTGGACGTGCAGGGCGTGGGCTACACGCCGGACAAGCTGCAGCAGACGCTGCTGGGCGGCATCAACGGCAACCTGCTGGAGGGCACGTTCCTGGGCAAGGACCTGGTGTCGTCCGTCACGGGGCCGCTGGCCAAGGCGGTGCCCTTCGCGAAGGCGCTCAAGAGCGGCGACGTGACGTCCCTGGGCGGGGACCTGCCCTTCAGCGTGACCATCAAGAACGGCGTGGCGCAGCTGAGCAAGCCCATCACCTGGACGCGGCCGGAAGCGGCGATGAGCTTCGACGGCGGCATCGGGCTGGACGGCACGCTGGACCTGACGGGCGGCGTGTCGCTGACGCCCGCGACCATCAAGACGCTGACGGTGGGCAAGGTAACGCCGACGGAAGCCATCCCGGTAGGGCTGAAGATTTCAGGCAAGGCGTGGAGCCCGGAGGTGACGGGCATCGACGTGAAGCCGGCGGCGACGACCATCCTGAAGCTGGCCGGAGGCGCCGCGCTGGGCGGCCTGCTGGGTGAGAAGGGCAAGGCCGTGGAGGACATCATCACGGGAGGCCAGGACAAGGCGAAGGCCGAAGCGGAGGCGAAGCGTCAGGAGCTGGAGGCGCGCGCCAACGAGGAGAAGAAGAAGCTGGAGGAGCAGGCCCGCATCGAGCAGGAGAAGGCCAAGCAGCGCGCCGAGGAAGAGGCGAAGAAGCGCCTCAAGGGCATCTTCGGCGGGAAGTAGGCGCCGCTCGGTCCTGGGCATCACTCGCGCCGCGAGGTTCCTTCGGGAGCTTCGCGGCGTTCGTGTTTCCGGTGTCTGGCGTAGGCTCGCGGCCATGTCCAACCGGCTCACGCGCATCCAGGCCGAGGGCCTGCGCTCGCTTCGCGACGTCGTGCCGCGTCCCCGGCGGCTGACCGTGATTGTGGATCCGGAGGGCTCGGCCACGCGTGACCTGGTGGCCTTCTTCACGCTGCTGCGCGAACTGGCCTGCGGCCGGCTTCAACAGACGCAGGTGCTGGACGCGGTGGACGGCCCCGTGACGCTGGTGCTGGGCATGGATGACGACGACTACACCGTGACGCTGCGGCGCTTCCCGGATGGCCGGTGGCACGTCGTCCAGGAGGAACTGTCCCTGCTCGCGGGGATATCGATCCCCTTCGTGGAGCCTGGCTCGCCTCGCGACGAGGCCGTGCTCTCCACGTTTCCTCCCGGGCCCACACCTTCCCTGGGGGAAGGGGAAGCGGCGTGGCTGGGAGAGATTGCCGACCGGGCGTCTCGGGCGATGAACGGATTCCTGCGCGGATTCCGCGTCCAGCCCGCGGAGTCCTTTGACGCGGACGTCCCGTTCCTCTTCCTGGAGGAACGGGACGTGGACCTGCCCGCGAATGCCGTCTGGGACCGGGTCCAGGCCGCTCGCGCGGCGTCCTCTCGGGTCCCCGTGCTGCTGTGCACCCCGTCGGTGGCCCTGGCGGACGCCTTCGACATCGAGGACGTCCTGCGCGGCTGAGCGGCTACCGCCCGCCGGCGCCGTTCCCCTCCCAGCCACCGCCGATGGGACCGCCCCGGGGGCCGCCTGCGCCGCGCGGGTTCATGTCGTCGCGGCGCATCTGCTGGTACTGCGTCATCTGCTCCGCGCTGAGCACCTTCTGCATCTCCGCGTCGGTCTGCGTGCGCAGGTCGCGCATCTGCTGACGCATGTCACGGCCCGGCCGGCCTCCCGACATCGCCGACGCCAGCTCCTGGCGCTTCGCGTCCTCGGCCTGCATCGCCTTCGTCAGCGCCTGCTCCTGGCTGTAGTTGAGCCGCGCGTTGCTGATGAAGGTCTTCATGCGGTCGGAGCGCTCGGTCTCCGCCTGCACGCGCATCTGGTCCACCTGCTGCTGCCACTGCTGGCGCTGCTCGGTGCGCTGCTCGTCCTGCACCGTGCGCATCAGCTCCTTCAGCGACTGCTTCGCGCTGTCGTTGGTCAGCGCCTCGCCCACCATCACGCCGCGCATCTGCTCGCGCAGCTTCGCGACCTCCGCCTCCAGGCCCGCGGGCGGAGGACCGCCCGTGCCGGCCGAGGCCGTGCCGCCGCCCTGCTCGAAGGCCAGCATCCGACGGGACAAGAGCTGCACCGTCTCCTCCAGCGCCTTCACGCGGTTCTGGAGCGCCCGGACGTCCGCCGTCGAGTCCTGCACGCGGGGCGCCTCCTGGACGACAGGGGCCTCCGACTTCCCGGGCCCCCACAGGGCCACTCCGAGTGCCAGCGAAGCCATCCCCACCGATGCGATGCCGAGAATGCGGTTCATGATGCTCTCCCTGACGGAACTCCCGGCCGCGTATTCCATCGCGCCCCCGGGCTCCGCCCTGCTCCTGCATCCTCCCACCCCGCCTGCCTCCCGGGGAACCGTCCTGCGAGGCGCGCCTGCCTGCCCCTCGTGTCGCGAGCGTTGACCTCCTCCGACGGGACGCGGAGAGTCCCCCGCCATGACGCTCCGTCCCATCACTGAAGTCGGCGCCGAGCTGGGTCTCGCGCCGGAAGACGTCCTCCCCTGGGGCCGCGACCGCGCCAAGGTGTCGCTGGACGCCCTGGGCCGTGGTTCGCGCCAGGGCCGCATGGTGCTGGTGTCGGCCATCAACCCCACGCCCCCGGGCGAGGGCAAGACGACCATGTCGGTGGCGCTGGCCATGGGTCTGCGCAAGCGGGGCCGCAAGGCGGTGGCTGCGCTGCGCGAGCCGTCCCTGGGGCCTGTCTTCGGCGTGAAGGGCGGCGGCACCGGCGGTGGGCAGGCGAGCCTGGAGCCGGCGGCGGACATCAACCTGCACTTCACCGGCGACCTGCACGCCATCACCAGCGCGCACAACCTGCTGTCCGCGCTGGTGGACAACGCCGTGTACTACGGCCACCCGGTGGTGCTGGAGGGCACGCGGGTGCGCTGGCGCCGCGCGATGGACATGAACGACCGGTTCCTGCGCAACGTCATCGTGGGGCTGGGCGGCAAGGCGCACGGCGTGCCGCGCGAGACGTCCTTCGACATCACGGCCGCCAGCGAGGTGATGGCCATCCTGGCGCTGGCGGAGAACCTGAAGGACCTGGAGGCGCGGCTGGGGCGCATCGTGGTGGGGCAGGCGCCGGACGGCTCGCCGGTGCGCGCGAACGACGTGAACGCGGCGGCGTCCATGGTGGCACTGCTGAAGGACGCGCTGATGCCGAACCTGGCCCAGACGCGCGAGGGCGGGCCGGCCATCGTGCACGCGGGGCCGTTCGGCAACATCGCGCACGGGTGTTCGTCGGTGGTGGGCACGCGGCTGGCGCTCGCGTACGCGGACGAGGTGGTGACGGAGGCGGGCTTCGGCTTCGACCTGGGTGCGGAGAAGTTCCTGGACATCAAGTGCCGGAGCGCGGGCGTGTGGCCTCGGGGCGTGATGCTGGTGGTGACGCTGCGGGCGCTGAAGCACCACGGCGGAGCGGCGGCCGCGCAGGTGGCGGAGCCGGACCGAGAGGCGCTCTTGAAGGGCTTCGGACACCTGGAGAAGCACCTGGAGTCGGTGGCGGCGTTCGGACTGCCGGCGGTGTTGTGCGTGAACCGGTTCCCGCAGGACACGGAAGCAGAGCTGGACGAAGTGCGCGCGTTCGCGAAGGCGAGGGGCGTGGGCATTGCCGTATGCGACGGGTTCGGCAAGGGCGGCGAGGGTTCGCTGGAGTTGGCGGACACGGTGCTGGCGATGCTGGACGCGACGGACGCGGCGCCGCCGAAGCCGCGCTTCCTCTACGAGTTGGAGCAGACGCCGGAGGAGAAGATTCGCGCCATCGCGCGCACGGTGTACGGAGCCGACGACGTGGCCTTCACGCCAGGGGCGCGCAAGGACCTGGAGACTGCGCGGGCGCTGGGAGGCGCGGGGCTGCCGGTGTGCATGGCGAAGACGCACCTGTCCCTGTCGGACGATCCGGCGAAGACAGGCCGGCCCCGGGGCTTCACGTTGACGGTGCGCGAGGTGCGCCTGTCCGCGGGAGCGGGCTTCCTGGTGGCGCTGACCGGAGAGCTGCTCACCATGCCGGGCCTGCCAAGAGAGCCCGCCGCCCGCCGTGTCACGGTCCATCCCGACGGCAGCATCACAGGCCTGATGCAGGGCGAGTGACGTCAGAGGTAGGGCCTAGGGTCTCCCGTCTTCTCTCGACGGGAGCGCTCGGCTTGGCTGAGGCGCGCCCTACTTGCGGCGGACACGGGGAGCAGGTGCTCGTGGCCGCACTGCCTTGCGGCGGGCGGGGGCCGGCACCAGCTGAAGGCGGCACCCCAGCGCGGCGGCCAACTTCGTGACCGTCGACAGCGTGGGGTTCGCGGAAGGGGCCGTGAACAGCCGGCGCACGACCTCTGGCGGGGTCTCCGCCTTCCGGGCCAGGTCCGCCTTGCTCAGGCCTGCCTCCTCGCGCCGCGCATCCAGGGCGCGAATCAGCCTGTCCGCCGCATCCACTTCGGCGCGCGCCTTCGCATACGCCTCCGCGAAGGCCGGGCGATTGAGCTTCTTCTCGAAGTAACGGTCGAATCCCGTGGGGGGCATGGCAGGGCTCCAGGCTTCAATCCGGGGCGTAGCATACAAGTTACGCCTGACGTGACGTCCTGGCAGCCCTCCTTCCAATGCACAACAGGCCGCCCCGGTGTTTCCGGAGCGGCCCGTGGGCCCTGCTTGACGCTGTCTTGGACGGCTAGACGCGGAAGGTGGTGGACAGCTCCTGGAGCTTGCCCAGGGAGGTGTTGATCTGCCCCACCGCCTGCTCGGCGTTGCTCGTGGCCATCACCACGTCGCTCATCATCTCCGACAGCTGCGTCACCACTTCCGTCATCTGCGTGATGCCCGCGTTCTGCTGCGTCACCGAGGCGACGATCTGCCGCGCCGCCTGGCTGCTCTCCTGCACCACCTGGGTGATGTCCTTCAGCGTCGTGGCGGACGAGAGCACCTGCTCGATGCCCTCCTCCATCTTCTGGCTGTCCTCCTCCGCGATGCCCACCGTCTCGCGGATGGCCTGGTTGATCTCCAGGAGGATCTTCCCGATGCGCTGCGTGCTCTGCAGCGACTGGCTGCTCAGCGCCCGCATCTCCTTGGCCACCACCGCGAAGCCACGGCCTTCCTCGCCGGCCCGCGCCGCCTCGATGGCCGCGTTCAACGCGAGCACGTTCGACTGGTCCGCCAGGTCCTTCACGCTGCCGATGATTTCACCCGCGTGCACCGCCTGCTCGGACAGCACGCCAATGCTCCCCACCAGCGCGCCCACCCGCGCGCGGATCTGCTGCAACCCTTCCGCGCTGCGCTCGATGGACACCTGCCCGGAGGCGCTATACGCGTCCGCCTGCGCCGCCACCTTCAACACCATCTCCGCGCGGCTGGCCGCCATGCCGGACGTCTGGGCGATCTCCGCGATGGTGGAGCTGGCCTCCGTCAGGCTGCGCGACTGACTGGTCAGGAAGTTGAGCTGCTCGTGGCTCGCCGCGTTCAGCCGCGACGCCGCCGCCGTCAGCTCCGTCACCACCGCGCGCAGCGTGTTGGGCACCGAAACCAGCCGCGTCATCAGCGTCTGGATGCTGCGCGCCAGCTCACCCACTTCATCCTGCGCGCTCGTGTCGATGGCCAGCGACAGGTCGCCTTCCCGCACGATGCGAGTCGCCGTCGCCGTCAGCCGCGCCAGAGGCGTCGTCACCTCGCGCAGCAGCCACACCGTGGCCACCGCGAGCGCCACGATGCACGTCACCGCCAGCACCAGCACCCACGTCAGCGTCATGCCGTGCAGCGATGACACCTCCATGAAGGTCTCTCGCTGCGACGCCTCCTGCTGCGCCGTCACGGACTCCAGGCCGGCGTGCATCGTCCGGTACGCGGGATCCAGCTTCGCGAACGCGGCTTCCGCGGCCGCGTCATTGCGCGCCGCCAGCGCCACCACCTGCGACGCCTCCTGCCAGTAGAGCGTGAAGGCCCCCTGCAGCGCCTCCACCTTCGGGCCATCCACGTCCGGAAACGCTCGCAGCGCCGTGAGCCCCTTCTGGAGCTCCGTCACCTGCGCGTCCAGCGTCTGCTGCTTCACCGCGTGCAGCGCCACCGCGTCGCCCACGTCCTGGTGCAACGCGGCGAACCCGGCGCGGGACGTCTGCGCCTGGCTCACCGACGGCGCCAGGCTGGAACCGATGCGCTCCGAGGCACTCCGCGTGCGCGCGCCCAGCACCACCGTCACCGCCACGATGGCCACCAGGAACACCGCCGCCACCGTCGGCAGCACCATCATCTTCTGCTTGAGCCTCATCGCCATCACGCACCCCCTCGCGGGCCCATGTCACCCATCCCGATGAAGCGCGGCCGTACTCCCGCGCCGGGCCTGCTGCGCCAGCTCATTGTCGCTCATCCTTCCGCGGCCCCAATGGGCTCCCCCGAGGACCGGGGCTCCGTCAGGACTCGTAGGATAGACAACACCTCTCCCCCCGACTCAAGCCCGCGTCCCTTGAAATATCCTGCAAACGGGTCTGCATTGCCCCGCAGGGTCATACGGGACACTTCATCCTGTCAGGTGGGACCTTCGGTGGAGGACGCCTCACGTCTACAAAGGGGGCCCGGAAGGCACCCTGGCGCGATCATTCCAGCCGTCCGGCATGGGCTTCACTGCCGGTGTCGGTGGCCTGGGTGCGTCCACACAGGCCCTGCCCCGGCTGCTCGGCGGCGCTCAGCGGGTGGGATGTGGGAGGAAGGGCTCCACCTCGCGGCGGCAGGTGTCGTCGCACTCGGAGAAGCGGACGAGGAACGCCGCGTGATTCGCGCACTTCTTGGGCCAGCGCGAGGCGCCGCCATCCGCCAGGCAGAGCAGGCGGAACTCGTCGCGGGTGTCCGAGAAGAGGGCCTCGCGCTGCGAGGGGGACATGGCGTCCAGCGCGCGGTTCTCCCCGCCCTGGAGCCAGATGAAGACGCCCACCATCGATATGAAGACGAGGGCCAGCCAGGTGCCCTTGCGCAGCCAGATGCTGGGCGGTGGGACCAGCTCCTTCGCGAAGATGTTCTTCTCCTCGCCCCCCTCGTCCGGAGGCGTCCCTTCGTTGCTCATGGGCTCCCTTCCATCCATGGCGCGTGCCAGCCGCACGGCCACGCCGCAGCAGACACCAGCCCGTTCCGCGTTGCACCTTGCAACCGCCATCCGGGGCACATCGTGCCGGATGCAGTGCGCCCCCAGGGCTTGCGCCGCCCGGCATCCGACAGACGGGCCCGGCACACGGCGTGCTCCTAGACTGTGCCCATGGAAGTGCGTGCCAGTACCGAGGCGACGGAGCGCCCCATGCGGGTGCTCGTGGTGGACGATGAGCGAAACATCCGCCACACCCTGCGGGTGTGCCTGGAAGGCCTGGGCTGCGAGGTGCGCGAGGCCGCCACACCAGAGGCCGCGCTCGCGGCGCTCGCTCAAGGCCCGGCGGACCTGGCGTTCGTGGACCTGCGGCTGGGCAACGCGTCCGGATTGGAGCTGCTGCCCCGCCTGCTCGCCGAATCCCCCGCGCTGGACGTCATCCTCATCACCGCCTACGCGACGTTCGACACAGCCGTGGAGGCGGTGAAGCGCGGCGCGCGCGACTACCTGCCCAAGCCGTTCACCCCCGCGCAGATCCGCCACGTCCTGGAGCGCGCGAAGGCGCAGCGTGAGCTGACTTCGCACCTGGGGGACCTGGAGGGACAGCTCGCGCAGGCGGTGCCGGAGGCCACGCTGGAGACGGCGTCGCCGGCCATGCACGCGGCCATTGGCTTCATCCAGCGCGCGGCCACGTCCGACGCATCCGTGCTGCTGCGCGGGGAGAGCGGCACGGGCAAGGGGGTGCTCGCGCGGGCGCTGCATTCGATGAGCGCCCGGCGCAAGCGGCCCTTCGTCACCATCAACTGCCCCACCCTGTCCGAACAACTGCTGGCGAGCGAGCTGTTCGGCCACGCGCGCGGCGCCTTCACGGGCGCGGTGAAGGACCAGCCGGGGCGCGTGGAGCAGGCGGAAGGGGGCACGCTCTTCCTGGATGAAGTGGCGGAGATGAGCCCCGCGCTCCAGGCGCAGCTGTTGCGCTTCCTTCAGGAGAAGCAGTTCGAACGGCTGGGCGAGGGGCGCACGCGCAAGGCGGACGTGCGCGTGGTGGCGGCCACGCACCGCGACCTGGAGAAGGACGTGGCGGAGGGTCGCTTCCGCGAGGACCTGATGTACCGGTTGAACGTCCTGGAGGTGAAGCTCCCGTCCCTGCGCGAGCGGCCGGAGGACCTGCTCCCGCTGGCCCGCCGCTTCATCGCCTTCTTCGCGAAGGCCGCGCAGCGTCCGGCCCCGGAGCTGTCGCCCGCCACGGAGGCGATGCTGCGGGCCTACCCCTGGCCGGGCAACGTGCGTGAGCTGCGCAACGCGCTGGAGCGGGCGCTCATCGTGGGCGCGTCAGGCGTCGTGGAGCCGCAGGCGTTCCCGGAGCGCATCGCGTCCGCGGTGGGGCCTGGGGTGACGCTGGGCGGGCCGCACACGCTGGAAGCGGTGGAGCGCGAACACACCCTTCGGGTGATGGCGTCCGTGCCGACGCTGGATGAAGCAGCCCGGCTGCTCGGCATCGACGCTTCGACGCTGTGGCGCAAGCGCAAGAAGTACGAAGCGGAGACGTGACGCAGGCGGCCTGTGCGCCAGTGCATGCAGTCCGGCACTGGCGGCCGGGGCGTGCAGGGGCGCTCATCCTGGAGAGTGGATTGCGCCCTTGCGCGCTCATGCGAACCCTGGCCCGTCATGAACCTCATCGACGTGCTCATCCAGCAGCACCGCGACGCAGAGGCCCTCTTCGAGGCCTGGCACCAT
Organism: Corallococcus exiguus; assembly: GCF_009909105.1. Lineage (NCBI taxonomy): Bacteria > Pseudomonadati > Myxococcota > Myxococcia > Myxococcales > Myxococcaceae > Corallococcus > Corallococcus exiguus. The sequence goes on from NZ_JAAAPK010000015.1 coordinate 190,851, forward strand.
GCGCCGGACGAAGCGAAGCCGGAGCTGAGCCTGCGCCTGGCCGAAACGCTCACCCTGCACAGCACCCTCGAGGAGCGCTGGGTGTATCCCGTCGCGCGGACCGTCGTCGAAGGGCCGCGCATCGACTTCGCGGTGGAGGAGCACGGGGAGATGACCCAGCTGATCTCCGAACTGTTGCGCGTCCGCCACGACCCGCGCCGCCGCGAGGCCACGGTGCGGCAACTGGAGGCAGTGGCCGCGCAACACATGGCGGAGGAGGAGCGCGAGGTGGTGCCCCGACTGCGCAAGATGGACGCGGACGCGTTCGGTCAGTCGAGCGCTGAAATCGTCCGCTCCGCTTCCGACGCGCGGAAGGAAGCGATGCGCCAGCTGGAGACGTCCGCGCCGATGTGACCGCGGGCTTCAGCCCTGTTCAGGCTGCGGCAGCGTGAACCAGAAGGTGCTGCCCTGGCCCGGGGTGCTCACCACGCCCAGCTCGCCGCCGTGGGCCTGGACGATGTCGCGTGCGATGGACAGCCCCAGGCCCGCGCCTCCCGCCGGTGCGCCCGGGGCGCGGTAGAACTTCTCGAAGATGCGCGCCTGCTCCTGGGCGGGGATGCCCTCGCCGGTGTCCTCAACCTCGAAGCGCACGAGGGTGCCTTCGCGCGACACGTGCACGGACACCTCGCCGTCGTGCGGCGTGTGCTTCACTCCGTTGCCCACCAGGTTTCCCAGCACCAGGTGCAGCCGGTCTGGATCCACCCGCACCGTCTCCACGTCCGGTGACAGGGATTGCGACAGGCGCACGCCCCGGTCCTCCGCCAGCGTGCGCTGTGCGGCCAGCGCCTGCTCCACCAACTCCTCCGTGCGCACCTCCCGCACGTCCAGTTGGAGCTGCCCGGACTGGATGCGCGACAGGTCCAGCAGGTCGTCCACGATGCCCTGCAACCGCTCGCAGTCCTCGCGCGCCGCGAAGAGCAGGTCCGCCTGCTTCTCGGTCACCTGCCCCACGACGCCTTCGGCCACCAGGTGGATGGCCATGCGCAGCGACGTGAGCGGCGTGCGGAACTCGTGCGCCACCGTGGCCACCAGGTCGTTCTTCAATTCGTCGAAGCGCCGCAGCCGCGTCACATCCTGGAGGATGAGCGTGGCGCCCACCACTTCTCCGGTCTCTCCGTGCACCGGGCTGCCTCGCGGCAGGAGCCACCGGACGCCCTCTGGAGACGACTCCACTCGCACCGCCTCCTCGTAGCCCCGGGGCTGGTACGCGCCCCTTCCTCCCACGACGTGCGCTCGCACCCGCTCCAGCACGGCGCGCACCTCGGGTTCCACCCGGCCCAGCGCGTCCCCGCCCTCGTCCAGCCGCAGGCGCAGCACGTCCTCCGCCGCGGCGTTCACGTTGAGCAGCCCGCCTTCCGCGCCCAGCACCAGCACGGGGTCGGGCAGGCTGTCGATGGCCGCCTGCGACACCGCCTGCGCCTGGAGCAGTTCGCCCAGGCTGCTCTTGCGGTACTGCGCCAGCCGCTCCGCCATGGTGTTGAAGTCCCGCGCGAGCCCGGCGATTTCGTCGCGCCCCTCCACCACCGCTCGCGCCTCCACGTCGCCCTGCCCCAGGCGGCGCACCGCCTGTGACAGCACGGACACCGGACGGAGCGCGCGCTGCACCAGCGACGTGGTGAAGAACAGGCCGAAGCCCAGCGCAGCCACCACCGCGAGCACCATCAACGTGTTCACCTGCTCGCTCTGCTGGCGCAGCCGGTCGTTCTTGCGCACCATCGCGTCCTGGTTCAGCGCGAGGACGGACGCCGCCGCGGCCTTCGCCTCCTGGAAGGCCGGTGAGAGCGCTTCGAAGTAGCGCGTGCGCGCGGCCTCCGGGCCCCGTGCCTGGAGGAAGACGTCGAACTCCTCGCGGTACTTCGTCCACGCGGTGCGCAGCCGCTGCGTGGCCTCCGCCTCGCCTGGCTCCGTGATGTTGCCCTGCTGGATGCCCAGCTCCAGCTCCAGCGGTGGGCGCTGCGAGGCCTGCTGGGTCATGCCCCGCTCGCGCTCGCCCGCGATGATGAACAGCGCCGCGCTGTCCATGCGCTCCAGCTGCTCCGTGATGCGCTGGGTGGCGAGCACGCTGCGATAGTTGTCCTCCAACACCTGCTGACCGGAGCGGCCCACTCGCGCCAGGGTGATGACGGCCGTGGCTCCCAGGAAGAGCAACGCCAGCACCAGTGGCACCTGGGCCAGCAGCAGACGCGAGCGCAGCGTCATGGGCGCTTCTCCTCGTGGGATTCGAAGGACACGACGTGGATGTCGAAGCCCTCCCCTTCCCGCAAGAGGCGCGCGTCCGCGGTCATCCCCAACCGCTGGCGCCACTTCGCCTGGTTCGAACGGCCGATGATGATGTGCCCCACGCCGTGCGAGCGGGCGAAGTCCAGCAACGCTGCCACCGGGTCACTGGAGCGCAGGCGCACCACCTCCGCGCCCAGCTCCTTCGCCTTCTCGATGTTCGTCAGCAGGTGCCGCTGCGCCTCCGCGTCGATGAGGTTCGGCGCCTCGCGCGGCGTCTCCACGTACACCACGAACCAGTCCGTGTTGAGCCGGCCCGCCATGCGTGAACCCCGTCGCAACAGCGTCGCCGCGCGCGGCGGATGGCTGGAGAGGGCCACCAGCACCCGGCCCCACGCGCCGCCCTTCTGGGACGGGTCCTCGCCTGCCAGGGCCTGCCTGCCCGTGGTGGCCCGGTCCAGGCTCTCCGCCACCTCGCGCAGGGCCAGCTCGCGCAGCGTGGAGAGGTTGTCTCCGGTGAAGAAGCGCTCCAGCGCGTGCGGCACCTTGTCCGGCGCGTAGATCTTCCCCGCCTTGAGCCGTTCGTGCAGGTCCTCCACCGCGAGGTCCAGGTTCACCACCTGGTCCGCCGTCTTGAGGAAGCTGTCCGGCAGCGTCTCCCGCACGGTGACGCCGGTGTTGCGCTCCACCAGGTCGTTGAGGCTCTCCAGGTGCTGCACGTTGAAGGCACCAATCACGTTGATGCCCGCGGCCAGCAGCTCCTGCACGTCCTGGTAGCGCTTGCGGTGACGGCACACGGGCGCGTTGGTGTGGGCCAGCTCGTCCACGATGGCCACCTGCGGCTTGCGCGCGAGGATGGCTTCCAGGTCCAGCTCCTCAACGGTGACGTCCCGGTACGTGATGCGCTGGCGCGGCACGACCTCCAGGCCGGCGACCAGTGCCTCCGTCTCGGGACGACCGTGGGTCTCGACGAAGCCCAGCACCACGTCCACGCCGCGCGCTTTCAGCGCGTGTGCTTCCTCCAGCATGCGGAACGTCTTGCCCACGCCTGCCGCGAAGCCGATGTAGAGCTTCAGCCGGCCGCGCCGGCCGCGCTCCACCAGCTCCAGGAAATCCTCCGCGCGAGGACGCCGCGTCGTCATGCCTGCCTTCTCCTCACCGGGAGGCCGTGGGCGCGGGTCCGCCGAACTGACGGTCCATCGCGAGGTTCAATGTGAGCACGTTCACCCGGGGCTCTCCCAGCACGCCGAACGTTCGTCCTTCCACCCGGGACATCACCAACGCCCTCACGCGCGCCGGGTCCACGCCTCGCGCTCGCGCCACGCGGGGAACCTGCCACAGCGCCGCCTCCGGCGACACCTGCGGATCCAACCCGGACGCGGACGCTGTCACCAGCTCGCCGGGCACGGGGCCTTCCGCCTCGGGGTTCTCTCGGCGCAGCCGGTCCGCCTCGGCCACCGCGCGGTCTCGGAGCTTCTGGGACGTGGGCCCCAGGTTGCTTCCGCTGGAGGCCGTCGCGTCCCAGCCCGTGCCGGCGGCGGAGGGGCGCGGCTGGAAGTAGTCGGCTTGAGTGAAGCCCTGGGCGATGAGCGCGCTGCCCACCACCTGGCCGCGGTCGTCCTTCACCAACGACCCGTTGGCTTCATTCGGGAACAACACCTGCGCCACGCCAGTGACGGTCAGGGGGTACAGCACGCCCGTGAGGGCCAGCGTGACGGCGCTGACGCGCAGGGCGGTGAGGAGCGCGGAGACCATGGATGTTCCTTTCTTGTGTGCTCAGGCCAGGCCCACGGTGGTGAGCAGCACGTCGATGACCTTGATGCCCACGAACGGGACGATGACGCCGCCCACGCCGTAGAGGAGCAGGCTGCGGCGCAGGAGGGCCGCCGCGCCCAGCGGGCGGTAGCGCACGCCCTTCAGCGCCAGCGGGATGAGCGCCACGATGATGAGTGCGTTGAAGATGACGGCGGACAGGATGGCGCTGAACGGCGACGTCAGCCCCATCACGTTGAGCGGGGCAATCTGCGGGAAGACGCCCATGAACAGCGCCGGGAGGATGGCGAAGTACTTCGCGACGTCGTTGGCGATGGAGAACGTGGTCAGCGTGCCTCGCGTCATCAGCAACTGCTTGCCCACCTCCACCACCTCCAGGAGCTTGGTGGGGTTGGAGTCCAGGTCCACCATGTTGCCGGCCTCCTTGGCGGCCTGGGTGCCGGTGTTCATCGCCACGCCCACGTCCGCCTGGGCCAGCGCGGGCGCGTCGTTGGTGCCGTCACCCGTCATCGCCACGAGCTTGCCCTTGCCCTGCTCCGCTCGGATGAGCGCGAGCTTCGCCTCCGGGGTGGCCTCCGCCAGGAAGTCGTCCACGCCGGCCTCTCTCGCGATGGCCGCCGCGGTGCGCGGGTTGTCGCCGGTGATCATCACCGTGCGGATGCCCATGGCGCGGAAGCGGTCGAAGCGCTCCTTGATGCCGCCCTTCACCACGTCCTTCAGATGGATGATGCCCAGCACCCGAGCGCCGTCCGCCACCGCGAGCGGCGTGCCTCCTGCGTCACCGATGCGACCCGAGACCTGGGTCAGCGCCTCCGGCACGGTGCCACCCTGCGCCTGCGTGTAGCGGACGATGGCGTCCACCGCGCCCTTGCGGATGCTGCGCGGGTGCGGGTCCACCAGGTCGCAGCCGCTCATGCGCGTCTGCGCGGTGAAGGGGACGAACGTGGCCTGATGCGCTCGCAGCTCGCGCGGACGCATCTTGTATGTGTCCTTGACCAGCGTGACGACGGAGCGCCCTTCCGGCGTTTCGTCCGCGAGGCTCGCGAGCTGCGCGGCCTCCGCCAGTTCCTCCGCGCGCACGCCCGGCATGGGCAGCAGCTCCGTGGCCATGCGGTTGCCCAGGGTGATGGTGCCCGTCTTGTCGAGCAGCAGCGTGTCCACGTCCCCCGCCGCCTCCACCGCTCGCCCGCTGAGCGCGAGCACGTTCTTGCGCAGGAGCCGGTCCATGCCGGCGATGCCGATGGCGCTCAGGAGGCCGCCGATGGTCGTGGGGATGAGGCACACCAGCAGCGCCACCACCGCCGTGCCGGACAGCGGCACGCCCGAGTAGAGCGCCAGCGGCACCAGCGTCACGCACGCCATCAGGAACACCAGCGTGAGGCCCACCAGCAGGATGTGCAGCGCGATTTCATTGGGCGTCTTCTTGCGGGCCGCGCCCTCCACCAGGCCGATCATCCGGTCGAGGAACGACTCTCCCGGATCCACGCTGATGCGAATGACGATGCGGTCGGATAGCACCTTCGTGCCTCCGGTGACGGCGGAACGGTCGCCTCCGGACTCGCGGATGACGGGGGCGGACTCGCCGGTGACCGCGGACTCGTCCACGCTGGCGATGCCCTCCAGCACCTCGCCATCGCCGGGGATGACGTCTCCGGCTTCGCACACCACGCGGTCGCCCTTGCGCAGGGCGGGGGCTCCGACGCGTTCCTCTCGGCCGTCGTGGGTGAGGCGGCGGGCCTGGGTGTCCTGACGCATGCGGCGCAGGGCGCTCGCCTGGGCCTTGCCTCGGCCCTCCGCCACGGCTTCGGCGAAGTTGGCGAAGAGGACCGTGAACCACAGCCACAGCATCACGGACACGGTGAACCACATGGGCGCGGTGGGTTCCCCAGAGACCGTCAGGTCCTTGAGGACGAACACCGTGGTGAGCAGGCTTCCGGCCCACACCACGAACATCACCGGGTTCCGGGCCACGTCGCGCGGGTGGAGCTTCTTGAGGCTCTCCCAGACCGCGGGCTTGAGCAGCGCGGGGTCCAACAGCGAGGCCTGTTTGCTTGCGGGGGCCATGGTCAGAACACCTTTCCGGCCGCGCCGAGGAAGTGCTCGACGATGGGGCCCAGGGACAGCGCGGGGAAGAACGTCAGCGCGCCCACGACGACGACAACGCTCACGAGCAGGCCGGTGAAGAGGACGCCGTCCGTGGGGAAGGTGCCGGGCCCGGGGACCACGGCCTTCTTGCCCACGAGCGAGCCCGCCAGCGCCAGCACCGGCACCATCATCAGGAAGCGGCCCGCGAGCATCGACACGCCCAGGCTGATGTTCCAGAACGGCGTGTTGGCGTTGAGGCCGGCGAAGGCGCTGCCGTTGTTCGCCACGCCGCTGGTGAACGCGTAGAGGATTTCGGACAGGCCGTGCGGCCCCGCGTTGTTGAGCGACGACGTGCCCTGCGGGAGCACCGCGCCCACGGCGGACAGGCCCAGGATGACCAGCGGGAAGACGAGCACGTACAGCATCGCGAGCGTCATCTCGCGCGCTTCGATCTTCTTGCCGAGGAACTCCGGCGTCCGGCCCACCATCAGGCCCGCGATGAAGACCGCGAGCACCGCCATCACGAGGATGCCGTAGAGGCCCGCGCCGACACCGCCAAAGATGACCTCGCCCAGCTGCATGTTGACCATGGGCACCAGCCCGCCCAACGGCGTGAAGCTGTCATGCATGGCGTTGACCGCGCCGCATGACGCGTCGGTGGTGACGGTGGCGAACAGCGTGGAGGCCGCGACGCCGAAGCGCGTCTCCTTGCCCTCCAGGTTCCCGGCCTGGACGACGTTCGCGGAGGCGAGCGCGGGATTGGGCTGGGACTCGGCGGCGTAGCTGGCGGTGGCTCCCACGAGGAAGAGGACGGACATGGCCGCGAAGAGGACCCAGCCCTGCTTCGTGTCGCCGGTCATCTTTCCGTAGGTGTACGTGAGGCCCGCGGGCAGCACGAAGATGAGCAGCAATTGGACCAGGTTGGTGAGCGGCGTGGGGTTTTCGAAGGGGTGGGCGCTGTTGGCGTTGAAGAAGCCACCGCCGTTGGTGCCCAGCATCTTGATGGCCTCCTGCGAGGCCACGGGCCCGAAGGCGAGCGTCTGCTTCACGCCCTCCACGGTGGTGTGCTCGGAGTATGGCGCGAGGTTCTGGAGCACGCCCTGTGACACGAAGAACAGGGCCACGAGGAAGCTCAGGGGCAGGAGCACGTAGAGCGTGCCTCGCACCAGGTCCACCCAGAAGTTGCCCAGGGTCTTGCGGCCTTCGGGGCCGGGGCGGCGGGTGAGGCCTCGCGCGAGGGCGAGCGCGACGCCCAGGCCCGTGGCGGCGGAGACGAAGTTCTGCCACGTCAGCCCCAGCATCTGGGTGGCGTAGCTCATCGTGGATTCACCGGCGTACGACTGCCAGTTGGTGTTGGCCACGAAGCTGGCGGCGGTGTTGAAGGAGAGCGCCGGACCCACGGCGGGCAGGCCCTGGGGGTTGAGCGGGAGGACGTGCTGGAGCCGCTGGAGCGCGTAGAGGACGACGAGGCCCACGGCGCTGAAGGCGAGCAGGGCGACGGCGTACTGGACCCACGTCTGCTCCTGGTCGCGCTTCACGCCGCACAGGCGCAGCAGGGCGCGCTCGATGGGACCGAGCACGCGAGGCAGAGGTTGGGTGTCGGCCTCGAAGACACGGAAGAGGTAGAGGCCCACGGGCTTCGTCAGCGCGAGGACGAGCGCGAAGAACAGCAGGGTCTGGAGCCAGCCAATGAGGGTCATGGCGGGCTCCTAGAAGCGCTCGGGCCGGAGCAGGGCGTAGACGAGGTAGACGGAGAGGAGGACCGCGAGCGCGGTCCCTGCGGCGTATTCGAAGCTCATGGCCCCAGGAGCATGAGCATCCGCCGTACCGGAGCGGGCCTCCGTCAGGCCCAGACGTTCTGAGGGGTTGTGGGAGCTGTCCTCCTGGCCGGGTTGCAATGTGCACGAACCGGCTCCGTGCACCCCTGCGAGGTGAAATGGGGGACGGAGCCGCCGTGCGCCTACGGCGAATTGGACACGGACGAATCGCAGTCCGACGTGCACTTGCCCGAGCAGGCGACCTGGCCGGGATATGAGTCCAGGATGGCGCACTGGGTGCCGCCCGTGCAGGACACGAACTCGGTGCAGACCTTTGAATCATCCACGCAGCGCGCCTTGGACACGCCGTCCAGCTTGAGCACGAGGCAGGACAGGCCCTGGGGACACTGGGGCAGGTCCACTCCGCACTCCTGCGCCAGGTCCAGCGACTGCCCCTCCCGCAGCTTCAGCCTCCCCTGCCCTCCCTCGCCGTCCGACCCACAGGCCGCGAGGGCCATCACCGTCAGACAACCGCCCAGCATTTGCATCCAGCGCATCGTGGCTCCTTGGAATCGTGAAGCCTCATGCCCGGAGCAAGCCATGGACCAGGGGGGCATCACAGGGATTCCGCGCGCTTGGCCGGCGGAGACGGCCTCGGAAATCTGATGCCGCCTCGAATCCCTGGCGGCTTGGGACTCAGCGGAACTCGTCCACGATGTACACGCCCGCTCGCGAGGAGTTGAGGATCGCTGTTCCTGGCTTGGACTCGGGTCGCTTGCGCAATTGTCCGAAGCCGAGCCTCGCCACCGCGCAGATGGGCACGCGGTCCTTTCCCTTCAGGAACTGGGCTTCGTAGTACCGGATGACCGGCTGTTCTCCGCCCGTCCAGACGCGCCCGTAGAGGCGCATGGGCGCCTCCAACGTTCCGATGTCCTCGTCCAACACGCTCTCGATGGGCCCGTCGTGAAGCGTGATGTGCTCCGCCCGGCTCTGGTTCGCATCCAGTTGGACCCACACGGCTTCACCCACGTAGAGCTGCAGGTACCGCATCACTTCCAGCGACTTCTCCGGGCACTTCTCCGACATGGGCGCTCCATCCGCATGAAGGCGGACGTCGCCCAGGGTCGTCGCACAACCCGGATGAAGGGCCAGCAGGCCCATCCAGGCCACGAGCATGTATCGACGCGAGGTCATGCGGCTGTTCCTACTTCCCGAGCAAGCTCGGGCTCAACTCGACAACCGCCTGCCACAGCCCATCCTGCCGGTACGGCTCCAGGAACAGGGAGGTCAGGGTCCCGCCTTTTCTGATGCGACCTCGAATCCCTTGCGGCTTGGAACTCAGCGAAACTCGTCCACGATGTACATGCCTGCGCGCGCTGAATCGAGGATGGCTGTTCCTGGCTTGGACTCGGGCCGCTTGCGCAACTGTCCAAAGCCCAGCCTCGCCACCGCACAGATGGGGACCCTGCCCCCACCATTCATGAAGTGGGCTTCGTAATAGCGGATGACCGGCTGATCACCGCCCGTCCACACGCGGCCATACAGCCGAACCGGCGCTTCCAACGTGCCGACATCCTGATCCAGCACGCTTTCAATGGGCCCGTCATACAGCGTGATGGACTTCGCGCGACTCTGGTTCGCGTCGAGCTGTACCCATGCGGACTCTCCCACATAAAGGCGCAGGTACTGCATGACCTCCAGCGCCTTCTCCGAGCACTTCTCCGCCATGGGAGTGCCATCCGAGCGAAGCCGCACGTCACCCGGTGTCGTCGCGCAACCCAGTGACAGGCCCAGCAAGCCCACGAGCACGTATTGGCGGGAAGTCATGCGGCGTTCCTACTTCCCCAACAGGGCCGGATCCAACTGAACAATGGCCTGCAGGAGCCCATCCTGCCGGTACAGCTCCAGCCGCAGGGTGGTCAGCGTCTCGCCATCCAGGAAGGCGCTTCCATCCACGACGAGACCAATCACTCCGGACGTCCCGGGCTCAAAGACCGCCGCCGAAGAACGCACCGCGATCGATCTCTCCCTTGCATCCGCGACGCCCACCAACCGGACGGACTTCATGCTCCACGAGCGCACAGCGTGGAGGTTCTTGACCTTGAACACGACCGCAGCCTTGCCCTTGCCGCGATAGACCGTGCCCTCCAGCTCCGCGTCGTCGTCCGCCCCGGAAAAGTGCTCCACGCCCTTGAAGGGCGTCTGCGCCTCGGACTCCGCCGTCAACAGGGCCGCCAGCGCATGGTCCTCGGAGGACTCCTCCTTGCGGAAACGCTCGTTCTCCGCGCGGAGGGTCTTGTTCTCCTTCTCCGAGTCCACCAGCGCCGAAGCCATGGCTTCGTAGCCATCCCGGTCCTTGTAGACGTTGAGCTGCTGGTCCGCGCTTCCATGCTCGCGCCGTCCCGGAGGACGGAGGAGGAAGGGGACCTCTCGCGCATCCGACAACGTGACGAGCAGGGAGAAGCCTTCCTCCGGTGCCAGGTCGCGCCGGGGCTCCAGCACCACCTTCCGGCCCACGACGCCCACCGGCTCGAACCGCCCCTCTCCGCCCACCAGCCGTGCCCGGAGCGGCGCGAGGTCCTGCTCGAAGCGGAGGACCGTCACGACCTGCCCCTTCACATAGATGCGCTGGGGCGCGGCCTCGGGCTGCTCGGGGAGGACGAGCGTCCGGATGACGGCGTGCTCGTGCTCCTCCGCCACGGCCGCGCCGGCGAGCAGCGTCCCGAGCAACGCCCACGTCCCAGGTAGAGCGATTCGCATACAACCTGGGACATAGCATCGGCCTCTCGGGGGTCCAAGCCGCGCTCAGGGCTCGAAGCGCGCCAGGAAGACCTTGTACTGGAGCGAGACGAAGAGCGGCTTCGGCGCCACCAGTCCCGCCTGCGCGAACATCGCGAACAGCGCGGCGTCGGACTCGATGGGCTGCATCTTCGCCATGGCCTGACGCCGGGCCTCCAGCTTCTCCAGCGGCACTCCGTACGTCCGCAGCCGCCGGAACTCGACGTTCGTCAACTCGGGGTCCTGGCCGATGCGGCAGCCCAACACCAGCGGCGCTCCCGGCTTGAGCCTCCGTGTCACCTCCCGCAGCAACTCGACGCGGGCATCCTCTCCCTCCACGTGGTGCAGCACGCCCATCAACTGCGCGCCGTCGAACGGGGGACCTTGCGGCAACGTCCGCAGCTCGCCTTCGTGCAGGTGCGTGCGCGACAGCAGCCCCTCCGCCTCCAGGCGCTTGCGTGCGACTTCCAGCATCGGGCCGGAGGGCTCCACGCCCGTGAAGCGCCAGCCCGGCACGTTGAAGCGGAGATAGGGCACCAGCTCCGCTCCCGTTCCCAGGCCCACGTGGAGCAGGGACGCCGTCTCCTGTCCGTCCAACCGGGCAGCCAGGGCGCTGACGCCCAGCTCGTATGCCGCCTGGTAGCCAGCGAGGCTCACCGCCGCCTGGGCGTCGTAATGGGCCGCGCGGTCGGCTCCAAAGCCATGGACCGGCGCGTGTGCGGAATGTTCGTGGGTCATGACCGCAAGATGCGTCCGCCCCGCTCGGAATGGCAGAGCGGGGATTCAGACGGAATCAGCGGATCTTTCGATGGCGGCTCACTCCTCCGGAACGAACCCGTTCCCCTCGCGCCGGAACACCGCGCCGACCGGCGCGTCCAGGATGGCGTCCAATTCCTTGTCCCGGCCCAGCAACGAGCGCAGCGGGACGATGACCGCGTTGCCGCTCTCCTCCATGTACTCCTCGGTCTCCAGGCCCGAGGTGAAGAGCCAGCCGCTGTCCTCCTCCGCCGCGGGCTTCGAGCGCTCCGCGAAGCGGATGGGTTCCCCGTTCTCCGTGATGAAGCGCGTGACCAGCGCCTTGCGCTGACGCAGCCGGATGCCTCGCAGCAACTTCTGCCGCTCCTCCGTGCCCAGCTCCACCCGGACGCGCACCGTCCGCCCCTTCGCGTCCAGGTGCCGGCTCACCGTGAAGATGCCGTCCCCCCAGCGGTTCCCACATCCCACCACGCGCGCGCCGTCCAACACCAGCGAGGCCGTGTCCTCCTCGCTCTCACGCAGCCCGGCGTTCAACTTCTCCAGGTTGCAGTGCGGCCGGTAGTCCACCCCCACCGCGAGCCCGTCCTTCTCGAGGCGCTCCTGCAGCGGCGTGGCCTTCTCCCCCACCCGGTCCATGGGCAGGTCCTTCCACCCATACAGTCCATCGCCCAGGTCGCTCGCGCCCAGCTCCTTCGCGAGCTTCGGCGCGTCCCTGCCGTGAAACACATAGTCCGCCAGCCCGTCCTCCGGCTCCCACATGCGGAACCGTCCCATCGGGCCCAACCCGGCGAACAGCAATTGACCGTGGTCCACCATCACCCCGGACACCTGCTCCGACCGGGCCGCCTCCGCCTCCCCGTCCACGACGATGTCGATGGACCGCCAACGCCCGCCGAACTCTCCCGGCGGCATGGGCATTCCAATCACTTTCAACCCACGACTTGAGGGCAGGTTTCCCACGACCACAGCCCACAGGCCGTTGTACTTCACAACCCCCAATCCCTTTCCATGCTCCAACGCGAGCCGCGCCCGCTCCGTGTGCGGAATCCGCGCGGCCAGCACCTCCGCGCGCGCATCGAAGCCCCGCTCCCGGGCGAACCCCTCGAAGTGCGCCGCCGCGTCCGCCGGGTCCTTCCGGTCGAAGAGAAAGCGAGAGTCGAATTCGCGGTCGTAGGCCTGGCCCGCCGCGTCCGCGTCCGGCCCGGTGATGAGCAGGTCGTGCTCCGGCGGCGCCTTCTTCCGGGGCGACACCGGCTCCGCGTCATGCCGCCAGAAGCGCCCCAGGCCCGGGTCCAGGATGAGCAACACCCCCTCTGGCAGGTCGATGTCTCCCAGCTCCACGGGCTTCGGTGTCTTCGCGGGTCGCGCCATGGCTCCGGACCCTACGCCACGCAGTCAAATGCACCCCAGACAAACGGAATGGCTTTCATCCCCCACACCCACACGCGCGGTGCAATCCAGAAAAACCCCTCCGGGACACAAGAGTTGTCAGCCAAATCCCCCCATCCGTAAGGCTTTAACAAGGTTTTAAAGGAATCAAACCTATCACGTTTTCTTTTAAGTACCGGCACTGGGGGCTGCACGTGAGAGAAGAACTCGACACTTCCGACATGGAGTACGCCGATTTCGCGGTCCGTCATCAGCCCATCCTGATGGCGGTCGCCCGGAACATCTGCGGGGGGAATGCCACTGCTTGCGACGACCTGCTCCAAGACGTCCTGCTGCGGGCCTTGCTGAAGTGGGACACCTTGCGCGGCTGGGCGGAGCCGGCGCGCCGCGCGTGGCTGGTGCGGGTGCTGCACAACCGCTTCCTCGACCAGTGCCGCCGCTCGCGCACGGAAGCCACCACCGCCATCAACCTGGGCAACGTGCACAAGCTCTTCGAGGAGCCGGAGTCACGGGACCAGGAGCTGTGGGAGTTCATCACCGAGCCGGAGCTGCTCAAGGCCGTCTCGGCGCTGCCCTTCAACCTGCGCCGCACCTTCGAGCTGCACTCGGAGGGGCTGCGCCACGCGGAGATCGGCCGCCGGCTCGGGGCGCCCGTGGGCACGGTGGGCACGTGGCTCTACCACGCGCGGCTGAAGCTGCGTGACCAGCTTCGCGACATGGCCGAGGCCCGTCGGAAGCTGGGGAGCTGATGAACGTCCACTGCCCCCACCTCCCCGCCTTCGTGGACGGGGAGCTGCCCCTCGAACACCACGAGGACTTCCGCGCGCACCTGGCCTCCTGCGAGGCGTGCGGCGTGCGGCTCCATGACCTGCTGCAGGCGGACATCCTCGGACGGCTGGCGCACACGAAGGCGCCGCCGACTCCCGAGGCCACGGGGATTCCCCCAGCCCCGTGGCCCCTCCCCCCATCCGAGCCCGCCGAGGTCATGGCACCGCCGCCGCATCCGCGCCGCCAGCGCCCCCACTGGAGTCACCTGGGGGCGTTCGCCCTGGCCCTGGCCGCCGTGAGCATCTGGTCGACGCGCGTCACGCGAGAGCCCCCCTCGCCGTGGTCCGCGCCGGAGCCCACCCGGCCCCTGGAGGCCCGGCTGACCTCCGTCCCCCTGGATGGACACCGCCCCTACGTGCCCATGCGCGGAGGGGTTCCCGCGGCGGCGCCGCTACCGCTGCGGGAGCTGGCCCGGATGGAGGACCGGCAGGACTGGCGGGGCATCGCCTCCGCGTACCTGCTTGCGGGCGACGCGCGGCAGGCCCTGAACTACCTGGGCAACGCGGCCGCCTCCCCGGACGTGGACTCCGACCGCGCGGTCGCGCTGGCGCTGGCCCATGCCGGGGCCTCCGAACAGACGGCGCTCGACGAGGCCCTGGCCGTGCTGGAGGACGTGCTCCGCAAGCAGCCAGACCATCCACAGGCCCTGTGGAACCACGCGCTGGTCCTGCGGAACCTGGACCTGCCCCTGCTCGCGGCGGATGCCTTCGACGCCGTGGCGAAGCTGGGCGAGCCCGGCTGGAGCGCGGAGGCGCGGACCCATGCGGGCCTCTTGCGGGAACAGACGCTGGCCCGGGGCCGCGCCTGGAAGCAGGCCTTCGCGGCGACGCAGGACCTGATGGCGGACTCCAACGCGCCGCTGCCTTTGAAGGAGGCCGCGAACCTTCCGGGCATCGTCCGGCTGGCCTTCTACGACGCGGTCCGCGCGGCTCCCTCGAAGGACGCGGCGCTGCGGCTGCTGCCGTTGGCGGACACCCTGGACCGGGCCTATGGCGGCGGCACGGTGCTGCACGCGACCGTCACCCGCGTGGCCGCGCGGGACTTCCAGAAGCGAGAACCGCTCGCCCGGGACTACGCGCGGTCCGTGCGCGGCAGGACGCCCTTCCCTCCGGCCTTCCTGGAGACACTGCGGCGCTCCGGCGAGGACGACCTGTACGTGGGCGCGCTCGGGTACGAGCTCACGGCGGGACGGCCCGTGGACGTGGCGGTGTTCGCTCGCGCCGCGGACGGACTGGGCGACCCGTGGTTCCACCTCATCGCCGAACGCGAGCGCGCCAACCAGGAGGTGCGCGACGGCCAGTGGTGGAAGGCGGAGGCGCGCGTGCGGGAGGCGCTGCGCACGTGCGCGGCGGAGCGGCTGGACTACCGCTGCGCCGACCTGCACGCGTGGCTCACGGACATGTACCTGGGCGAGCTGCACCGCCCCGCCGAGGCCCACGCACACGCGCTGCGCGGCTGGCAGCTGGCGAAGAAGCAGGGAGAATGGCAGCAGGAGCGGCTGTTCCTCCAGGAGCTGGCGCAGGTGGCGCGCTTCCACCACGTCGCCCCCACCGCGAGCGCGTACTTCAGGGAGTCGCTGGCGCGCGTGCCCGACGACCGCACGCAGCTCAACTACGTGCACCGCAACCTGGCCACCCTGGCGTGGATGGACTTCCGCGTGGACGAGGCCCGCCAGCACCTGGAGCAGTCGATGGAGTCCGGCCTGCCGCTGGGGCTGAATGGCGCGGGCGTGCTCGCGGACCTGGCCCGCTTCGGCCCCATGCCCGGCGCGGCGGACGCGCTGTCCCGTGCCCTCTCCGGACTGAGGCAGGGCCAGGCTCGCCCCGGTGAACGCGCGTTGCTGGACTCCATCCAGGGCGAGTTCGAGCTGGAGCGCGACCCCACCGCTGGACGCGCCCTGCTGCGGAGCGTCCTCACGCAGGCGGAGCAGTGGCCCGGCGACGTGTACGCCCGCCGCGCCCAGGCCCGCGCCTCCGCCGCGCTCATCTCCGACGCCGGACGCACGGGCGCGTTCGTGGAGGCGCTCGCCCTCGCGGGCCGCCAGTTCCAGGTGACCGAGGTGCCGGAGCGCTGCGTGCTCGCGGTGTCGGTGCAGCACGAGCGCACGCTCGCGGTGGCGCGTGGCCCTTCGGGCGCGGTGCACGGGGACTTCACCCAAACGCGCACGGCGCCGCTCGGCCAGGACGCCTCCGGGCTGGTACCGCCCGCGTTACAGGAAGCGCTGCGCGGGTGTGAGCAGGTGCAGGTGCTGGCCCCGCCTCCCGTGAATGGCCTGCCCCGGCTGCTCCCGCCGGACATCGCCTGGAGCTACCGGGTAGGCCACGCGACCGTGGGCCCTCTTCCGCCGGTGGACAGCGGCGAGCACCTGGTTGTCTCCAACGTGGACACGCCCGCGGCCCTGGGCCTTCCGCGTCTGCCTCCGATGTCGCATCCCCCTGGGGAAGACGCCCGGCGCGTGATGCTGGAGGGCGCGCGAGCCACGCCATCGCGCGTGCTGGAGGCGATGGCCACCGCCACCGAGGTGGAGATCCACACGCACGGCGTGTTCAGCCCGGAGCTGTCGGACGCCTCGCTCCTCATGCTGGCCCCGGAGCAGGATGGCCGGTACGCGCTCACCGCCAACCAGGTGCGCGCTCACGGGCTCTCCAAGGCACCGTTGGTGTTCCTGGCCGCATGCGGCGCCGCGCGCACCGCGCCCTTCCCGCACGAGTCCTTCAGCCTGCCGGTGGCCTTCCTCGACGCCGGGGCGCGCGCGGTGCTGGCCGCCACGGTGGACATCCCGGACACCGCGGGCCGCTTCTTCAACGACGTGCGCGAGCGCATCCACGCGGGCGCCTTGCCCAGCGTGGCCCTGCGCGACGAGCGGCAAGCCTGGCTCCAGGCCTCCCCCGGTGACCGCTGGGTGCACGACGTGCTCCTGTTCGAATGACGATCCGTAAGGTCATTTAAAAGAACCGGACCCAGCACGTTTTCAAGAAGGAGCCGCACGCAAGCCGGAAGCGCCCATCCCGCGGCGGCCCTTCAGGAGGACGGACATGAAGAACTGTCGGAACAGTGCTGGTCAGGCCCCCGGGAAGGACAAGCCCCAGAACGATCTCCCGGACAAGCCGCCCCCGGGACCCGCTGGCGTGGACGCGTCACCCGTGGCGCCGGGGGAACAGCGCGAAGAGTTCCACAGCGACCTGCCGGACAAGCCTCCGCCGGGGCCGGCAGGATTCGATCGCTGACGCTCGCGGGCGTGGCGCGGGCCTATGCTCCCGCGCCATGCCGTCGCATCCGTATGTCGTGAGGGCCGTGCAGTCTCCAGAAGAGCTGGAGCAGGTGCTGGCCCTGCAGCGCCGCAACCTGACTCCCGCGCTGTCTCCGGAGGAGCAGCACGCCCAAGGCTTCGTCACCGTCCAGCATGACCTGGCCACGCTGGAGCGCATGCACGCGCTCGTGCCCAGCATCATCGCCGTGCAGGGCTCCGACGTGGTGGCGTACGCGCTGGTGATGCCCCGCGAGTGCCGCGCGCTGGTCCCCGTCCTGGACCCGATGTTCGCGCTCCTCGAAGGGCTCGAGCACCGGGGCCGGCCGCTGAAGGACCAGCGCTTCTACGTGATGGGGCAGGTGTGCGTGGACAAGGCCCACCGGGGGATGGGCCTCTTCGACGCGCTCTACCACCAGCACCGCGAGCAGCTTCGCTCGCGCTTCGACTGCGTCGTGACCGAGGTCTCGGTGCGCAACACCCGCTCCCTGCGCGCGCACGCGCGGGTCGGGTTCGAGACCGTTCACACCTACCGCGACGCCATCGACACCTGGGCCGTGGTGCTCTGGGACTGGGGCGCGGACACGTCCCGCTGAAGCACCGGATCCGCGCGCACCGGCGTGGGACGGTTCGCCATCCGCTTGTGGTGCAGGCCGGACAGCTTCAGCGCCAGCTCCGGACCGGTGACACCCTTGGGGATGTAGCCGTCCGCGCCGGACGCGCGCACCAGCTCGCGCAGCCGCGACTCGTCCATGGACGAGTACAGGATGAAGAGCGTGTCCGGACCCGCGAACTGGCGCACCACGCCCAGGATGCGGTCGCCGCTCAGCGCCGGGATGTTCACGTCCAGGAGCACGATGTCCGGCTGCTCGGTCCGCAGCAGGTTGGCCACGCCCAGCGCCGCGCGCGTGGTGACGACTTCGAAGCCGTAGCGGCTGATGGAGCGCTCCACCAGCTCCAGCACGAGTGGGTCATCATCCACCACAAGCGCCTTCAACTTGCCTTCCGCCATCGCGTCTCCGCCTTTCAAGACCTCGGGGGAAAGGTCTGAAGTGCATTACGTCCAGGTATGCTGTGCAATATACGCCATACCTGTATTCATGCACAATGCCCCTAGGCCTGAAGACCTGGGATGCCCGTACTTTGAGTACGAATTCCGGGTCTCAATGTCGCGCGGAGGTGGGGAAAAAGGGCCCTATGCCGCAGGGGTGACCCTGACCTCGACATATCACCGTGAGTGAAAAGCGAGCGAGCGGGCAGGGTGGGAAACCGGACACTCCAGCGCCCGGCCGGCGCCTCGTTTCACCCTTCACGCAAAGCCGTGCGCGGCCAGGCGGGGCGAGGCAGCTTTGGGGGATGGCTTCTGGAACTCCCGCCAACAACGACTTCGCCCTGCTGGTGGCGGTCCTTCCGCCGTCGCTCCAGGAGGCGGTGCGGCAGCTGCCTGAAGCGGAGCTGCTGGAAGTGGTGATGGACCTGGGGCGGCCTCCGGAGGCGCGGCTGGTGCACGGCGTGGCGCGGCTGTCGGAAGCGCCCGTGGATCAGGAGGCGCTCCAGGCGGTGCTCGCCCACGTGGGAGAGGTGGGCGGCGACAACCGCGCGGGCATCGAGCGCACGCTCCACCGCGTGTCGGCCATCCGCAACCGCCAGGGCCGCGTGGTGGGGCTCACGCTGCGCGTGGGGCGCGCCATCCAGGGCACCATCGACATGCTGCGCGACCTGGTGGAGTCCGGGCGCAACCTGTTGCTGCTCGGGCGGCCGGGCGTGGGCAAGACGACGAAGCTGCGCGAGGTGGCGCGCGTGCTCGCGGACGCGCTGGGCAAGCGCGTGATGGTGGTGGACACATCCAACGAGATTGGCGGCGACGGGGACATCCCGCACCCTGGCATCGGCGGTGCCCGGCGCATGCAGGTGAGCCGGCCGGACCGTCAGCACGACGTGATGATCGAGGCGGTGGAGAACCACATGCCCGAGGCCATCGTGGTGGATGAGATTGGCACCGCCGCGGAGGCCGCCGCCGCGCGCACCATCGCGGAGCGCGGCGTGCAGTTGGTGGCCACGGCGCACGGCAACACGCTGGAGAACCTGGTGTTGAACCCCACGCTGTCCGACCTGGTGGGCGGCGTGCAGACCGTCACGCTGAGCGACGACGAGGCGCGGCGCCGGGGCACGCAGAAGACCGTCACGGAGCGCAAGAGCACGCCCACCTTCGACATCGTGGTGGAGATGGTGAACCGCGACGAGGTGCGCGTGCACCGCGACACGGGCGGCGCGGTGGACAGGCTGCTCGCGGGCGTGGAGGTGGGCGGCGAGAAGCGGCGACAGCAGGACGGCGCCGTGCACGTGGAGGCCGCGCCGCAGGTGGTGGAGGCCACGCCTCCGGGAGGACGCGTGCCGAAGGGGACGCCCGCGCTGGGAGCGCCCCGGCCCGGGCCCACGCGCATCGCCGCGCACGCGGTGAGCCGCGAGTTGCTGGAGCGCGTGCTGCGCGACCTGCCGGTGGAGGCCGTGGTGGTGGGCCGTCCGGAGAACGCGGAGGTGGTGCTCACGCTGCGAAGCCGCGCGAATTCGCCTCGGCTGCGCCGCGCGGCCGAGCGCGTGGGAGCGCGGGTGCTGGCCATCAAGCGCAACAGCGCCACGGAGATCCGCCGCGCGCTGCGCACGGAGTTCCACCTGCTGGAGGGCGTGGACCCCGCGGACGTGAACGCCGCGGTCGCGGACGCGGAGGAGGCCATCCAGCGCGTGCTCGCGGAGGGCATCAGCCTGCCGCTCGCGCCGCGCCCTTCGCGCCTGCGGAAGTTGCAGCACACCCTGGTCGTGAAGAACCACCTGGAGGCCGTGAGCGTGGGCAGCGAGCCCCTGCGCCACCTGGTCCTCTATCCGCTGGGCACCGTCCTGACGGAAGCGTCCGACACCGCGCCGGAGGATGTGGACGCGCCGGAGCCGGATGACGACCTGGAGGACGACGACTCCTTGGCCGCGGACGAAGAGACCGGGGATGACGAGGACTCGGACCCGGAAGCCTCGCCCGCGGACGAAGGCATCTCCGAACCCCCTCGGACCTGAGCGCTGCCGCCCCTCCGGCGGCGACCCGCGGAAAGCTGTCCGACTGTCGGACAGGTTTTGGACCGGGGCCGGGCCGGAGGCGGACCGCGCGAACTTGTCCGACTGTCGGACAGGTTTGGACCGGGCGGGCCCGGACAGGGCCGCCCCTGGTTGCGCAGCTCACTGCACACGCTGCATGGGGTCAGGGGAGCCCCTTTCCCTGGAGATTCGCGGGGTTGAGGGGGGCATGACCGTTGCTGAAGGCTCGGGGTACGGTCCTCCGCGATGGCGCGGGGGAGCCGCACCGTCTTTCCGGAGACCTTCATGCGCCGCATTGCCTTCGCCGCCCTCGCCACCCTCGCCACCACCGCCTGTGGGGACAACCTGCCCACTCAGGAGGAGATAGACGACGCGAAGGCCCGCGTGGAGCGGCTGGCGGCCTCCACGCACCAGGTGCGGGGCGCGTTCGAGATGCTGGGCCTGATGCCCGTGTACACGTGCGGCGAGCCCCGGCGCTCCTTCCTGAACCGCGCCGTGGAGGGGCTGAGCGCCTCGGTGACCTGCGCGACCTTCCGGGTGCAGGCCGTGGACGCCGTCACCGACTCCGTCGTCGTGTCCTTCCCGTCCGCCTGTGACGTGCACGGCCTGCGCTTCACCGGACGCGCGGTGCTGGAGTACCGCGGCGGCGAAGACCTGATGGAGATGAAGGCGGACCTGCGCGAACTGGCCGTGGATGGCCAGACGCTCCAGGCCAAGGTGGGCTACGGCACGTGCGCGGACGAAACGCGCCTGTTCGCGGAAGTCGAGGGCCAGGTGCCCGGCCGCCAGGGCCACAGCTTCTCCATCAACAGCACCGTGGGGAAGCGCGACGGGCTGCCCATCATCGGCGGCACGTCGCTGGTGTTCGACGGGCCGGGCGAGCTGACGGGGCCGAACGGGACGGACCGCATCACGCTCACGTCGCTCGAATATGAAGTGGGCAACTACCTGCCCAAGGAGGGCACCGCCCTGGTGGAGACCGCGGACGGGCACCGCCTGAACTTCGCGTTCCAGCCGGTGCTGTGGCGCGTGGGCAAGGTGGAGGTCACCGTGGACGAGAAGGACCCGGTGACCGTGCCCGTCGTGCGCTGACGCCTACTCCTGGAACGACCGGGTGAGCCGGGCGATGGCGCCCGGCAAACCCCTCACGCGCAGCCGGCTGCCCGTCTCGTCGTAGGCCTGGGACACCACGGTGGTGTGCTCGTACACCTCGCCGATGCGGGCCTGCCGTGCGTAGGGAATCACCAGGTCCGCCTCCACCATGGAGGCCTCGAAGAAGGCGATGACCTCCCGGCGCAGCATGGCCACGTCGTCCGGCCGGTGCGCGGACAGGAAGATGGCTTCGGGGTGCTCGGCCCGGAGCGCTTCCTGGACCGCCGCGTCCAGCCGGTCCACCTTGTTGAAGAGCAGCTTGCCCGGCACCACGTCCGCGCCAATCTCCCGGAGCACCGTGCGGGTGACCTCCAGCTGCGCGGCCCACGTGGGGTCGGACGCGTCCACCACGTAGAGCAGCAGCGACGCCTCCAGCGCCTCGTCCAGCGTGGAGCGGAAGGACGCCACCAGGTCGTGCGGCAGCTTCTGGATGAAGCCCACCGTGTCGGAGACGAGGATGCGCGGCCGGGTCTCCGGCTGCATCGCGCGCACCGTCGTGTCGAGCGTGGCGAAGAGCTGATCCGCCACCAGCACCGTGCTGCCCGTGAGCGCGCGCATCAACGACGACTTGCCCGCGTTCGTGTAGCCCACCAGCGCCACGCGCAGCTGGTCCCGGCGCGCGTAGCGGCGGTGGTCCTGGTCCTTCTGGATGGCGGCCAGGCCCTCGCGCAGCTCCGCCAGCCGGTCGCGAATCTTGCGGCGGTCCAGCTCCACCGCCGAGTCACCCGAGCCGCGGCCCTGCTGGCGCTCACTGCCTCCGGAGGATTCACGAAGGCGCGGGGCCAGGTAGTTGAGCCGGGCGATCTCCACCTGCATGCGCGCCTCGTGGCTCTTGGCGTGCCGGTGGAAGATGTCCACGATGACGCCCGCGCGGTCCAGCACCTGCACGCCCGTGGCGCGCTCCAGGTTGCGCAGCTGGCCGGGGGACAGCTCGTGGTCCACGACCACCACGGTGGGCCTGGGGCCCGGTTCGACGGCGGTGGCCTCCGCGTCCGCGTCTGATTCCGCGTCCGTGTCCGGGAAGGCGTCGTCGTCCTCGTCGGGCGGCTCGGCTCCGGATCCGTTCGGGTCCGCGTCGCCGGGAGCCACCGGGGCGTCCGGGTCCTCGGGCTCCGCGTCGGCTTCGGCCTCCCACTTCTCCCGCGCCTTCGACGTCTTGCCCTGCGCGCCGGACGGGATGACGCCCGAGCCGCCAGTGAGCTCGGACAGCTCCTTGAGCTTGCCGGAGCCGAGCACCGTGCCGGTGGCCAGCCGCTGCCGGCGCTGAGACACGGTCGCCACCGCGTCGAAGCCCAGCGTGTGCACCAGCCGCTTCAGCTCCGCCAGGTCCGCGGCATGCGCCTCGTCCGTCACCCCGGGAAGCTGGACACCAACGAGGACGGCGCGTGGGCGCTCGGGAAGGGTTTTCGCCATGCATGGGCTCGTAACACGCCGGGCCCGGCCGTGCCTCTGCATCGCTCATTCAATTTTCCGCTTATTCTTGAATAACCAGTTTAAAAGCAACTCAATCCCAGACATTGAGACAACCTCGTCACCGCGCTCCTGTCGCGGTCTTCCCCATCCCCCGGAGTGAAATGAAGAATCGATTCCTCACACTCACAGTGATGACGCTGGTAGGCGGCTCCGCCTTCGCGGAAGCGCCTCCGAACCCGGCGGACCTGCGCCGCGTGACGAAGGCGCGCGAGAGCCTGGTCCCCGCCGTGGAGAAGGCCTTCGGGCCCAAGGCTCGCTTCGTCCAGCTCTTCGGCCAGGGCCGGGAGATGCTGGCGGGCATCGTCGCGGAGATCCCCGTGGAGCCG
The DNA here is from genome assembly GCF_009909105.1 of Corallococcus exiguus. Classification (NCBI taxonomy): domain Bacteria; kingdom Pseudomonadati; phylum Myxococcota; class Myxococcia; order Myxococcales; family Myxococcaceae; genus Corallococcus; species Corallococcus exiguus. The sequence goes on from NZ_JAAAPK010000015.1 coordinate 213,755, forward strand.
CTGGGGACGGATGACCTCCCGCTGCTGGCCATCGTCCGGTACGCCGAGGACACCGGCGCGGTCCGCGTGGTGGCCCCGGAGTTCAAGTACCGCGAGGCGCGCATCGTGGGCCAGGAGGTGGCGCTGCTGGACGGCGAGGGCACCCTGCGGCTGCGCGACGCGAACGGCCGCGAGCGGCTGCTCGCCGAGCAGGTGGGCGGCGACCTGTTCCCCACGGCGAAGGGGGACGCGCTGGTGGCCACGCTGAAGACGGGCGCCCCGGGCCCGCATGAGACGGCGGTGGGCATCATCGACATGAAGGGGCGCGTGAAGGTGCTGGCGGACGGCCCGGGCGTGGACGCGACGCCGAGCATCTCCCCGGACGGCAAGACAGTGGTGTTCGTGTCGGGCCGGACGAGCGTGGCGTCGTTCTTCGTCACGACGGTGGAAGGCGCGGAGCCCCGGCAGCTCACCAACGTGGGCCTGGAGAACTGGATGCTGTTCGGCGGCCCGCCAAAGGAGTTCGTGCCCCCGCCCGTCTCCAGCCACCACATGGAGTGGGTGAGCGAGGACGTGCTCCGCTACAACGCGGGCGGCGGCGTGTTCTGGACGCTCAACGTGCGCACCGGCCACGCGGCCGCGGACGTGGGAGGTGCGAAGTGATGCGCCTTCAGCGGCTCATGGTGGTGGCGGCGTTCGCGCTGCTTTCGCTTCCGGCGGTCTCCTCCGCGCAGACGATGTTCCGCTTCCCCGCGTCGCAGCTCGCGGATCAATGCGGCAACGGCGGCTGCACGGTGAGCGCGTACAAGGACTACGGCGGCCGGGACTACGCCTGCGGTGGCGTGCGCTACAGCGGCCACACGGGCACGGACTACGCGCTGGTGGGCGGGTTCTCGAAGATGGACTACGGCGTCTGGGCGATGAACGCCGCCCGGGGCTACGTCGAGGCGTCGGTGGACGGGTACTACGACCGGTGCAACTACTGGAACCAGTCCAATCCCTATGCCGCGTGCGGCCTCTACACGGCGAACTACATCATCATGCGGCACCCGGACAACACGCAGACCTGGTACTGGCACCTGAAGGCGTACACGCAGCAGTTCGCGCGGGGGACCACGCTCGCCTGCGGCAACTGGATTGCGCGCGTGGGCTCGTCCGGCGCTTCCACGGGACCGCACCTGCACTTCGAGTACTACGTGCCGGGCTACGGCACGGATGACCCCTACGCGGGCTCCTGCGGCACGCCCTACACGCGCTGGACCTCGCAGGGCGCGTACCGGGGGCTTCCCGGCATCACCTGCCAGTAGGCCGCGGGGCCTGTCGGGACGGGAGAGGCCAGGGAAGGCCCTCCCGTCCTGAACCGGGCGTCGCGCGGATGAAAAACCGGGAGCGCCGGGACGAAGTCGTTAGCGTGTCCGGGAACCCGCGGGCCTCTCCCCCGTGGCGCCGGAAGGAATTGCCCGTGGTGCTTCGTGGTGATGTCGCCGTCCTGCTGGAGAACGCCCCTGCGAAGCGCCAGGCGCTGGCGGAGGCCGCGTTCGTGTTCTTCGCGGTGCTGGGGCCCTCCTCGGTGGCCCGGCTGGGCCGAGGGGCCGCCGTGGCGGTGGAGCTGGCGCTGCTGGCGTGGGGGCTGATGCTCCTGCGGCCGTGGGAGTCCTCGCGGCGTGGAGCATGGTGGGGCGTGCTGGGCCTGATGGTGGCGCTGGGCGGCGCGGGCGCGGGCGCGTGGGTGGCGTCGGACGCGGAGATGACGAAGGGCTTCTCGCTGTCCATGGCGCCGCTGGTCATCCGGGCGCTGGGCATGTGCCTGCTGGTGGCGGTGCTGATGTGGCGTGACGGTCAGGGACCCGCGCAGGTGGGGCTGGTGCGCGAGGGCTGGGCGCGCGAGCTGCTGCTGGGCGGGGGGGTGCTGGTGGGCACGTACGTGGTGCACCTGGCGGCGTCGGTGCCACTGGCGGCGGTCGCGGTGGCGTTGAAGCTGGCGGGCGCGGAGCTGGCGGCGCGCAAGGGCGTGGCGGCGGCGCTCTTGGACACGGGACTGAGCATCCCGGCGTTCGCGGCCATCATGGTGGTGGTGACGGGCTTCGAGGAGTTCGTCTTCCGAGGCTTCCTGGTGCCTCGGCTGAAGGTGGTGCTGGGAGGCTGGGTGCCGGCCATCCTGGGGGCCGCGGTGCTCTTCTCCGTGGGGCACTTCTACGAGGGCACGCTGGCCGTCTTCCAGACGTTCGTGATGGGCGCCTGGTTCGGCTTCGTCCTCTGGTACCGGGGGCGGCTGCTGCCGCTCATCGTGGCGCACGCGGCCTTCAACACCATCAGCTTCGCGCTGATGCTGTGGCTGTCGCGCTCGGGCTTCCTGGAGAAGCTGCCGCCCCTCTGATGCGAGGGGCGGCGCATGTGCAATAGATTGGTTTTAGCGGCGACTTAGAAGCAATCTATTGGTTCTGACTACGCCAGCGCCCCTGGCATCAGCTCGGACGCCAGCTCCCTTACGAGCTCTCGGGCCACTTCCGCGGAAGGCAGCCCGGAGTGGCGGGCTACTTCGTCCGGCAGGTGGCTGGACGCCGCGTCGTGCTCCAGTTCGCGCCAGGCTTCACAGCGGGCCGCATCCACGCGCTCGCGAGAGTCAGGGGACAGCCGCTCCATGGCCCACGCGTTGATGGCCCACGACAGCTCCGCGTGCCTCAGCTCATCCGGGGCGATGGCGCTCAGGGACTCGCGCACCTGCGCGTCCTCGGCGCTCCGGGCCTGCCAGCCCGCCAGCAGCGCGCCGTAGGTCTCCCGCACGCAGCCCTCCACCGCGTTCTCGATGGCGAGCGCTTCCAGTGACCGCTCCTGGAACGGATCCACCTTCAGCTCCGGCATGGACGCCCCGTGACGCCGGGCCAGGGACGCCATCGCCTCCGCGTGACGGACCTCTTCCTTCGCGGAACGCCTTGCGGCACGCACCAGGTGCTCCGGCGCGCCGTGGTGGGTCAGCTCATCCGCGAGCCTTTCGAAGGCCGGCACGGACGCGGCCTCCATGTGCGCAATCTTCGCGAAGAGCACTCCGAGGACCGGCGTCCCCTGCACCACCGCGCCGTCGCTGCACAGCCCCTCCGGCCTGCGCCCGTCGCAGTTGACGCTGTCAAACACGCAGCTCACCTTGTCGGGCTCGGGAGACGTCTCCGAGGTGCGATAGGTCGAGCAGGAGCGGAGCGTTCCGAACGACACCCTCTCGCACAGCTCCTCACAAGGGGTGTCCGCCGTGAGAGCGCCTCCATCCACCGAGGAGAGCGAGGAGATGAAGGACGTCAATTCAACGGTGCCATCGCCCCCCCACTCACATCCACCCGTGAAGAAGAAACACCCACCTCCCAACGTGGCGACGGGCGCGAGCAACCACAGACGCTTGAACACGGGACGCAGCTTGCCGCGGGACATGCGGACTCCTGCTTCCATCTCGAACCCGCCGGCCCTCGGGCAACCACAGCCTACTTGAATCCCTGTCAGGCCTGCGGCGCCTGCGTCTGCGCGGAGCGCCTCCGCAGCCAGTTGCGCAGGAAGGCCTTCACCTCCGGGTGCTGCGACTGTTTGAAGTGCTCCGGCGGGCCGTACTCCACCACGCGCCCCTCGTGCATCAGCGCCAGGTTGTCCGCCGTGCCGAAGGCGGAGGCCACGTCCGGCGTAATCACCAGCGACGTGGCGCCCAGCTGCTGCTTGCCCGTGGTGATGATCTCATTCACCGCCGCCGTGGTGAGCGGATCCAGACCCGCCGTGGGGTCGTCGTAGAGGAGGATTTTCGGCTGGAGGATGGTCGCGCGCGCGAAGCCCACGCGCTTCTGCATGCCGCCGGACAGCTCTCCCGGGAAGCGCGTGGCCGCGTGCGACAGGCCTACCTTCCCCAGCGTCTCGTTCACCGTCTTGGTGATGTCCGGCTCGGACATCTTCGTGCGCTCGCGCAGCGGGAACGCCACGTTGTCGAAGACGTTCAGCGAGTCGAACAGCGCGTTCGCCTGGAAGAGGATGCCCAGCTTGCGGCGCATCTGGTTGAGCTCGGGCTCGTTCATCTTCGCCACCTCCTCGCCCTCCACCAGCACCACGCCCCGGTCCGGCCGCATCAGGCCCATGATGTGCTTCATCAGCACCGTCTTGCCCGAACCCGACACGCCCATCAGCACGCAGGTCGTGCCCTCCGGCACCACCAGGTCCACGCCCCGCAGCGCCGCCTGCCCGCCAAACGACTTGTGCAGGTCCCGCACCTCGAGGGTCAGCTTCGGCGCCGGCTCACGGCTCGCGTCACTCATCGCTCCGGAACCCTACCGCGCACGCCCTGCCCGCCGCTCTGGATTCACGCTTGCCCGCTCCCCCGCTTCCGGCGTGCGCGGCGCATCCCCAGGCCCCACAGCCCCAGCGCCAGCAGGCCCGTACCCACGGCCCCCCCAACGAGGACACTCCGCCCCAGGCCCCTGGCGGCGGGCCTCACCGGCACCAGCGCCGCGTCCCCCATCACCCCCAGCCCGGCCCACATCGCCGCGGGCTCGCCGTCCTCCCAGGCCTCGCGCTGGGCTTCTCTCAGCGCCGACGCCGCGCTCTGTCCCTCCGCCAGGTGCCGGTAGTAGCGCTCCAGCAACTCCGCGGCCTCGGCGTCGCGCATGGGCCACAGGCTGGCCACCACGGCTCGCGCTCCCGACTCGAAGAAGGCCCTCGCGAGGCTCAGCACGCCTTCTCCCGCGAGCAGCGCGCCAGAGGCTCCCCTGCAACTGGAGAGCACCACCAGCGCGTCCCTCAGCCGCAGCTCCGCGATCTCCCGGGGCTGGAGCAGGCCGTCCTCTCCCGCCGCGCCCGGGGCCAGCACCAGGGCGGAGCGCTCGGGGGACTCGACGTCGACGACCGCGTGCGCGGCCACGTGGAGGATGCGCACCGCGTCCCAACGGGACTGCTTGAGTGCCTGCTCGGACGCTTCCGTTCCTATGAGCAAACGGGGCTTCACGTCCGTGTCCTCCAGGGCCTCGCTCACGGTGCGGCCCTCTCGCCGCGCCTCCGGAAGCGCGCCCAGGTTCGCGGTCTCCAGGAACATGCCGCCCCTCGCGAAGGCCACTTGCGTGCCCTGAAGGGTGCCGCCCCGGTCGGGATCCGCCAGGACCAGGGCCTCACCCTCGGGAGGCTTCGCGGGCTGCTCGCGCCAGTAGTGGAGCAGGCTCGCGGAGGGTACCCGCGCCAGTTCATACCGGGCCATCAACGGTGGGCCGTCCGCGTGCTCCCGCAGCGCGGCGAAGGGCAGGTCGTGCAGCGGACCATCCGGCACCAGCAGCAGGCGCGACACCTTCGGCGGAAGGTCCCGCAACACCGGGGCGAGCAGCTGCGCGTACAGCGCCGCGGCGGGAGCTACCTCTGAACCGTCGCGGCGCTCGATGAGGCCCGACAGGAGCGCCACCGCGGGGCGCAGCCGTGCTCGGTCCGGGATGCGGTACGCGTGCGTACCCTTGCGCGTCACCGCCATCACCCACGCGCCTCCCGCGCGTTCGCCCTGGACGTCGTGATCAGAGCCCGCGAGGAAGACGAGCAGGGCCTCCTCCTCGCCCAGGCGCTGCTCGGTCGCGGTGAGCGACGCGAACGGCAGCTCCGCGTGCCGGGCCGCTGGACGCAGCTCCCTTTCGCGGCGCTCCAACTCCTGGAGTTCGCCCAACAGCCGCGTGCGCTCGGACGCGGACAGCGCGGGGTCCAGCAGCCCCCGCTGAATGACGGACAGGCTCCGCAGCACGCCGTCCCTCGCCTCCCGTTGCTCTGGTGGCTCCTCTTGCGCCGGGAGCGCGCGGGAGGCCACCAGGGCCTCGAACAACGTCCTCGCCCGCAGGCGCTCACTCACCGCGAAGGCTCGCTCCAGGGCCTCGCGGGGCGGCACGGCGGAAGTCTCTCCGGCCTCCAGGGTGCGGCCCGCGAGCCGGTGGTAGTCGCTGGCCCAGTTGGAGAAGAGCTCGGCCTGGCTGGAGGCGTCCCGCTGCCACTGGCGCAGCACCTCCACCGCGTCGAGCGCGCGCTCAGCGTGTCCCAGGGCCTCCGGCAGCGGGCGCGTGCGGAAGGCCACCGTCGCCCGCGTGCGCCACACCGAGGCGAGGTAGAGCGGGTTGTCGTGCTCGGCGGCCAGCGCCAGGCCCTCGTCCACGTCACGCCACGCGGCGGCCGAGTCCACCGCCGCTCTGCGTTCGGCGCGCGTCCACAGACAGGTGATGCGCCGCTCGGTCATCCCCGTCTCCCGGGCGATGTCGATGCAGCGGCCGAGGGCATCCTCCGCTTCGCTCCGCTCTTCAGGCCCGTCGCCCAGCAGCTCCGCCACGAGGCGCAGCGACATCGTCTCTAGGACCTTGCTGCCCGCGCGCTCGGACGCCATGAGCGCCTCACGTCCGAGCCGCAGCAGCGCCGACCGGCCTTTCGCGTTGGGACGTTCGTCCAGCCGCCGCCAGGCGAGGTTCGCGAGCGCGAAGCGGACGCGCGCCTCCGTGTTCGCGTCCTTCGTGCGCTCCGCCAGCTCCGCGAGCCGCCCGTACACGTCCAGCGCCTCGTCGAAGCGCCCCAGGTTCACGCTCACCGTCGCCAGTGGGACCAGCAGCTGCTTCTTCAGGCCGTCGGTCCCGTCCGGAAAGGCGAGCCCTTCCGCGCGCTTGAGCAGACGCCTGGCACGTCCCAGGTCCTGACCCAGGTCGGAGAGCTCGGCCGCCTCCAGGATGAGCGCGCGCACCTCCAGCCAGGGGTTCCCGGAGGCCCGGGCCACTTCGCCCACGCGCAGCACCCACTGGTGCGCCTCCTCCGTCTGGCCGCGAAGGCCCAGCGCGGCGCGGAGGTTGATGCCGGCCATCACCTCGCCCTCGGCATCCCCCTGACTCCGGAAGGCGAGGGCCGCGCGGCGATAGGACGCCTCCGCCAGGACGGGCTCGGAGTGCAGCTCCATGTGGCCGAGCACCAGCGTGAGCCAGGGGCGCTCCGGGTGCCGCGCGATGAGGCCCTGGAGCCTGCGCCGGGCCTCGTCGCGCGCCTCCTGCCCCTGGGCGTTACGGAAGAAGCACATCGCCGCGTCGGAGTCCTCCGGGTGGGCGTCGAAGTCCTCCTCGCACCGGGCGAGCGCGGAGGACTCCGCGGCGGCCAGCGTGGGGGCGCACAGGGCCAGCCCCACCGAAAGGGTGAAGCCGCCCCACCGCCCCACGCGCAGTCGCCGCACCCCCATCACCTCAGGTCCTCTGGGTTTCCACCCTGCATCCCCAGAGAGTGACAGGATCTCCGCCCGTTCCGGGATCCCTGCTGACCGGAATCTCACAGACATCCCGCGTGGGAGGAGGCGGCGGGTCGCCCTGCCCCAACCGCTCGATGACCAGGATGCCGGCGGACATCTTCCCGGCACCGGGCGGCAGGGTGAGCTGCGCGCGGACTCCGCCGGACGAAGGTGCCAGCACGCTCACCCGCAGCGGCACCGTCGTGCTCACGGTGCCCGTGACGGTCGCGAGCACGAAACCAGAGTCATCCAGGATGCGCAGGGTCATGGGCACCGTGGACGACGGGCCCAGGACTCCCGCGTCCACCACGGAGGCCACCACCGTGTCGTTCGCGGCACCTGTCAGCGGCTCCGTGGTGATGATCATCGTGTACGACGGGGGCGCGGGCTGTGCCGCGGCCGAGGCCCCCCACAGCATCGCCATCATGGACAGCGCGCGCACCCATCCCCTGCCAACATTGATTGCCTTCATACATCCCCCTCTGCTTGTCATTGAGCCACCGGCCTGGCCCAAGCGTTGCGGCACTCACCGCAACCGGTTCACGAACGTGCTGCCGCGCTGAACGCTTCCATCCGGAAGCCGCGCTTCCACCTGCCACAGGATGCGCGCGCCGGAGGGCAACTCCGCGAGCACGTCCACCGGCACCGTGTATTCGCGCGACTCCAGCCGCTCCGCGCGATGGAACAGCTTCAAATCCTCCGACGACACCTGCACGTTCCAGGACACCGCCTGGGGCACTCCGCTCCAGCGGAGCACGAACTGTTCGCGAGGAAGCGCGGTGGCCTCCGGCACCTGCGAGGCGATGGCCTCCGCCGTGCCGCCGCGGATCCGCGTTGGATCCACTTGCGCCTGCTGCTGCCGCACCACCACGACCGCGCCCACCAGGACCACCACCGTCGCGGCCATCGCGGCCATCGCCTGCCGCCCCTGCCAGAAGCGCCGGGCGGTCAGGGACACCACCTTCGCGGGAGCCTCCACGCCTGTCGCGGGCACCACCGCCGGAGCCCCCCGCTCCGCCTCCGCCGCTGCCTGCGACATCGCCTTCGCCAACCGCCACGCCTGCGCCCACGCGGGATCCGCCGCGACGCGCTCGATGACCGCCCGGCGCTCCTCCACCGGCAGCTCCTGCCTCACCGCGCGCCAGACGAGGTCCGCGTCCACCGGCTCCCCTGCCGCGTCATCCTCGCGCAGCGCCGTGCGCAGCCGCTCCACGCCCTCGGCATCCAGCGTGTCATCCTCGGGACGGCGTTCGCTCACGGCTGGATTCCCTTCATGGAGAGACAGGCTCGCAGCGCGCTCAGCCCCCGGTAGATGAGGTTCTCCGTCCGCTTCGCCTCCCACCCCAGCAGCTCCGCGGCCTCCGGGACGGTGTGTCCTTGCAGGTGCAGCGTCACGGCGAGGCGGCGGTCCTGCACCAGCCCCTGAAGACAATCACGCACGGCTCGCGCAATCTGCGCGGCCCCCGCCGCGCGCTCCGGGTCTCCCGGCGCCACGGGTTGGGCGGGCCCCTGCTCCACCTCCTCCAACGCCACCTCCTTGCGCGCCCCCATCCGGCGAAGCTCGTCGATGAGCGTCGTGTACGCCACCCGGTACAGGTACGCGGGGGTCAGCTCCGCCTGGCCCTGGGTGCGCCCGCGCAGCTCCACCACCTTCATCATCGCGACCTGCAACAGGTCCTCCCGCCGGTCCGCGAGCGACGCGGGACAGACGCTCGCGAGCGCCCGGCCCAGGTCACGCCGCAGCGTCTCCAACCCGGCATCCGGGGATGCACCCGCCCATGGGCCGTGTCGCAACTCCAAGATGCCTCCCCTCGCGAGAACGGGTGCCGAGCGTCATTCGAACGCATCATCGGCGGCAAGGAGAAGCCGGGCAATCCGCGAAAATTCCCCCGGAGCCCAGAGGCCCCGGGGAAGACATTCGCGCGCTACTGGAGATTCGCGTCCCAGGCAATCAGACGCAGGTCTCCGCCGCCCCCCGTGCCCGTCGTCAGGCGCACGGCGGTGATGACGAAGCGAGCGCCCACGGAGGTGGCGGTGGTGGCCAGGCCCGACACGATGGCGCCCGCGCGCTCCTTGCCGGTGCGGTGCACCTTGCCGTCCGCGTCCACGTCCCAGGTGTAGACGCGCAGGTTGCCCGTGGTGTCCCGCACCGGCGTGACCACGTGCGCTCCCTTCACGCGCGCCGCGCTCAAATCCAGGATGGCCTCGCCGTCCTCGTGGTCACGCCGCACCAGCTGTCCGGACGCCGTGACGTCGAAGGAGATGTTGCGCAGCACGCCGTTGGTCAGGCGCGTGCTGGCCACCACCATGTCGCGCACGCTGTTGCCAATGGTGACGGTGCTGAGGGCCACGTCCGTCACCGCGCCCGCCAGATAGGAGCCCCGCTGGAAGACGAGGTTCTGCGGGGTGATTTCCCACGCCGTCAGGCTCAGGTTGCCCTCGGGCGTGCGCACCGCCGTGACGACGCCGGTGAAGCGGCCCGCATCCCCGGCGACGCGGCCGTTGAGGATGGGCGTCATGGCCACCTTCGTCGCCTCCTCACCGAAGCCGTTGCCCCGGCGGGTCACCGTGTCCAGCGTCGCGGACGTCTCCCAGGTGCTGACCTTGAGATGGCCCGTGGAGTCGCGGATGGCGCTCACCACGCCCAGCCCCTCCGGGAGGGCCGCGACGTTGATCTCCGTCGCGTTCGCGTCGCCGCCCGCCTCGCCCTTGCGCTCGAACGAGCCGTTCGTCGCGACCCGCCAGGCGATGAGCTTGAGCTTCCCATCCCCGTCACGCAGCGCCGTCACCACGTCGCGGGTGATGCTGCTGTGAGGGTGGGCCATGGCGATGGAGCTGGCCGCGCCCGCGGAGGCGTCATGCAGCTTCGTGAAGGTGCCGTCCCCCGCCAGCTGCCACGAGCCCAGCGCCAGCCGACCCGTCACGTCCCGGGTGGCCGTCACCACCATGCCGCCCGAGGCCGCCGTCGCCACCTCCAGCACCGGGTCCCCGGTGATGTCGCCCCGGCGCAGCAGCGGATCCGGGTGGATGGCCTGGGGGAACAGGTCGAGCGCCTCGTTCTGGAGCGGGACGAAGTCGAGCGACGAGTCGTAGTTCACCGCGCCGTTCTTCTGCCACGCCTGCGAATAGGGCAGCGGCAGGGACGTGCCCACCGTCGTCGCGCCCGTCATGGGTTGCAGGTGCACGTGCAGGTGGGGATTCGACGAAGCGCCGGAGCTGCCCACGCGGCCCACGAACTGTCCGCGCTTCACGCGCACCCGCTGCGCCGCGGGGACGATGGCTTCCCGGGGCAGGTCCCCCACGCGGTCCTCCGCGTCCGCCACGTAGGTGGCGTTGAAGGGACAGAGCTCCTCCGGGACGCTCCCGGGCTGCAGGTGCGCGTAGAGGATGATCTTCCCGTCGTCCGTGCGGATGTTCACGTGGTTGCCCGAGCGCGGGATGCGCAGCGGGTTGGAGGTGCGGCCCGGGTGGGGCACGTCGTCACCGCCGTACACCGCCGGCTTGAGGCCCTCCGGGGCGTTGCGCCAACAGGTGAGCACCTCGCCATCCGCGATGGCGGAGACGGGCAGCCCGTAGATGACCCAGTCGGAGTTCTTCGGGTTGGCCGCGTAGTCCGCGAAGGGAATCTTCACGCGGGTGAAGCGCTTCTCGTCGTCGTCGAAGCGCACGGCGCTCAGGTCGCGGTTGTGCGTGCCGTCGTGGTCGCTGGAGATCCACCAGTGGCTGCCCTCGGGCAGGTCCGCGCTGCTGCCGGGGAAGGCATACGTCTGCGCGGACGCGCTGACGCCCAGGGTGGTGAAGGCCACTGCGGTGAGCCGGGCCACGGAACGAAGGCGTGGGGACGGTGACATGGGGTTGCTCCTGATGGGTGGCGCCCGGCGGCCGTGATGGCCATCCGTTTCGCGCCTGCCCCCACCCAACGGAAATGCCCCTTTTTTCCCCTCACCCCCGCCGTGCGATTCTCAGACCATGCCGCCGTTGGCGCGGAGGACCTGCCCGTTGATCCACCCGCCCTCCGGACCCGCGAGGAAGGCCACGGACGCGGCGATGTCCTCCGGCGTGCCCAGCCGCTCCAGGGGGTTCAGCTTCGCCATGCGGTCCACCAGCTCCGGGGACTTGCCGTCCAGAAACAGCTCGGTGGCGGTGGGTCCGGGCGCCACGCAGTTGACGGTGATGTTCCGGCCGCGCAGCTCCTTGGAGAGGACGGCGGTCATCGCCTCCACGGCGGCCTTGGTGGCCGAGTAGACGCCGTAGTTCTCCATCCGCAAGCCAATGACGCTGGTGGAGAAGTTGATGACGCGCCCACCGTCGCGCAGGCGGCGCGCGGCTTCACGCAGGCCGTTGAACGTGCCCTTGATGTTGACGGCCACGTGCTGATCAAACAGCGCGTCATCGAAGTCCGCGAAGCGCACGAACTTCCCGATGCCGGCGTTGTTCACCAGCACGTCCACGCCGCCGAACGCTTCTTTCGCCGCGTCGAACATCCGGGGGAAGGCGGTGGGGTCGGCGACATCCGCCTGGAGGCTCAGGGCCCGGCCTCCCGCCGCTTCAATCCCGCGCACCACGGCCTCCGCCGCGTCGCGGTTGCCCGCGTAGTTGACGATGACGTTGAAGCCGTCGCGAGCGAGCCGCTCCGCCACCGCGGCGCCGATGCCGCGCGAGCCGCCCGTCACGAGGGCCGTCTTCTTCTGGGTCTGGGTCGTCATGGGTCTTCTCCTCTGGGAGCGCCGTCGTCCGAGCTGGGGCGCCAGGTGAGGACACGATGGACCTTTCCGAGCCACGGATAATCGGCTTTGTTCCGGCATCACTGTTCGACAGGGCGGACAATGGACCGGTTCGACGCCATGAAGGCCTTCACGCGCATCGTGGAGCGCCGGAGCTTCACCCAGGCCGCGAAGGACCTGGGGCTGCCGCGCTCGTCGGTGACGGACGCGGTGAAGCAGTTGGAGGAGCGGCTGGGGGTGCGCCTGCTCCAGCGCACCACGCGGCACGTGAGCCCCACGCTGGACGGCGAGGCGTACTACCAGCGCTGCGTGTCGCTGCTGGCGGACCTGGAGGAGGCGGACGCGGCCTTCGTGGGGGGACAGCCGAAGGGGCTCGTGCGCGTGGACGTGCAGGGGACGCTGGCGCGCAGGGTGGTGCTGCCCCGGCTGCCGGAGTTCCTGGAGCGCTACCCGGGCATCGAGCTCTACATGAGCGAAGGCGACCGGCTGGTGGACCTGGTGCGCGAGGGCGTGGACTGCGTGCTGCGCGCGGGTGAGCCGAAGGACAGCGACATGGTGGCCCGCAGGGTGGCGCTGCTGGAGGAGGTGACGTGCGCGTCCCCGGCCTACCTGGCGCGGCACGGCGTGCCGGAGGGTGTCGAGGCGCTCCAGCACGGGCACCGCATGGTGGGCTTCCGCTCGTCGCTGACGGGGAGCCTGATTCCGCTGGAGTTCACGGTGGGCGGCGAGGTGCGCCACGTCGTGCTGCCCACCACGATGTCCGTGAACGGCGCGGAGACCTTCGTCGCCGCCGCGCGGTTGGGATTGGGCCTCATCCAGGCGCCGCGCTACCGCCTGGAAGAGGACTTCGGGCGAGGCACGCTGGTGCCCGTACTGCCCCAATACCCACCGACGCCCACGCCCGTGTCCCTGATGTACCCGCGCAACCGGCAGCTGTCCCCGCGCGTGCGCGTCTTCATCGACTGGCTCACGCAGGGCTTCACCGCGCCCTGAAGCGAGGAGCGCTCAGCGCAGCTTCATGCACTTGGGACGCGCGAGCAGCCGGTCCACGTAGGCCTCCAGCTTCGGACGGCCCGTCGAACCTCCGAACATGCGCTGGTAGATGAACATGGAACCGATCATCACGTCCGCGGCGGTGAACCAGTCGCCGAAGAGGTAGGGCCCGTCCCCCAGTTCGCGCTCCACGGCGTCCAGCGTCTGCGGGTACTCCGTCCACCCGCGCTGCGGCGTCGTGGGGGCCTGGGCCATGTGGTCGCCCATGGACGGCTCCAGCTGCGACGTGGAGTACACCATCAGCGACAGGTACCGGCCGCGCTCCGGCGCATCCACCCCGGGCGCCAGCTTCGCCTGCGGGTACTTGTCCGCGACGTAGAGACAGAGGGCGGCGTTCTCGAACACGCGCGCATCTCCGTCCACCAGCGCGGGCAGCTTGCCGGCGGGGTTCACCTTGAGGAACTCCGGCGACTTCTGCTCCTTCTTCTCCAGGTCGATGGGCACGATTTCGTACTCGACCCCCGCCTCGTCGAGCATCCACTTGCCAATGACCGCCCGGCTGCGCGGATTGAAATAGAGCTTCATGCAGGCACCTTTCGTGAGCACCACGTTGGACCGCCCCCCGGGCACAACGCCCGGGGCGCGGGCCGCATTCGCTCACATCTGGTGCCGCTAGGGGACTGCCTTTGTCGCGGGCGGCCCGGACTGTTCGCCCAGCTTCTGGAGCGCGCCCGCCGCGTTGGTGTTCTTCGGGTCCAGCTCCACCGCCTTGCGGTAGTTCACCCGCGCCTGCTCCTTGTCGCCGACGGTGAGGTACGCCTCCCCCAGGCTGTCGTAGCCGTTCCCCAACTGGGGGAACATCTCCACGTTGAGCTTGAAGATTTCAATGGAGTCCACCGCGCGGCCCGTCCGGAGCAGCTGGTAGCCCAGGCTGTTGAGCTGATCATCGGAGAAGTCATACGCGTCCGGCTTCGTGGCCTTCAGCTCGCGGTAGCGCGCGACGGTCTTCGCGACGGGCTCCTTGTTGAGCATCTGGCTCAACATCTCCCGGATGCCCAACCGGGGCGCCTTGGGCGGGATGCCGTGGAGCACGCTGAAGAGGCCCGCGGACAGCTCCTTGAGCTTGTCGCCGCGCGACGTGTTGTCCAGGAGGATGACCACCTCCTTGCCTACCGGCACGCGGTAGATGCGCGAGCTGAACCCGTTGATGCCGCCGCTGTGGCCGATGGTGGCGAGCACGGTCTTGCCATCATTCAGCGGCAGCGGGTCCATGGTCAGGCCGAAGCCGTAGTTCTCCAGGCCGGGCGTGAACATCTTCTGCTTGAGGGCCTCCGGCAGGAGCTTGTTCTCGTAGAGCGCGCGGTCCCAGCGGTAGAGGTCCTCCACCGTCGAGTACAGCGACCCGGCGGCATAGGGCAGGGACATGTCCAGGTAGCCGGCGTGGACGTAGCCGTCCGGCGTGAGTTCGTGGCCACTGGCCCGCTTGGGCAGCACCGTGGCGTAGACGTCGTAGCCGGAGTCCTTCATGCCCAGCGGCGTGAAGATGCGCTCCTGCACCGCCTGCGCGTACGTCTTGCCGGTGACGCGCTCGATGATGGCGCCCAGCAGGAAGTAGCCGGAGTTGCTGTAGGCGAACCTCGAGCCGGGTTCGAACTCCAGGTCACCGCTGGCGAACTGCTTCACGAAGTCCGCGACGGCGTAGGGATTGCGAGACACCTTGGAGAAGAAGTCCGCCGCGTTCGTGTAGTTGGGGATGCCGGACGTGTGGTTGAGCAGGTGCGTGAGGGTGATGCGCGAGCCCGTGTCCTTGCGGTAGTCCGGCAGGGCCGACACCAGCGTGTCGTCGAGCTTCAGCTTCCCCTCCGAAACCAGTTGGAGGATGACCATCGCCGTGAACTGCTTGGTCACGGACGCGATGCGGAACTTCGTGTCCGGCGTGTTGGGCACGTTCCATTCGAAGTTGGCCTGGCCATAGGCCTTCTTCAGGACGACGCCCTTCTCGTTGGCGACAAGCGCCACGCCGTTGAACTGGCGCAGCTGGTGGTACTGCGTCAGCAACTTGTCCAGCTCCTGCTGCCGCGTCGCGGCACCCGCGGCGACAGGGACGAACAGCAGGGCCACGGCCAGCACGCTCAGCAGGCGCAACGGGTTCCAGGTCATTCGGGGTCTCCCACGCATGATCCTACATACGTCCCATTGGCGGGGCGATTGCATCCTCAGGCGGTGTCGAAGCGGCGGAAGAACCAGCGGTTGAGCACCACCGCGCAGCCCAGGTACAGCGCCACCAGCGCGCCCAGCGACGCGAGGATGGCGGGCGGCGGCGGCACGAAGCCGAAGTAGTGCCCCAGCGGCGTGAAGGGCAGCACGCAGGCCACCGCCACCACGCCCAGCGACGACAGCACCAGGAGCCGCGCGGGGGGACTGCGCGCAGCGCCGCCCCGGGTGCGGATGATGAAGATGACCAGCACCTGCGTGGTCAGTGACTCCATGAACCAGGCTGTCTGGAAGAGCGGCGCCCCGGCGTGGAAGCCATGCAGCAGCACCGTGAAGGTGGCCGCGTCGAAGAGCGAGCTGAGCGTGCCGAACACCGCCATGTAGAGACGCACGAAGCGCAGGTCCCAGCGAGGGGGCCGCGCGAGCTGCTCCGCGTCCACCGTGTCCAGCGGGATGGCCAGCTCCGACACGTCGTACAGCATGTTGTTGAGGAGGATCTGGATGGGCAGCATGGGCAGGAACGGCAGCACCAGCGACGCCAGGGCCATGCTCAGCATGTTGCCGAAGTTGGAGCTGGTCCCCATGCGGATGTACTTCATGACGTTGCCGAAGGTGCGCCGCCCCTCCAGGACGCCGTCGTGCAGGACGCCCAGCTCCTGGCGCAGCAGCAGGAGCGCCGCGGCCTCGCGCGCGACGTCCACCGCGCCCGCGACGGAGATGCCCACGTCCGCCTCGTGCAGCGACGGCGCGTCGTTGATGCCGTCCCCCAGGTAGCCCACCACGTGGCCGCGCTGTCTGAGCGCGCGCAGGATGCGGCTCTTCTGAGAGGGGGACACGCGCGCGAAGACGGTGGTGTCCTCCGCCCGCGCGCGCAGGCCCGGGTCGTCCAGCAGGGCCACCTCCGCGCCGGTGAGCACGCCCCGCACCTCCAGCCCCAGCTCCTGGCAGACGTGCACCGCCACCCGCGCGTTGTCGCCCGTCACCACCTTCACCTCGATGCCCGCCTCACGCAGCGCCGCCAGCGCGGGCCGGGCGCTCTGCTTGGGCGGATCCAGGAAGGAGGCGAAGCCCGCGAAGACGAGTCCCGTCTCGTCCTCCGGGGACAGCCGCCCATCCTGGGACGGGGCGTCGCGCCAGGCGAGCCCCAGCACCCGGAAGCCCTGTTCGCCCAGGGCGTCGGCGCGGGCTTGCAGTTCCTCCCGCGCGGCCACGTCCAGGGCTCGCGGCGGCCCCTCCGGGACTTCCCACGCTTCGCAACGGGACAGCAGGGCCTCCGGCGCGCCCTTCACCACCAGGACGCGGCGGCCGTCCTTCTCCAGCAGCACGGACACGCGGCGGCGCTCGAAGTCGAAGGGCAGCTCGTCCTGCTTCCGCCAGCCCTGCGTGCACTCCACGCGGCGGGCCAGGATGGCCTCGTCCATGGGGCTGCGCAGGCCGGTGGCGAAGTGGCTGTTGAGGAAGGCCCACGCGAGGGTGTGCTCGCTGTGCTGGGCGGTGGCGTCCTCGGTGCGCTCCAGCCGGATGTTCGCCTCCGTGAGCGTGCCCGTCTTGTCGGTGCACAGCACGTCCATGCAGCCCAGGTCGTGCACCGCGCTCAGCCGCTTGACGATGACGTCCTGGTCCGCGAGCCGCAGGGCGCCCCGGGCGAGCGTCACCGAGACCACCATGGGCAGCAGCTCCGGCGTGAGCCCCACCGCCAGGGCCATGGCGAAGAGGAAGGACTCCAGCAGCGGACGCTCCAGGGTCAGGTTCACCAGGAGCACGAACAGCACCATCAGGACCGTGAGCCGCATCAGCATCACGGAGAAGCGGCGCGTGTCCCGCTCGAAGGCGGTGGAGGCGACGGGCGCGTCCAGTCCGCGGGCGATGCCGCCGACCTCGGTGTCGCGGCCGGTGGCGAACACGAGCGCGCGGGCCGTGCCTGCCAGCACCGACGTGCCGGCGAAGACGGTGTTGCCCACCTCCGCGAGCAGTGCGTCCGCGGAAGCGAGGCCCGGCACCTTCTCCACCGGGTAGGGCTCGCCGGTGAGCAGCGACTCGTTCACGGACAGCGCATGTGACTCGATGAGACGTGCGTCCGCGGGCACGCGGCTGCCGGTGGCCAGCAGGACCACGTCCCCGGGAACAAGCTCCGTGGCGGGCCGCAGCTGCTCCACGCCGTCGCGCAGCACCCGGGCACGCAGGGCCACGGCGCCACGCAGGCGCTCCGCCGCGTTGCTGGCGCGGTGCTCCTGGACGAAGTCCAGCGTCACGCTGATCAACACGATGACGGCGATGATGGCGGAGCTGGTCAGGTCGTGGACGAAGGCCGAGATGCCGCACGCCACCAGCAGCACCAGGACCAGCGGGTTGCCCAGCCGCAGCAGCAGCTCCAGGGGAAGCGGCCGGCGGCGCCGGGACTCCAGTTCATTGGGGCCCAGGGACTCGAGCCGCGTCCCGGCTTCCTGCGGGGTCAGTCCTTGAGAGGTGCTGCCCAGCCGGGCGAGGAGGGACTCCACCGGCTCGCTCCAGGCGGGTGGCCCTTCGCGCTTCGGTGCCGGCCTCCGCCGCGCGCCGGAGTGGCGCGGGCGGTGCGCCACGGGCTCGGCGCCCTGGCCGCTCGAGCGTTCGGCGCCCATCCTCGCAACGTGGACAGTGTCCTCCGGGGTGACCAGCCGCCAGCGCGGGAAGGGGCGCGGCGCTCGGAGGGACGGCCCCGTGCGCTAGCTGGAGCCGTCGTTCTTGCTGAAGGAGATGACCGAGGCCGCGTCCAGCGCCTGGAGGAAGCGGATGGCGAGCGGCAGCGCGACACGGCCTCCCACGCCGCCGCCCTCCACGAACACCGCGAAGCCGATGCCGTCGCGCACGCCGACGAACCACGCATGGGCTTCAGGCGGCACGGACGTGCCGAACTCCGCCGTGCCCGTCTTGCCCATGAGGCCCGGGATGCTGGCGGCGGACTTCGCCGTGCCGTCCGTCACCACCGCGCGCATCAGGTCGCGGAGCATGGCCGTCGTGCCCGGATTCAGCCGCGACTCCGGGCCGGGCTCCGCGTCCACGAGCAGGCGCGGCGCGTGCCAGACGCCGGTGGCCGCCGCCGCCGCGACGGTGGCCATGTGCAGCGGCGTGACCAGGACGCGCCCCTGGCCCATGGCGTCCGCCGCGCGCTCGGCGTCGTCTTTCGGCGGAGGGAAGGTGGCGCCCGGTGACGGCAGCCCCACGTCGTAGTCCACCCCGAAGCCGAAGCGCCGGGCCGCGTCCTCCAACGCGCGCGGGTCCAGCTTCGCCGAGAGCTGGATGAACGTGGTGTTGCACGACAGCGCGAACGTCCGTCGCAACGTGGTGACGCCCAGCACCTCGGATTCGAAGTTGCGGAAGCGCTTGCGGCCCACCGTCACCTCCAGGGGACAGTCGACGCGCGAGTCCGGCTTCAGGCCGCTTTCGAGCAGCGCCGTGGCGGTCACCAGCTTGAACGTGGAGGCCGGGGGATAGCGCCCCATCAGCGCGCGGTGCCACCCCTCCCCCAACGGCCGGCTGGCCACCGCCAGCACCTTGCCCGTGGCCGTGTCCACCGCGACCAGCGCGGCGGGCTGGGTGACGTCCACGAGCGCGGCCTCCGCCGCCGACTGCACGTCCATTCGCAACGTGGTGCGGACATCGCGTCCCGGCTCCCCGTCGAAGCGGTACAGCAGCTCGCTGCCGCCAGCACGGCGCTGGAGCCGCACCTCGCCGGAGGGACGTCCCGCCAGCGTCCGTTCCTGCGCGCGCTCCAGGCCGGACAGCCCCACCACGTCGCCCGGCTGGTAGGGCTGGCCCAGCGACTGGAGGGCCTCCGCCGTGATGTCCCCGACCCGTCCCAGCGTGTGCGCGGCGAAGCCCTCCGCGGGGGTGAGGCGCGCGGGCCTCTTGCGGAAGAAGATGCCGGGCACCGGCGCGAGCACGGAGCGAATCTGCTGGTAGCGCTCCAGGCGCACGTCGATGAACGCGATGAACTGCTCGGGTTGCGCGCTCGCGGCGTTCAGCGCGGCGAGCACCTTCGCGGGATCCACGCCGAGCTGCGACTGGAGCACGCTGGCCACGGCCGCGCGGTCCTTCACCCGGCCCGGCATCACGCCAATGCGAATCACCTCTCCCGGCAGGGTGAGCGGATCCCCATTCGCATCGAGCAGCCCGGCGCGAGGGCCCCAGCTCCGCGCGCGGCCGAAGCGGTCCCCGGGCCGCGCGTCGGGATGGAACACCTCCGGCGTCCATCGGAGGCTCCAGCGCTTGCCCCGGAGCACGAAGCGCAGACGGGACTCGACCTCCCAGTCACCCAGTCCGCGCAGCGTGTGCACGCCGTGGAACCTCACCACCGCCGTGGTGGCGTCCTGGGACTCGAGCACCACCTGGTCGAAGCGCGAGGCGATGACGCCCAGGTCCTGCCTCCAGCGCGCGTGCTGCGCGTCGAAGTCCTGGGGCGCGTCCACGAGCCCCTGGCGCTGCGCGGCCACGTCGTTGCGCGCCCAGGCGTCCAGGTACCGCGAGGCCAGGTCCTCGGCGCCTCCGCGCACCACGGCGGGCGTGGCGGGCGCGGCGGGCTTCGTGGCTCGCGGCGCGCACGCGGGAAACAGCAACAGGAGGCAGAGCCCCACCCAGGAAATGACCGCCCGTCCGTACACGCGCCCCCCTCTACCGCGCCCTCTTCGCCGAAGCGAACATCCGGCGATCGTCGCCTCCACCTGGACCGGCTGTCGGTCCACCGCGCGCACGCACGGCGTGGATCAGCGGACCGTCTGCTCCTGGGTCTTGCTCGCGCCGTCGCCCGTCGCCGTGAGGGTCAGCGGGCCAGCGGTCGCGGCGAGGAGGTAGAAGATGCCTTCGCGCTGCGGGTTCTTCAGGCTCACCACCGCCACGGGCGCATCCGAGCAGTCCGGCAGCAGGTGGAAGGTCGCGCCCGGATCCGACGCGGCCAGCGTCACCTCCGGCACGGACAGCGGAGCCAGGTTGCCCGCCAGGTCCCAGCCCTGCACCACCAGCGCCTCCGAGCACGTGTCCACGTCCAGCATCCGCGCCGGAGTGGCGAAGCCCACCTGGCGGTCCTCGCCCTGCGTCACCACGTCGACGCCGATGGCGTTCTCGTACAGCTCGCTGTTGTACCCATCACCGCTGATCCGGTTGCGGCTGATGAGGTTCGCGGTTCCGTTGTCCGAGATGGCGGCCTGGTAGACCTGGTTCGTCAGGTCCTCCTTGCTCAGCTCGTTGCCGAGCACCTGGATGTTCTGGGGCGCGGCGGGCGGGTCATAGTCGTTGCCCTCCGCCTGGATCAGGTTGACGCCGACGTCGTTCCCCACCAGCTCGTTGTCCTGGATGAGCAGGTCGTGGCACAGCTCCCGCCCCACGCCGTAGGCCGAGCCACCCACCACCAGGATGCCGGAGCCGTAGTCCGCGAGCCGCAGGTCCTCGAACAGGAACGCGTTGCCCTGCACCTCGTTGCCCACCACCTGCCCGGAAGCGCCATACGCGAGCTGGATTCCAGTGCGCGAGATGCGGCTGGTAGGCCCCAAGCCGTCGAGGGTGTTGTCCTCCAGCGTCACCGCCACCCGCCCCTGCACCACCACGCCCACCTTCTGGTAGCCCGTCAGCCGGTTGCCCCGGATGACCACCGGCACCGGCGCGCCTCCCACCGCGCTGCTGCGCACGTCGATGGCGAAGCCCTCCTGGCAGCCGCTGATGGTGCCCTGGTTCAAGTCCTCCACGACCGTGTTCTCGATGGTGCCGCTCGCGTCTTCCAGCAGGATGCCGCGCAGCCGGTCCACGCCCGCGTCACACACGTCCGACAGGTTGCGCGCCGTCACCGTGACGAACCGCACGTTCGCCACCGTGCCCCGGTTGCGCAGCACCGCGCCCTTGTAGTGGTCCCCCGCGCCGTCCTCGGACGCGGTCAGCGTGTGCCCGGCCCCGTCGAACGTGAAGCCGTCCGGGATGAACACCGCGCTCTGCACCACGCAGCCCTCGCGCAGCGTCACCTGTCCCGGCGACAGCGTGATGGCGCAGGCGGTCTCACCCGGGCCGCAGCGCCGGCCCATCCAGGTCACCGGGAAGGAGTGCCGCGTGCTCGCGCCCGAGGCGTTCGTCACCACCAGGTCCACGGTGGGCGTCACGTCCGCCGGCAGACAGGAGAGCTCCGTCCAGTCCACCGTGCTCGTCCCGCCATTCCCCACCGGCGTACCGAGCGCGCCCACGTTCGACGTCCAGGCGAACGTCATCGCCTCGCCACGGGGATCCGTCACGTCCACCGTGAACGTCACTCGTTCGCCCGCGAGCGCGCTCTCGGCGGACTGTGACGTGGTCTCCAGGACCGGCGGCGCCTCCGCGCGCACGCACAGGTTCACGAGCTGCTCCGTGCTTCCACCGAAGCCATCCGTCACGGCGCCCTTCAGCTGACAGCCACAGTCCGTGGGCGCCGCCCCCGGGGTGAAGGCAGGCCTGGCCAGGGTGACGTTGTCGAACTTGCCCTCGCACGTCGCGCTCCAGGCATACGTCAGCACGTCTCCGTCCTCGTCCGTCACCGGCGCCGGGACCTGGAAGGTACTGCCCAACATCACCTGCTGGGGCTCTCCGGCCACGGCCGCCACGGGCGAGCGGTTGAACCACGTCTTCCTCAGCGACGCGGGCCCGCGCACGGTGCCCACGCCGATGTGGAACTGGAGCGTGGACACCGCGCCCTGTGCGTCCGTGACACGCAGGCTGATCAACGCGTCATCCTTGAGGGTCGGGTCGTAGCCGGTGCCAGCATCCCCCTCGGTGCCCGCATCGGGGACCGGCGGGCGGGCGGCTGTCCATTCACAGGTCGCGCCCTCGCAGGCGAGCACCCTGCCGGAGGCAGTCCATTCGTAGGTCAGCACACCCTCCTCTTCGTCACTCACCTGCGCGCTCAACGTGACGGTTTCGCCTGGCGCCACGATGGCGCTCTGCGCCCGCACCTCGTGGATGCGTGGCGCATGGTTGGCCAGCCCTGGCGCGCCAGACTCCGGCAGGGGAACCAGGACCACGAGCGCTTCCCCGTACAGGGGCAGCTTCACCCCGGCGTCCGATTTCACGGAGGCCACCACCGTCTTCGCGGAATCCTCGGCGGCCACGGTCAGCTGGATCTCCTCCTCGGGAGATTCCGGCTTCACGACGGCTGACCACGCGATGCCGCCATCCGGATCCGTCGCGGACGTCAGCGCCTTCGACTCCGTGGCGCCCGACGCGTGCGTCACCGAGGCCGTCACTGCGGCGACCGCGGATGACCGGGGCGGCGCGACCACGAGCCGCGCACCACCGGCCAGTGGCGCAGTGAAGGCAGGATCCTCCTCCACACAACCGAACGTGGTCAGCAGCAACAACCCCACGAGGTGCAACGCACGGGCGGGCTTCAGGGTCACGGCATCCTCGGGGAAGGCGGACGGGAGTGAGAACGATACCGGGTGATTCCCACACGTCCAATCCACGGGGAGCACGGGCCGCGTGCGTCCGGCGCGCCGTCCAATGCCTGCCAATCCCCCGCGACCCGCGGGCCGGTACTACGGGAATCCTTGCTCGGCGCTGTACTGCTCCTCTCGACAGCGAAGTCCTCTCCCGAGCGTTCGCGCCACCCTCCCGCCGCATGGTCCCGCGCAGTGTCGCGGTGTTGGGTTCCGCCGCGTGCACCCGCCCGAGCCCCGCCGTCCCCAGCCCTGGCCCATCCGGCTCGCACACTGGGCCAACGTGCCGCTGCTCGCCATCCTCGCGGGCAGCGGGTTGCAGATCCTCGTCGCGTATCCGCGCATGGGGACTCGCGGGCGGCCCATCGCGCTCTACCCATTCCAGGACGCCGTGCCGCCGTCGTGGCTGCGCCTGGGGGACTGGCTCGCGGGGGCGCGGAGCTGGCACTTCGCGTTCGGTTGGTTCCTGGCCCTCAACGGCTTCGTGTACGTGCTCTACCTCGCGCTCAGCGGCGAGTGGCGCCGCCGTCTGTTCCTCCCGCGCCGCGACACGCGCGATGCCGTGGCCACGCTCGCGTACTACCTGCGGCTCCGCCCCGCGCCCGCGCAGACAGGCCTCTACAACGGGCTCCAGCGGCTGGCGTACACGGCCACACTGCTCATGGGCGCGCTGTCCGTCCTGTCCGGCCTCGCCATCTACAAGCCCGTGCAGCTCCAGTGGCTCACGGCCCTCTTCGGTGGCTACGACCCCGCGCGCTTCGTGCACCTGCTGCTGCTCGCGCTGTTCGCGTTCTTCACCGTGGGCCACGTCGTCCTGGTCGCCCTGCACCCGCGCACCTTCGGGGAGATGATCACCGGCGGGAGGAAGCCCGATGCCCCCTGAGCGCGTCCTCACCCGCCGCCGCGTCCTCCTGGGCGCCGCCGCGCTCGCCACCAGCGCGTGCGACTCCCAACGTCCGCGCGCGGGCTTCCTCGGCGTGATGGACCGCTTCAACGAGCGCGCCCAATCCGCCCTCTTCCACCCCGGCCGGCTCGCCCGCGAGGAGCCCGTCGAGCAGCTCACCCCGCCCGGCGACTTCCCCCAGTACTTCATCTCCGAGACCGTGCCGCTGGCCCCCGCTGGATGGACGCTGGATGTGGGTGGACTCGTGGCCCGCCCGCGCGCCTTCACGCTGGAGGAGTTGCAGCGGCTGCCCCGGACCGACTACCGGATCCGCCACCACTGCGTGGAGGGCTGGAGCGCGGTGGCGTCGTGGCACGGCGTGGCCATCCGCGACCTGGCGCAAGCCGTGGGCGCGGACACGCGCGCGGGGTTCGTGGAGTTCCGCTCGTTCGACCAGGGCTACTACTCATCCTGGGATGCGCCGAGCGCGCTGCACCCGCAGACCGTGCTCGCGTACGGCATGAACGGAGCGCCGCTCATCCCCGGCCACGGCGCGCCGCTGCGCCTCTATTCGGGCGTGAAGCTGGGCTACAAGATGGTGAAGTACCTCACCACCGTGCGCTTCCTCCCGGAGGCCACGGGGGGCACCTGGGAGGACCGGGGCTACGAGTGGTTCGCCGGCGTGTAGCCCGTGGGCCTTCAGCGCTTGGAGCTCACGACGCCCGGCAGGAACGGCGTGAAGCCGCGCTTGCGCAGGGCCTCGCGCTCGGCGAGCAGGGCCGCCAGCGCCGCCTCGCGCGTGGGGAAGTGGTTCACCGCGGCGCCGTTGATGACGCCGCTGGTGCTGATGAACATGAGCGTCATCTCATCGCCGCCGTAGCGGTACGAGCGGTGCGTGCCGCGCTCCAGCACCTCGCGGCGCACCTTGCCGAAGGTGCGCCCCGCCGTGTGGCGGACGACGAGCCCATCCAGGTTGATGAGCAGGTCCACGCGGCCGTTGAACTTGGCGAACTGCGCCTCCACGTCGTTCCGCCAGCGCAGTACGTCTTCATCCGTCACCAGGATGCAGTCGGTGAAGTTCGCGGTGACGACGTCGTGCTCGGCGTCGCGTTCGAAGGACATCCCCCAGGCCATGGCATGTCCTCCTTCAGGCCTGCGCGGCGTTGCCCGCGAGGAACGCCGACACCAGCGCGGCCGTCTCCGCCGGACGCTCCACCTGAGGGTAGTGCCCCGGCCCCGGCAGGTGCGTCATGCGCGCGTTCCGGATGAGCCCCACCACCGCCTGCTTGAGGAACACGGGCGGCAGGAACGGATCATCCGTGGCCACCACCAGCGTGGGCGCGGTGATGGCGGACAGCCGGTCCGCGAAACCTCCCGCCGTCCAGGAATCGAAGCACTGCTCGATGGCGTCCTTCGACACCGCGCCCGAGTCCTTCAGCAGGGCCTCCAGCGACTCCGGAGACAGCTGCTTGCAGGCCAGGCCCAGGATGGTCTTCTGCTTCTCCCGGTCCCCCGCGGAGCCACGGAACAGCCCGGCCGCGTCCGGAGGCAGCGGCAGCCCCGACGCGGGCACCGTGTTGAGCAGCACAAGTCCGCTGACGCGCGCAGGCGCATCCGCCGCCACCCACTTGGCGATCTGCCCGCCCATGCTGTGGCCCACCACCGCGAAGCGCTGCGCCTTCGCGTGGTCCGCCACCGCGAGCACGTCCTTGGCGTACTGCTCCAGCGTGTACCCCGACGCCGGCCGTCCGGACGCCCCGGTGCCCCGGTGGTCCGGGACGATGAGCCGCAGGCCGGTCATGTCCAGCTTCTCCAGCATCGAGTCCCACACCGCGCCGGACACCATCCACCCGTGCACCAGCACCACGTCGCGAGGACCGTCCCCCAGGACCCGGTAGTGCAGGGGTGTTCCGTCCGTCGCGTTCGTCGTGGGCATGGGGGGTCTTCCTCCGGGGGGAGATCTGCTGGAAGTCGTGGCTTAAAGGGGAAGCGTAGCAAGCCACGACTGGGGCGTGGCCGTCCACCTGCTCGGGGGTTGCCTGACGGCCAGAGGGGCGAGCTGTCCTGACGGGTAGGTGCGCGGGAGGGAATGAAGGGTGGGAGCGGGTGCGCGCTTACGGCAGACTCGGGTGCGTCATGACGGATGGACGCAGCGGGACGACGGGAGCGAAGCGCACGGTGTACTGCGAGGACGCGCTCGCGTGGCTGGACGCGCGGCCGGTGTTGGAGGGGTGCTCGATGGTGGCGTCGATGCCGGACGTCTCCGAGTTCCCCTCGCTCACGGTGCCCCAGTGGAAGGACTGGTTCGTGGGGGCGGCGGCGAAGGTGTTGTCGCGGGTGCCGGCGGACGGGGTGGCGGTGTTCTACCAGTCCGACGTGAAGAAGGACGGGGCGTGGGTGGACAAGGGCTACCTGGTGTCGAAGGCGGCGGAGGCCGCGGGGTGCGACACGCTCTGGCACAAGGTGGTGTGTCGCCGGACGCCGGGGACGGTGACGTTCGGGAGGCCTGCGTACTCGCACCTGCTGTGTTTCAGCCGGGGGTTGAAGACAGACGCGGCGAAGTCCACGGCGGACGTGTTGCCGGACCCCGGCGAGGTGACGTGGACACGAGGCATGGGGCTCAACGCGTGCCTGGTGGCGTGCCGCTTCATCCTGGAGCAGACGCGCACGCGAACGGTGGTGGATCCATTCTGCGGCCACGGAACCGCGCTCGCGGTGGCCAACGCGCTGGGCCTGGACGCGGTGGGCGTGGAGCTGAGCCGCAAGCGCGCCCGCCGCGCGAGGAACCTCCAGGCCGCGTGGACGGGCGGGAAGCTGGTGCTGTCCAGCGCGGTCGGTGGCGACGAAGAAGACCCGTCGCCGGAGTGATGACTCAGGCCGCCTGGGCTCCGGCGAGCGCCTGGGCCACGTCCTTCTCCAGCTGGGTGAGGAACGTCTCGAACAGGCGCTCCTCCAGCGCGAGCGCGGGCTCCAGCGTCGTGCCCACCTTCGTCAGGCGCTCCGTGCACGCGTCCTCGATGGCGCGGCGGTGGGACTGCTCCTCCACCACCACGCGCCCCAGCTCCTCGCGCACCACCGTGTGCCGCGTGGCCGCCTTGTAGAGCGGATAGAGCACCATCGCCCGGCGCTCCACCACCGACGTGGTGAGCAGGTAGTGCAGGTACACGTCCGTCGTCCCCGTCACGCCCGTCACCCACTCCGCCAGCTGCCGGTCCAACGACTGGAACCACGCTGACGCCGCGCCCACGCTCAGGAACTCCGTCACGTCCTCGCGGCCCGCCACCTCACAGGCCAGCTGCTTGAACGTGAATGCATGCCGCGTCTCGTCCGCCAGGTGCCCCAGCACCTCCAACGACGGGTGCCGGTCCGCCACCGTGCGCGAAATCTTTCGCGCCCCAATGAACTCCAGCAGCGACAACGTGTGCAGCCACCTCACTTCCAACTCGGGAGACTGAGCGAGCTGCCGCAACACCGTCTGGATTCTGTCACGCATGGGGCGCCCCTCTATCGCGCCCCTCACGTCCTCCCAAGCACTGTTGCTCCGGACAGGAGTCATCACTCGCCCTGACCAGGAAGACAGGGACGGAGGACTGGCCAACAATGTTCGTGCCCCCGGGTTTGACCGGGAGGGCTCCGCCGCCGTTTGCTTCTCCGTGTCGAGGGCTGTGCCTGGTGCCGGGGGGTTGACCAGCATGCGTCCGTATCGCGGAGACCTGCATCCGTCCGGGCACCGTCCAGCCCGCGCCGCCGTGTCGCGGTCCGGCACCGGAGCGCGCGCATGAAGGCCCTGCCCCTGTCCTCCTTCCAGGGAGTGACGGCCTTCCGCCATTGGATGCGCGCCCAGGACGCGGGCCGGCTCCTCGCGTCCCTGCGCGTGCGCCCCCTCGCGGGCCACCTCCTCCGGGGCTCCGCGCTCGTGGGCGCCGTCGCTTGGGCCCCCTGCGTCCACTCCTTCTTCGCCGTGCCCTTCACGCCCGCGCTCGCGTGCTTCCTGCCCGGCGCCGTCCACCGCGTCGCCTTCGCCTGCGCGCACGCACGCCACCGGCGCGTGGGAGCCTTGAGCTGGCTCGCGTGGCTGCCGGGCCTGGCGCTGGAGCACTTCTTCCTCGCGGGCCTCACCGCGCTCGCCGCGCCTCGCGGGGCGCTCGTCCTCGGCGTGCTGCTCATCGGCCTCTCCGCGGTGCACGGCCGGCGCTACCGGGTGACCTGGCGCGAGCCCTTCCTCATGGTCGGCACGCTCGTGGCCCTGCTCGGCGCGGCGGCACTGGCGTGGCACTCCCAGAACGGGCTGCTCCTCGCCGTCATGGGGCCCGCGGCGCTGGTCGCGCAGCTGTACCTGGGCTCGCTCGCCATGCGCTACGACCAGGCCCGCGCGGACGCGGACCGCCTGCGCGCCGCCGTGCACGCGCAGCTCGTGGAGCAGCAGGAGCGCGACGTGGGCCGCCTCACCCAGGCCATGGCGGAAATCCTCGGCCACCACCAGGGCATGGACCAGGTGCTGCACGACGCAGGCACCGCCGCGGACATGATGAAGGCCTTCGGCACGCAGCGTAGCGCGCTCGCGCGCACCGGCTTCGAGGACCAGTCCCGCCAGCTCCAGGACAGCCTTCGACAGCTCCAGGAGATGGTGAAGGAGGTGCGCGCCAAGAGCCGCCGCTTCGCCGGCACGGAGCCGGAGGCCGTGGACCTGGGGCTGGTGCTGGAGTCCGTGCAGGCCCAGGTGTCCCTGCGCTTCCCCGACGTGGACATCCACGTGGAGATGCAGATGTCACGGCCGCTTCGCGCGCTCCTGCGCGGTGGGCCGCTCACGCTGCGCCGGGTGGTGGAGAACCTGGTTGTCAACGCATGCGAGGGCAATGGCGAACAGGGCGCTTCCCGGGTCTTCATCCGGGCACGCACCGAACCGCTCAGCGGACGCCTGGAGGTGGAGATCGAGGACGACGGACCCGGCTTCCCTCCAGAGCGCCTCAACGCGCCCGCGGAGGAGCTCTACACGACCAAGTCCCAGGGCACGGGACTGGGCCTCTACACCAGCGAGTGCCTGCTCCGCGCCAGCGGAGGACTGCTGCACCGGCACAACGGACCGGGAGGCGGCGCCCTGCTCCGCATCCTGCTGCCCCGGGAGTACCCATGAAGCCCCTCAGCGCATTCACTCCGACGCCGTCCACGCCCCTGACGCGCGGGCGCGCCGCGAATGAAGCGGTGGCCCCGTCCAGCGGCCCGGCCCTGCTCACCTCGTTCGACGTGCGCGCCTACCATGAAGCCCTCGCCGCGCGCGGACTCGCCCGCCAGGGCACGAACCCCCGCGTGTACTGCCACACGGGCCTGGTGGACCGGCTGCCTCCGCCCGGCACACCGGGGCCGGAGCTGCGCGAGCGGCTGAGGGACTCGCAGGAAGCGATGCTCGTGGAGCTGGCGCGCGCCATGGGCCCCTTCCCGGACGGCGGCGAGGTGCTCGACGTGGGCAGCGTCCTGGGCGGCAGCGCGCTGTACTGGGCCCAGGAGCACCGCGCGCGCGTGACGGCGATGGTGACCGTGCCCACGCACCTGGAGCAGGTGCGCCGCTTCGCGCACGAGGCGGGCATGGGCGCGCACGTGCAGGTCCGGCTGTGTACGGGCGAGCCGCCCCGGCCCCGCGAGTGCTACGACGCCGTCATCGCCGTGGAGAACACCTGCGCCCTGCCCCGCGCGGAGTGGCTGCGCGGCATGCACGCCCGGCTCAAGCCCGGCGGAGTGCTCGCCATCGCGGACTGCTTCTGGGTGCGGCCCGACGCCGTGCATCCCTCCGAGAACGCGTGGAGCCGGCACCTGGGCAGCGTGACCGCGTTCCTCGCCGACGCGCGCGAGGCGGGCCTGGAGCTGGAGGCGCATGACGACGTGTCCGCGCGAGCGGTGGGCTTCTGGACGCTGAGCTCGGAGCTGCGCGTCCACGAGCACCTGGCTCGCGCACCCACGGACGCCCACAGCCTGCGCGCCGCGCTCAACGCCGTGCGCGCCGAGTCGCGCCGCGAGCACCTGTGGCTGCAACAGGGCCTGCTGGATGGCGGGCTGGAGTACGCGCTGCTCGTGCTGCGCCGCGAGCCCTGATCCATTGCGTGTCCAGGCAGGCGGCCTGGCGGGCCCCTGCCCCATGGCACGAGGAGAGGGCGGCCTGGCGGCATGCAGCCCTCGGACGATGTCCCTGCGTCGCCCCACCCCCAGCCTTGGGTTCGTCACACCAACACGGGGGGTCGAGCATGAAGGGTTTCACGCGATGGATGGTGCTGGGGGCGGTGGCGGGCGCGATGGCCCTGACCGGGTGCCAGAGCAAGGACCGCTCGCAGGAGAGCATGGGCGGCGGGACGGGAGGCTCCGGAAGCACCCAGGGTACGCAGGGCACCCAGGGCACCGAGCCTGGCATGGGCACGGGGCATGAACAGAGCCCGAGCCAGGGCGAAGGTTCGACGATGGATCAGGGCACGGGCGGAGCCGGCTACGACGCGGGCACGGGCGGAGCCGGCTACGACTCAGGCACGGGCGGATCCGGCTACGACTCAGGCACGGGCGGATCCGGCATGGAGCCTGGCTCCGGCATGGAGGGCTCCGGTGGCTCGAACGACACCACCGGCGGCAACACCGGATCCGGCTCGGTCCCCGAGCCCACCCGCTAGGCCTTGAGCCTCGGGGCGGCGCGGGCGTGACCGGATGGCGCGCCCGCGCCCTTCCTCAAATCTTCACCATCAACGCGCCGGTGAGGCGGGTCTCCGTCTTCACCAGGTCGGGGCTCCAGCCGTCCACGAGCGAGCCCGGCGCGCCCTGGTTGCCACCGGGCGGCGTGACGCCTCCGCGTCCGGAGAAGTACGGCACGTTGGCGGCGCGGTGGTTGAGCTCCACGCGGAAGGTGATGAACGGCTGGGGGATGACGTCCGCGGCCACCTGGAAGTCCCAGGCGCGGTAGCGGTCGCCCGGGTTCGCGGTGAAGTACGGCGTGCCGGAGGCCGCGGTCGTCCCGTTGATGGGCGGCAGCAGCACCAGGTAGCGCCCGGGGTTGGTGATGGCGCCACCGCCCACGGTCAGCGCCAACCGGTCCTGGAGGAACCACGCGCGGTGGTACGCCATGAACCCCAGGAAGTACTGCGACCCGCAGTCCACGCCGCCGCCGAACTCACAGCCAGCGTCGAGCGTGAGTGACGCCGCCGCCTTGCTGACGAAGCCGCCCGGCGCGTCGTGGTACTTCACCATCACGCTGTCGTCGGTGTGCACGCGCGTGCGGCCCGGATTCCCCAGCGTGTCCGAGCCGTAATACTGATTGCCCACCACCGACAGCCAGCCCGTGGGACGCCACAGCACCTGCCCGCCCACGCCTTGACCGTCGTTGAAGCGGCCATACGACTGCCAGCCATTCACGAGCCACGGTTCAATCTTGAGCGTGTCGCTGACGAAGATTTGCGCGCGCACGCCGTTGAAGAACCACGGCGTGTTCGACGACACGTAGGACGGCTGGTAGGTCCAGTTGTCCGCGTTGTAGTAGCTCCACAAGCCGATGTAGCTCATGAAGATGCCGGCCTGCAGGTTGATGCCTCGCAGAGCATCGAAGTGGTAGCCGCCGTAGGCCTCGGAGACGTAGCGGTAGGCGTTGTCCAGGCCCCACTGGCCGCGAATGGGGCTCGCGTCGTTGCGCGGCGTGGTCTGCGAGTACATGCCGAACTGGGTCATCAAGCGGCCCATGACGTTCTTGTAGAGAAAGTCCCCGCCAATGCCGAGCTGCGTGACCTGCACCTCTCCGTGGCGGAACACCTCGCTGGATCCGGAGAGCGTGTCGTCCCGCGGGCGGTTGAAGCTGTAGTGGTACGCCGTATCCAGACGGAACTCGCCGGTGAACGGGCCGAAGCTGAGCGGCTTCTCGTTGGCGCCCGCGTTGCCGGGCAGCCAGGAGAAGTCCGCGAAGGCCAGCGGCGCGGGGCGCGCGTCGGACTGCGCATGCGCGCGCGGTGCGAGCAACAGCACGGCGAGCGCGGGTAGGAATGGGAGGTGGGGCAGCCAGGAGGTGACGGGTCTCATGGCGGGGCCGGATTGCAGCCGTCATACCCGGGGGCGAAACGGGCGGGACTCCAGGAACCCCGCGAGGTTGGCGAAGCGGTGCGGGCCCTCGCGTCGTGCGAATCGCAGGGTGCCCCTGCGGGACTTCGCGCGAAGCGCAAGAGGACTGGACGCGCATCCAATGTGGCGGATTTTCACCCGTGGACTCCCCGTAGGACCTGGGGGCATGGCCTGTGTCCACCGGCGCGTGACACCTGGAGGCGGGAAGTCGGAGAGAGGGCGGGACTCGGGTACGGTGCCCGCACGATGCGCTTCTCCTTCGTGCACGCCGCGGATCTCCATCTGGACACTCCGTTCCGGGGCGTGGCCACGCACGGCCCGCTCCTGGAGCGCTTCCAGCAGTCCACCTTCCATGCACTCGCGCGCATCGTGGACGTGTGCCTGCGCGAGCGCGTGACGTTCCTGCTGCTGGCCGGGGACCTGTTCGACGTGAAGGACCGCTCGGTGCGCGCGCGGCTGGCGCTGCGCACGGAGCTGTCGCGGCTAGACCGCGCGGGCATCCAGACCTTCATCGTGCACGGCAACCATGATCCGCTGAGCGGCGACACCGGCACGCTGGGTCTGCCCGCGTCGGTGAAGGTGTTCGGCCCGGAGTGGGAGGACGTGGAGGTGCGACGCGAGGGCCGGCGCCTGTGTCACGTGCAGGGCGTTTCCTATCCGGACGTGGAGGTGCGCGAGAACCTGTCCGCGAGATTCCGCCGCACCGGCGAGCACTTCAGCGTGGGCCTGTTGCACGCGAACCTGGGCGGCGACGCGGGCCACGCGAACTACGCGCCCTGCACCGCCGCGGACCTGGCGGCGGGAGGGCTGGACTACTGGGCCCTGGGCCACGTGCACACGCGCGCGGAGCACCTGCTGCCCGGCGGTGGCGTGGCGGTGTACCCGGGCAACCCGCAGGGCAGGCACGTGCACGAGACGGGCGAGCGCGGCTGCGTGGTGGTGGACGTGGAGGACGGCGTCGCGCGCAGGCGCTTCGTACCGGTGGACCGCGTGCGCTGGCACCGGCTGGACGTGCCGCTCGCGGGTGTCACGTCGCTGGACATGCTTCAGGCAGTGGCCACGGAGGTGGTGGAGTCACGCTGCGCGGAGGACTTCGACGGGCACGCGGTGCGCCTCACGCTGGCTGGACGCGGCCCGCTGCATCGGGAGCTCGTGCGGCCGGGAGCGAGGACGCAGCTGGAGTCGGACCTGCGCGAGCGGCTGGCACGCGCGCATCCGCCGGTGCTGCTGGAGTCGCTGCGCGATGGCAGCCGGCCGGAGGTGGACCTGGAGGCGGTGCGCGCCGGAGGCGGCTTCCTGGGCACGCTGTTGGAGGAGGCGCAGGCGCTGACCCATGACGACGCGGCGCTCGCGTCGCTGTGGGACGACGAGGACCTGACGACGCTGGGGCAGCGGCTCAAGCGGCTGGGCGTGGATGCGCTGGAGACGCCCCGGCCGGAGCTGGTGGCGCAGGCGGGCCAGCGCGGCGTGGAGCAACTCCACGAGGAGGCATCATGAAGCCGGGCCTGCGCATCAACCGCTTCCAGGTGGACGGCTTCGGGCACTTCCGCGGGTACTCGGGGACGCCGGGGCCGGGGCTCACGCTGTTGTACGGCCCCAACGAGGCGGGCAAGAGCACGCTGCTGGCGTTCCTGCGCGGCGTGCTGTTCGGCTTCGAGAAGCGCGGCCAGCCGGAGCGCTACGAACCGGAGGGCGCGATCTTCGGCGGCGAGCTGTGGCTGGAGACAGCCTCCGGCCCGCTGGTGGTGCACCGACACGGCGGCAAGCGCGCGTCGGAGGGCACGCTCACGGTGCGCGGCCTGGATGGACAGCCGCTGCCGGAGACGCTGCTCGACCAGGCGCTGGCGGACGTGCCGCGCGAGCTGTTCTTCGAGGTGTTCGCCTTCCGCCTGGATGAGCTGTCCTCGTTCCAGCGGCTCGCGCAGCAGCGCGGCGTGTCGGAGGCGCTGTTCGCCGCGGGCATGCAGGGCGCGCGCAGGTTGCCGGAGGCGGTGGAGCGGCTGCGCAAGGACGCCGAAGCGCTGTACGCGCCGCGCGGGCAGAAGCCCGAGCTGAACCGCGTGATGAAGGACCTGGAGGAGGTACAGCAGGCGCTGCGCGAAGCAGGAGACCGGCCCGCGCTCTACTTCTCCACGCGTGACCAGCTGGCGGAGCGCATCGCGGAGGGCCACGCGCTGGAGGTGGCGCGCAAGCACACCGAGCATGAGCTGGACCACGCCTCGCGGCTGGAGTCCGCGCTGAGTGACCTGACGGTGCTCGCACGCGACCGGGCGGAGCTGGCCACGCTGCCGGTGCTGGACACCTTCCCGCCGGGCGCGGAGACACGGCTGGAGGACGTGCTCCAGCGGCGCAAGACGTACCGCGCCCAGCAGGCACAGCTGCACGAAAGGCTCGCGCCCATCGAAGAAGCACGGGAGCGGCTGGCGGCCCCATGGCCCGTGCGCGAACGCGCGGAGTCCCTGCGCACGGCGCTGGCCACGTACTCCGGACACTCCGAACAGCTTCGCTCGCTGCCCGCGCGCAGGGCATCGCTCACGTCACGGCGGCGGCAGCTGGAGCAGTCACTGGGAGAGCTGGGGCTCGCGGTGGACGCGGGCGGATTGCTCGCGCTGGACCTGGGCGCGCGGGCGCGCGGAGAACTGGAGTCGCTCGCGGGACG
Organism: Corallococcus exiguus; assembly: GCF_009909105.1. NCBI lineage: Bacteria > Pseudomonadati > Myxococcota > Myxococcia > Myxococcales > Myxococcaceae > Corallococcus > Corallococcus exiguus. The sequence goes on from NZ_JAAAPK010000015.1 coordinate 247,953, forward strand.
GCTGGACGCGGCGGACACGGCGCTCGCGCAGGCGGAGTCGGAGCAGGCGCGCACGCGCGAGGAACGGGCGCGACTGGAGACGACGCTGGGGCGGGTCCAGGCGGAGCTGACCGCGCTGCCTGAGACGCGGCCCGCGCAGGTGCGGCAGCGGCAGGCAGCGGTGGGACGGATGCGCGCGGTGCGCGGAGACCTGGAGCGGCTGGCCGAGCAGCGGCTGGAGCAGCGCCGCCAGATGGACGGCGTGCGGGCGCCCACGGACGCGGTGCCGCTGCGCTCGCTGGTGCCGCTGTCGTGGGTGGTGTCGGCGGCGCTCGTGGCGCTGGGGTTCGCGGCGCTCGCGGCGTGGATCGCGGGTCCGTCGGTGGGCGTGCTGTGCGCGGTGGGCGGCCTGCTGCTGGTGGGGCTGCTGCTGCTCGTGCGCCACCGCGTGGAGACGGCGCGCAAGGCCAGCCTGGAGGCACAGGCGGCGCGGCACCGCTGGCGGCAGCAGGAGGAGGAGCGGTTCCGCTCGGCGCAGGCGGCGATGAGCGCGCGCGAGGAACTGCTCCAGCGGGAGCTGTTGAACGCCTCCAGCGCGGCGGGCCTGTCCCCGGGCGCGTCGCTGTCGGACCTGGCCGCGCAGGAGTCGCTGCTCGCGGAGCAGCTGACGCAGGCCGAGCGGCGCGAGCTGCTGGTGCGCGAGGAGGACACGCTGCGCACGGCCTGGGACACGGCGGTGCGAGACGACCAGCGCGTGGAGGAGGCACGGCTGCGCGCGAGCCAGCGCGAGGAGGTGCTGCGCGAGGAGTGGATGGCGTTCCTGGTGGCTCGCCGCTTCCCGGAGGCCCTCTCCGCGGCGTCGGCGCTGACGTTGTGGCTGGATGCCGCGGCGCTGCGGCAGCGGCTGCTGGACCTGCGCACGGACGAGGAGGAGTTCACGGTGGCGGAGGCCGCGTGCGACGCGGTGACGACGCGGCTGTTGCAGGAAGCGCGGGCCGCGGGCATGCCCCCGGGACAGGCGGAGACGGTGGCCGCGCGGGTGTCCGTGGCGCTGGAGGAGGTGCGCTCGAGGGCGGCCGACCAGCGGCACCTGGACGGTCAGCGCGGCGAGCTGTTGGCGGAGAAGGCGCGGCTGGACCAACTGGCGCTGGACGAAGACCAGGCGTGGGAGGCGCTGCTCACGGAAGGCGGCTGCCAGGACGAGGCCACCTTCCGCCGCCGCGCGGTGCAGGCGCGAAGGTACGCGGAGCTGGCGGCCCGGGTGCGCGAGCACGTCCAGCGGGTGCAGGCACTCACCGGCCTGGGTGAGAACGCGGCGCACGAGGAGGTACACGCGGCGGGCGGTGAGACGGGCCTGAAGGAACAGCTCGCCACGCTGCGCGAGCGTCACAAGGCCGAAGGCGACCGCCACAAGGCGGTGCTCACGGAGCAGGGCAGCCTGAAGACGCAGCTGTCGCAGTGGGAGAACGACGACCGCGTGTCGCGGCTGCGCATCCAGGAGGAGACGCTGCGCGCGAAGGCGGCGGAGCTGGCCACGCGCTACGCGGCGGACCGGCTGACGCTGGCGTTGCTCGGGAGGGCGCGCCGGAGGTTCGAGGAGGAGCAGCAGCCGCGCGTCATCCAACTGGCGAGCGAGCTGTTCTCCGAGCTGACGGCGGGGCGCTACCGCCGCGTCTTCATCCCGGCCGGGGACGCGCGCGAGCTGCGGGTGAGCGACGGCGCCAGGGACTGGAGCGCGGAGCAGCTGTCCCGGGGCACGCGCGAGCAGCTGTTCCTCGCGTTCCGGCTGGCCGTCATCCGCGACTTCGGGGAGACGCGGGGCGCGCTGCCGCTCATCACGGACGACGTGCTGGTGAACTTCGATCCAGAGCGGGCCCGGGGCGCGGTGCGGCTCTTCGCGAGGCTGGCGGAAGCCCACCAGGTCATCGCCTTCACCTGCCACCCGTGGCTGCGCGAACAGTTCGAAGCGGAAGGCGCCCACGTCCTGGAGCTGCCCGGCGCCACGAAGTCTCCCCGCGAAGGCGCCCAACCGTTACGGGTGGTCTCCGGCGGATAGCTAGAAGTCCTCCGTCACGAGCAGGCAGCCCCAGCCGTCATACGTGCCCCAGTGCGACGCCACGACGTCGAGGATCTCCTCGCACACCGCGTCCATCCTCGCGTCGTCCACGGTGTCCACCCGGCGGAAGTCCAGGCGCCACATCAGCCCGCGCACGGGAACGATCTGACACCGGAAGCCCTGGAACCCCAGGCCCCGCAGCCGGCCCTCTGCTTCCTCCGCCTCCCGCTCCCACGTGAAGTGCGCGCGGTGCTCCACCTTCCGGGCCACGTCCAGCAGGTCCCCCTCCGCTCGCAGAAGCGCGACCCGCTGGCGGTTCATCCTCACCTGCCACTGCAAGGGCGACGGGAAGAGCGTCTGGAGATACACCGTCCAGCCGGGGTCCCGCGTCCGCGCCACGTCCACGTCATAGGCCCCCTGATGGGCCTGCACGAGCGGCCGCACCTGCCTGGCCGTGATGGACTTCGGGCCATACAGGTAGACGTACTGCACGCCTTGATCCACGAGGTGCCCGACCCCCAGCAGCCCCAGGGGACGCAAACACGCCTCCAGCGCGCCCTGCACCGCGAACACCGCGTCCTCCTCATCGCTGTCCAGGAGCCCGTTCGACATCGGGTTCTTCAAGGGGAGGGCCAGTCGCCAGAGCACGGGGTGGCTGGCCATGGGCGCGAGCGGATTGGCGCCCAGGTCGATCCCCACGGTCTGCGGCCCCTCCGTGGACCACCGGAAGTAGTCCTCGAAGGATTCTCTCCAGGGCTTCGCGGAGGACGGAGCGTTCATGCCGGGCAAGTCCAACCTCCAGAGGTCGTGGGCCGGTCGACCTCGCGCCCCCGCGCGGATCCAGACTCTAGCGCACAAAAAAATACTGGGAGCGCGCCCCCTCGACGCGCTCCCAGTAACTCAACCCCTCCCCCGAGGGGTCCCCCTCTCGGATGCGGCCCCCAAAGCTCCGCGTCCGTCCTGCTTTTCCTTCAAGACGTCGACTACCGAAAACCTTGAGTCCCGGAAGATCGACCCCCGAAACCCTTTCCCCCTCTGCCCGGTCCGCTCTGCGTCCCGAGCCCTTGGACCCTGGTGGCTCTGCCCCCAGCATCCCCACCTCGCCTTCAATACGTCGGCCGCGAAAAACCTTGGTTCGGTCCTGTTTTTTTCCGCCGCCCCCCTCTGACGCGGCCGGCCGGACGGCCCTCCCCGGGGCGCCTGCGTCGGCGCTGCTGCTACAGTCGCCCACCCTGGAGGGGCGCCATGAAGAAGACGTCGGCGGTGGTCATTGGAGGAGTCGTGCTCGCGCTCCTCATCGGAGCCGGGGTCTTCTGGTGGCAGAGCCCCACTCCCCCCACCCCCGCGTCCCCACCGGCCGCCCGCACCGCGCGCCGGCAGCTTCCCCCCACGCCACCCCCGCCACCCCAGGGTGCCCTCCAGGTCCAGGGCCGTGTCGTCGACCTCCAGGGGCAGCCCGTCGCCGGCATCGAGGTCTCCGCCTCCGTCCCCCTGCCCGGGGAGACCCTGACGGAGCTGCCCTGTGACGAGGACTCGCCCGAGGTCCCCGTGGTCTCCGAGGACTGCGATTCCCTCCCCGCCCTCCGCTGGGTCCGAGAGATGGTGGAGGCCCACCGGGGCGCCGCCTTCGTCCTGTCGCGCACCACCTCCGCCCAGGACGGCACCTTCACCCTGGAGGGCCTGCCCCAGGGGACAGTCGACCTCTGGGCCCTGGGTTCCCAGGGCGCCGGCCTCCAGGAGGACGTCGTCACCGGCACGCGGGACGTGACGCTGGAGCTCGGGGCCAGCCAACGGCTCACCGGCCGCGTGGTGGACGAGGACGGCGCCCCGCTCGCCCAGGCCCAGGTGACCGTGCTGCACACGGACACCGCGCGCTACTTCGAGACGAAGACCGGCGCGGACGGCCGCTTCTCCCTGGGCCCCCTGCCCGGAGAGGTCCCCTACAGCCTCCTCGCCGCCCACCCCGGAAAGCTCACCGAGTGGATGGGGGACGTGGCCCCGGTCGCCCTGCCCGAGGACATCGTGCTGTTCGCCCCCCGGCGCATCGTGGGCACCGTGGTGGACGGCGAGCATCCCGTCGCCGGCGCCACCGTCACGGAGCTCGACGGCGAGCGAGTCACCACCACCGACGCCCAGGGCCGCTTCACCTTCGACGGCCTCCCCCCCGACAACTACATCCTGGAGGCGGAGCAGGGCGGCCTCCAGGCGCACGAAACGGTGGAGGTCACGGAGGACCAGCGCGAGGTCTCGGTGACGCTGAGCCTGGGCACCATCTTCTTCGTCGAGGCCACCGTGCGAGACACCGCCGGCAACCCCGTGGCCCACGCCGAAGTGAGCGCCGCCAATCTCCGTGAGCCTGACGAGCACTACCCCCCCCACCGCTTCAAGGAGCTTGGCACCACCGGCGAGGACGGCCGCCTGCGCCTGGGCCCCCTCCGGGCCCGTGACTACGTCTTCCAGGTGGTGGCGGACCAGATGATGGACCTCACCGCCGTCCGCACCGTGGCCGAGGGCGGTCCTCCGCTGGACTTCGTCCTCTCCCCCGCCGTCCTCGTGGAAGGCATCGTCACCAACGCCGCGGGCCAGCCGGTGGCGGAAGCCTCCTTGTCGCTGCGTCCACCCGCCCGGAAGCGCCCGGCCGACCCGCCTCCGCCCGTGTACACGCGCTCGCTCATCTTGATGCACCCGCACCGCGAGGCGCCCTTCACCTTCGACGCCACCTCCGACGAGGAGGGCCACTTCGCCATCAAGGTGGACCAGGCCCTCTCCGGCACCCTCACCGTCGAGGCCGACGGCTACCTGCCGCGCAAGCTCCAGGTCCGCGCCCCCACGTCCGGCCTGAAGCTCACCCTGGACTCGGGCGCCACCGTGCGCGGCACCGTGACGAGCTCGCGCGGCACACCCGTCAACGAGGTGGACGTCAGCCTGGTGATGCAGGAGCCGGAGCAGGAGCCCTCGACAGGCGCCCGCGAGGCCCCAGAAGAAGACGACGACAAGATCGACATCATCCGCATGACCTTCGCGGGCACCTCGGGCGAGGACGGCCGCTTCGACATCAAGGGCATTCCTCCCGGCACCTATGCCGTGTGGATGCGGACCACCACGGGCGGCTACGAGCGCCTCATGCCCGACCGCGTGGTGCTGCGCGGCTCGGAGACCGTGGAGCTGGCGCTGCGCCTGGACCTGGACGGACGCGTGGGGGGCATCGTCGTGGACGCGGAGGGCCGGCCCCTGGCGGACGTCACCGTGGACGCCACCGCGAAGGAGGACGAGGCCAGCAACGGCCGCTCGTACTCGCCCCTCTCCATGAAGACCGGCCCGGACGGCCGCTTCATCCTGGAGCCGCTGGCGCGCGACTGGGACTACGAGCTGACGGCGGTGAAACCGGGCTACGCGATGCCCCAGCCCCCCAAGAAGGAGAGCCCCGACGAGGGCCCGGACGACGAGACCTTCGAAGAGACGCATGCAAGGCTCAAACGGTGGATGGATGAGCAGGAGGGCCCCAAGGTCATCGCCCGCGCGGGGAACATGGGCGTGCGCATCACCCTGGCCTTCCAGGGCCGCATCACCGGCCGGCTGGCAAGGAAGGACGGCACGCCCATCACCCGCTTCACCGTGAACGAAGAGGCGATGCGCGACCCGAAGGGCGCCTTCACCGTCTTCGTGGACGAGCCCGGCCCCCAGCACCTCACCTTCGAGGTACCGGGCCACGCCCTCACCCAGCGCGACGTGGACGTCCCCGCCGGCCGGAGCGTGGACCTGGGCACGGTGCGAGTGGAAGCAGGCCACGTCATCCAGGGCCGCGTGGTGGACGACACCACCGGCGCCCCGCTGGCCGGAGTGTCCGTCTCCCTGGCGCTGCCGGCGGAAGACGTCCGCAACGCGGAGCACTCCGAATCCTTCGCGGACGTCACCACCGGCCCGGACGGCACCTTCCAGCTGCCCGCCGTGGAATCCCGGCCCTACGTGCTCACCGTGCAGGAAGCGGAACACGCGTCGCTCGAACGCATCGTGGGCCCCACGGAGGACACGCTCGAGCTGCGCCTGCCGTCCGCCACCCGCCTGGAGGTCTCGGTGCGGGACGCACAGGGCCTGCCGTTGGGGGTCGTCCTGACGGCCATCTCGAAGGCGGACCCGGAGGAGCAGCTCATCGCCTCGGCGAGCAACGGCGTGGCCCAGTTCCGCGACCTGGCCCCGGGCGACTACATCGTGAAGATCGCGGGCGGGAACACCGGCAGGGTCGTGCCTCGCGTCGTGCACGTCGAGCCGCGTCGCGTCAACCGGGTGGACCTGCCGCTGTCGACGACGGGGCTCAAGCTGAAGCTGCGCTGGAGCGAGCGCGGGAGGCAGGGCACCCCCTACCTCCTCCCCGGACGCGTCCCCGCGCCGCCCGAATCCGCCTCGGCCTCGGAGGTGCGGTGGCTGGGCGAACAGGCCCTCGCGCCGCTGTTTCACGGCGCGGATACCTGGGTCCTCGTCCCTCCCGGGCCCTACACGCTTCTCGTGTTGCAAGAACGTGAGGGACGCTGGCTGTCGTTCCGGCAGGACGTGACGGTGGGCGCGGGCACCATGCAGGATTCGCAGGAGGTGGAGGTCCCCGCACTGCCGTGGTGAGGCGGGTCCAACATGCCTCGCGGGACAGGGGAGCTGTGTTAAACCCCACGCATGACCCCGAGCGACGCGCTGAGCGCAGCAGACCTCGAACGTCTTGCCAGGGCGGAGGCACCGGACCTGGCCGAGTCCGTGCTGGCCTTCCTCGACCAGCCGGACCGCACGTCGGACACGCCGCTGCCGCAGGGCGCGCTGTCCTTCGACGCGTTGAAGCAGCTGCTGGAGCAGGCGCGCGCGGACGGCGACAAGGCCGGCCGCCGCAAGGGCTCGCATGAGGCGTGGCAGCGCTTCCTCGCGCAGAAGGACGTGCCGCTGCCGCCGCGCCTGTTGCTGGCGGACCTGCTGGTCTCCCTCTACGAGAAGAACACCGAGCCCGCGCGCGCCGCCCTCATCACGCTGGTGAAGGAAGCGCCGCTGAAGTTCGGCCTGTGGGCGGGCCTCAAGCGCATCTACAAGCTGGCGGAGGCGCGCCACGACGCGGAGATGTTCGGCGCGCTGGCCTGGCGCTTCGACACCGAGCGCGGCGGCCGCCGCAGGAACCGCGAGGTCAGCGGCGGCACCCTCACCTACCTCCAGCGCCGCGCCTGGCGCTTCCTGCGCCACCTGGGCGCGGCCGTCCCTGAGCTCTACCCGCAGTTCGCGGTGGAGGTCCTGCGGCACTACGACCTGGAGACGACGTGGGCGCAGTGCTGGGTGGCGCACCACCTCTGGGCGCACAACAGCAAGGGCTACTCCGCGTCGCGCTTCCCCATCCAGCCGCCCAACGACATGGTGAAGCAGCGCATGTATCCGGACGCGTGGAAGCGCTCGCCGGACGCGCTGATGCGGCTGCTGGACACGTGCCAGTCGGACCCCGCCGCGAAGTTCGCCATCCAGGGCCTGCGCAAGGACTTCCCGGAGGCGCTGCGCAAGGTGACGCCCGCGTGGCTGGACCGCCTGGCGCGCCGTCCGCTGGGCAGCGCGCACGACTTCCTGGTGGAGACGCTCCAGGGCTCGCCGGACTTCCACCAGGGCAAGCTGCGCGCGGCCGGGCTGCATGAGGCGGTGCTCGCGCTGCTCTTCTCGCCCAGCGACAAGGCCCGCGCCTACGCCATCGAGTACGCGCGCGGCCACGCGCAGGACCTGGCCGCGGACCGGCTGGCGGACCTGGTGGAGAAGGGCGAAAGCGACGTGCAGAAGTTCGCCGCCGCCGCCCTGGAGAAGCACAAGCCGCGCGACCTGGGCCTGCCGCTGCTGGGCCGGCTGCTCAACTCCAAGCCCACCGCGGCGTTCGCGGCGAAGGCGCTGGAGCAGTCCTTCGACCGCGCGGAAATCACCCACGACTTCCTGCGCGAGCTGCTCTGGGGGACGAACGAGCAGCTCAACTGGGCGAAGAACTACGTCTCTTCGAAGTACGCGGCCGGGGAGATGCCGGCGGACTTCTGGAAGGTGGCGCTGACGGAGGCGAAGCAGCGCTCGTCGCGCCAGCGCATCGTGGAGGACACGGCGATGAAGGCCCTGTCCACCTACAAGCCGGCGGACATCGGGCCGGAGTGGCTGCTGGACCTGGTGGCGCACCCGCGCCTGGGACGTCAGGCGGCGCAGTGGCTCACGCGCGCGGACAGCCTGCCGGGCCTGGACGTGGAGCGCGTGAAGGCGCTCGTCTTCAACGGCAAGTTCCGGAGCACGGCGCTGGAGCTGCTCGGCAACCGCAAGCTCTTCACCGCGCGGCAGCTCACGGTGCCCTGGCTGCTGGCGCTGGCGCGGCGGGCCGACCCGCAGCTGCACGAGTTCGCGCACCGCTACCTGCTGGCGAACGTGGTGCCCGCGGACTTCAGCGACTCGGGCGACGCGGACGCGGGCCTGGAGCGCCTGTTCGACCTGGCGCTGGGCGCGAAGCAGCCGCCGCCGGTGCGCGCGTTCGCGCAGACGTACCTGCGCTGCCACCACCCGGGCATCGGGCCGGAGCAGCCGGAGTCCAAGTCCTACGAGCTGCGTCCCCGCGCGCCGCGCAAGGCGTACTCGGCGGAGCGGCTGTGGCCGGCCCTCTTCGACGAGCGCGACGACGTGCGCCGCTTCGCGCTGACCATCGCCCGCTCGGAGCTGCGCGCGTGGGGCTACCAGACGCGCGTGTACGAGCTGGCGGACTCGGACGCGAAGGAGATCCGCAACCTGGCCTATGACGCCCTGCTCAACGCGGGCGAGCCGGGAGCGGACGCGCGCCACACGCTGCAGCCGGACGAGCTGGACGCGGGCAAGGTGTTCGCGCTCACGGAGTCCACCAAGCGCAGCACGCGTGAAGTGGCCGTGGAGCTCATCCGCCGGCACTACGCGCGGCTGGGCGGCGCGGAGCGGCTGTCCGGCCTGATGCAGAGCGCGGACCGCGAGGTGGGCCTGTTCGCGGTGCGCCTGCTCTGGGAGAAGCACCGTCCGCTGCACCTGCCGGAGGGCTGGAAGCCGGCGGGCGGAGGCAAGGACGAGCGCGAGGCGGGTGGCACCACGCGCTTCAGCGACGTGGAAGCACTGCGCACGTTCCTGCGGCGCATGATGTTCGGCCTGCCGCCCGGGCGCGCGAAGGAAGCGCGTGAAGGCGACGTCCAGCGCCGGCTGTCCGCGAGCGTGGCCAAGCGCCGCGTGGTGGAGCTGGTGCGGGACCTGGGCCTGGAAGACGAGAGCTTCGCGCGAGTGGTGGCGCCCGTGCTGGGCGAGTTCACCGGCTCCGTGGCGAAGGGCGAGTGGCAGAGCTGCCTGGCCTCGCTGGTGCAACTGCGTGCGGCTCACCCGAGCGTGCAGCTCGGCGGCATCTAGGACAACGACACCATGGCCAACCTCTCCATCGGCAACATCGAGAAGGTCCGTGCGCTGGCTGCCAATGCGCGCCTGCTCATCGTGGGCGGCACCCGCGCCGCCGCCGACAGCCGCCTGACCGCGTACGATCCGGCAACCAACAAGGTCCTGTGGACTTCGCCCCTGCCCGCGCACGTGCTGAGCGTGGCGCTGGCCGGCGAGCAGTTCGCGGCGGCGGGCGCGGACGGCACCGTGCGCTTCGGGTCGCTCACCGACGGCACCGTGAAGTTCCAGCTCCACAACGCGCACCCGGGCGGGTGCACGGCGGTCGCGGCCAGCCCTGACGGCAAGGTGCTGTACACGGCCGGCGTGGACGGCTTCGTGCGCGCGTGGGACTGGGACAGCACGAAGAAGCTGAAGGAGTGGAGCGCGTCCTCGCAGCCGCTGCGCGCGGTGGCGGTGGACCCCACGCACACGTACGTCGCCTGCGCGGGCGATGACAGCGTGGTGCGTTCGTTCACGGTGGCGACGGGTGCGCGCCGGGACATGCCGGGCCACGAGGGCGCGGTGCGGGCGCTGGCCTTCACCCCGCGCGACGGGCGGCTCGTCTCCGCGGGTGACGACGGCAAGCTGCGCATCGGCTACCTGGTCGGCGCGGTGGAGTTCGAGGTTCGCGGCGACAAGGACAGCGGCCACGCGGGCTCCGTGCTGGGGCTGGTGTTCCCGCCCACGCCGCAGGCGGAAGCGGGCCAGGACCCGGCGGAGCGCATCGCGTCCGTGGGCAGCGACGGCAAGCTGAAGGTCTGGCGGCTGGACGAGCGCCGCAAGCCGCGCACCTTCGAGCTGGGCAGCAAGGCCCTGAACGCGGTGGCCTTCGCGCCCCCGGCGAACCCCCGCCAGGCGAAGCAGCTGCTGGGCTACCTCTTCGTGGCCGGCGAGGACCGCCGCGTCACGCGCATCACGCTGGGCACGGACGGCAAGCCCACGGATGAGACGACGGCGTTCGGCCACGGCTTCGACGCCCTCAACGAGGCGCTGAAGGCCGCCCTCCCCCGCCGCGAGGCCGCGGTGAAGGAGGCGGTGGCGCTGCTGGAGCCGGAGGCGCTGGACTTCGTCCTGGGCGTGCTGACCTCGGACAAGGACGCCGCCGCGCGCCGGCTGGCTGCCACGGAGCTGGGCAACCACGGCCGCACCGCCGCGCGGCCGAAGCTGCGCGACCGCCTCAACGACGACGACAAGACAGTGCGCGCCGCGGCGCTGGACGCGCTGGTGAAGCTGGAGACGGAGTCGCCTCTGGCGGCCCCCCGCTCTGCGCTGGATTCGCGCTTCGTGGACACGCGCGTGCAGGGCCTGCGCCTCTTGGCGAAGCTGGGCAGCGCGTCGCCGCTGGTGCCGGGCCTCATCGCCAGCAAGCTGCCGGACACGAACGCGGAGGTGGGCACCGCCGCGCTGGACGCGCTCACCACCGTGTCGCCCAAGGGCAGCACGGAGCCGCTGAAGCTCGCCTTCGAGCGAGGCCCCGCGGCCCTCAAGGTGGAGGTGCTGCTGCGCGCGTCGGGAGCGGGCCTGCTGGGCGACCCGCGCCTGCAGCCGCTGGTGGCGCGCGCGCTGGACGACGCGGACCGGGACGTGCGCCGCGTGGCCTTCGCGGTGCGGGTGCTGGAGCGCCGCCCGCTGGCCGCCACGCTGGAGGCGAAGGACGAGGAGTTCGCGCGCACGGTGCGGGAAGTGACCCGCATGCTGACCCTCCAGGCGAAGCGCGCGGCCGGGGACACGGAGGCGAAGTCCACCACCGACGCGGAGCTGGCTGCCTCGCGTGAACAGCTCTTCGGAAAGACGGCCGCTGGCGCGGCGCTGACGGAGGCGGACCTGGAGCCGCTGCTCGCCGCCATGGCGTGCCGCATGCCGGACACCGCCGTGCGTGGCGCGCGTGTACTGGCGCAGCTGGGTGACGGCCGCGCCCTGGGCGCGCTGCTCCAACTGTCGCGCGAGGACGACGCCGCCATCCGCCGTGAGACGGCCGCCGCGCTCCAGGCGCTGCAGGACCCGCGCGCCCGCGAGCGGCTGGTGTGGATGCTGGACGACGCGGACGGGGACGTGCGCGCCGCGGCGCTGACGGCCGTGGTGGCGCTGGACGCGGACGCACCGCTGTCCGCCGCCGAGGCCGCGCTGCGCTCCGGTCACGAGGACGTGCGCGTGCGCGGCCTGGACCGGCTGGTGAAGCTGGGCGCCAAGGCGGAGGGCGCGGAAGGGCTGCTGGGCGACGCGCTGGAGGACGAGTCCGCCAAGGTGCGCGGCGAGGCCTTCCGCACGCTGTGGGCCTGGAACGACAAGGAGCCGGTGAAGGCGCTGGACCGCGCGCTGGCGGGCCGCTTCCCGGACCTGCGCACCCGCGCGGTGGAGGTGCTCGCGCAGCGCGGCACCGACGACTGGGCGCTGGAGCGGCTGAAGAAGTCCGTGGAGGACCGCGACGCGGGCGTGGCCACCGCCGCCTACGAGGCGTGGGTGAAGCTGGCCGGCAAGGAGAAGGCGGAGCCGCACCTGGCCGCGCTCAACACCACGCACCCGGCCCTGCGCGAGAAGTCCGCCAAGGCCTCCGTGCACGCCCCGGCGGAAGCCATGCGCTCCGCGCTCCTCAAGCGCGTGCAGGACGAGCACCTGGACGTGGCCTTCGCCGCGTTGGAGGCGCTGGACAAGCTCATCCCGAACGAGAACGGGCCGCTGCTCGCGGGCATCGCGGCGTCGGCGCTGCCGGTGCGCGTGCGGGCCTCGGAGCTGCTCGCCCCGCGCGGCGCGGAGGACATCATCGAGCCCATGCGCGGGCTCATCACGGACAAGGACCTGGAGCGGATGTATCCGCCGGGCTTCCTCGTCCCCCTGCGCGTCCGCGCGTCGCGTGCGCTGGCCACGCTGGGCTCGCGGCGCCTGCTGGGCTTCTACGCCACCACGCTCCTGCCCCACGAGGTGACGGACCTCCAGGAGCAGGGCGCGCGCGGTCTCGCCACGGCCAGCCGCCGGGGCGACGAGGGCGCGCTGCTGGATGCGCTGGGCCACTCGCTGGTGGCGGCGCGTTCGTGGGCGGCGGACGGTCTCTCCCGCCTGGGTGACGTGCGCGCGCTGCCGGTGCTCACCGGGAACCTGCGCCATGAGCACCTGCCCATCCGGTTGGGCGCCATCCTCTCGTTCGCGGCCCTGGGCCACGAGGGCGACGGCGGCCTGCTGCACGGCCTGGAGGACTCCGCGCGCGAAGTGCAGGAGATGGTGTTCGCCATCGTGCTCGCGCGGGACCTGCGCGCCAGCCGCGAGGGTGGACCGCCGGACCTGCTGACGAGCGCGTTGTCCAGCGGTCGTCCGGAGGTGCGTTACGCCGCGGCCCGCGCGCTGGAGCTGCGCACGGAGCCGGAGGCGTACCGCGCGCACCTGGTGGAGGTGCTGCTGCCGCCGCGTCCGGAGAAGGCCGGCGACATGAAGGATTGGCCCGCGGAGGAAGACCGGGCGAAGCGCGTGATTGGGCTCGCCGAGGCACTCTCCAGCGGTCAGCCAGAGCAGCGCTACGCGGCGGCGCAGGTGCTGCTGCTGCGCAACAAGCCGCTGGACTACTTCCGTGAGGCGCAGAAGGTCGCGCGGCCCAGCTCGCTCCAGTCCCCCTGGAAGCCGGAGACGGCCGATGGCGCCGCGCACGTCATCCAGCCCTCCACGCCGGAGAAGCAGGGCACGGCCTCCGCCACGGGCAAGAGCTGGCTGCGCCGCCTCTTCTCCGCGGTGAAGCCGCCGGAAGGCTCGGGCACGGGTACGCCGAAGGACGCGACGCAAGCGGAGCGTCAGCACCTGCGCCGCCTCGCCTTCGGCGCCTACGTGGGCCTGCTGCGTCAGGTGACCGCGGGTGACGAGGAAGGCCACCGCGTCCGCCGCGACGCCGTGGACCGCGTGGTGAAGCTCACGCAGGAAGGCTACGCGGGCACGTCCGCCGCGGTGGCCGCCCTGCTGCGCGCGCTGGAGGATCCGCACCAACTCGTGCGCCGGGCCGCGCTCGCGGGCCTCAAGGAACTGTACCCCGCCGGCAGCGACGAGCCGCTGGCGCTGGCCCTGGCCTCGCTGGCGCCGGACGTGGCGCGCGCCGCGCTGGAGGAGCTCGCCGAGCGCGGTGACAAGGCCCGTCCGCGAGTGGCCGCCGCGCTCAACTCGCCGCTGCCGGAAGTGCGCAAGTCCGCCTTCGAGCTGCTGGAGAAGCTGAGCCCGCCGGGCAGTCTGGATCCGCTGCTGGCCGCGCTGGGCAGCGAGCACGCCGACCTGCGCGTGGGCGTGATTGAGCGGCTCGCGGGAGCCAACGACCCGCGCGTCACGGAGGCCCTGGGCCGCGCGATGGGCAGCGAGCACGAGGACCTGCGGCTGCGCGCCGCGGAGCTGCTCGCGTTCCGGGGCGACGACCGGGCGGTGGAGGTGCTGGGCACCTTCCTGCGTTCGGAGACGTCGGCCGTGGCCCGCCGCGCACAGGAGGCCCTGGCGCGACTGGGGACCTCCGCCGCCGTGGCCGCGCTCGCCGCGCGCCTGACGGTGGCCACGGAGATTCCGGAGCGCACCCGGCTGGTGGCCGCGCTGGGCCGCACGCACCGCGCGGATGCGCTGGACGTGCTCGCGCGCCAGAGCGTGGAAGACGAAGCCCCGTCCGTGCGCCTCGCCTGCGTGACGGCCGCGATGCAGCTCACCTGGCCGGCGGAGCAGGAGAAGCTGAATGAGGACGAGCGCGAGCTGAAGAAGCGCGACGCGGCGCTCGCGGTGCGCTTCCTGCGCGTGGCGGTGAAGAGCCAGGACCCGGAGGTCCGCAAGGCCGCCGCCGGCGAGCTGGAGCACGGCAAGAGCGAGGGCCAGGACGCGCTGCTCGTCCAGCTCTTCAACGACCGCGACGTCACCGTGCGCGCGGCCGCCGTGGAGCACTACTCGAAGCGCGTGGTGGGAGAGGGCGCGGCGGTGGAGCCGCTGGAGGAGATCCTCCGCGCCGGCGCCCGCGAGCTGATGCTGCCCGCGGCGGAAGGCGTCGCGCACCAGCGCCGCGCCAGCGCCCTGCGTCCCCTGCTGCTGTACGCGCGCGCCGGTGAGCCGCACGAGCGCGGCCGGGCCCTGCTCGCCCTGGGCACCCTGGGCGACGTGCGAGCCCTCTCCGAGCTGGAGACGGTGGCCGGCGGAGGCACGCCGGAAGCCCCGGCCGAAGAGGACATGGTGTTCGCCGCCATCGAGGCCCTCGGCCGCCTGGCGAACCGGATGCCGGATGGCGAGGACCGCCGCCGCATCGAGGAGAAGGTGGAGGCCGCGGCCACGGACGGCGCCGCCTTCCAGCGCCAGGAAGCCGGCGTGCGCGGCCTGCGCGCCCTGGGTGGAGAGCGCGCCCGGGTGAAGCTGGAGGCGCTGCTCGCCGACGGTGAGACGGACGACGACGTGCGCCGCACGGTGGCGGAGGAGCTGGGCAAGTTCGGAGACCCGGCCGCCGAGGCCGCCCTGGCCGCCGCGCTGAACGAGGAGGACGACGACCTTCGCGCCGCCGCGCGCAAGGCGCTGGACGTGCTCTTCCCCAAGGAGCGCACGCGGGTGGAGTTCCTCGCGGTGCAGAGCGAGCACGAGGACATCTCCGAGCCCGCCGCCACGTACCTCGCCAGCGAAGGAGACCCGGCACTGCTCGTGCCCCGTCTGGCCACGCTGGACAACGTGGAGCTGCGCCTCCGTCTGCGTCGCGGCCTCGCCCGCCGTGGCGCGATGCCGGTGCCGGAAGTCATCGCCCTGTTCGGTCACGACAAGCCGGAGGCCCGTGAAGAGGCCGCGCGGCTCGTGGGCACCTGGACGGGCGACGCGCGCGAAGCCGGCGCCGTGGACACGGCAGGACTGACCCGCGCGCTGGTGGCCGCCGAACGGCGCACCGCCACCGCCTGGGTCTCCGCGCAGCCTCCGAAGAAGGAGCCGCTGGCCGCCGCCTGGGAGCGCCTGCTCTGGGCGGGCTCACGGCTGGGCGCGAAGGAGCTGGTCGCGACGTCCGCCGAAATCCTCCGCAAGGGTGAGGCCCAGGCGCCCGCCGCCGTGCGCCAGGAAGCGGCGCGCGTGCTGGGACGGCTGAAGGCCACGAACGAGGCGCAGGCCCTGCGCACCGCGCTCGGTGACCCGGACGCCGCCGTGCGTTCCGCCGCCGCGTCGGTGCTGGCCGCGCTGGTGCCGGAGCAGTCCTCGGCCTGGGCGCTGGAGGTGAAGCCCTTCGACCCGGTGGCCCTGGGCCCCACGGGCGCGAAGGTGGCCCAGTCCGCGCTGACCAGCAGCGAAGGCCGCCGGCTCGCGGTCCCCGCGCTCCTGGCGAAGAAGGACCTGAAGCCGCTCGAGTCCGTGGCCGCCGACGCGAAGCCGGAGGTGCGGCAGGATGGCTGGGCCGCGCTGGGACGCCTGGGCGGAGACGAAGCCGCGGCGCTGCTGAAGACGGCGGCGTTCGACAAGTCGCAGTCGGTGGAGCTGCGCAAGGCGGCCTACCGCGCCCACAAACGTGCACGCCGGGCCGCTGAGCGCGCCCGGAAGGAAGGTCAACCGTCGTGAGCACCGCAACCGCACGTCATCCCGTCGCGCTGAGCTACTCCGCGCAGAGCGACGTGGTCGTCACGCCGGACGCCTCGCGCGTGCAGCTGGCCCTGGAGGGCTCGCGAGGCACCGTGGGCGTCAGTGGCCAGGTGAAGGACCCCACCCTCTTCCGCGACGCGCTGGCCGCCGCCTTCGCGGTGCTCTCCAGCGACCTGCGCTACCGGGGCCGCGACCGCACCGCGTACCTCGCGTACCTGATGAAGCAGGGCAAGCGCGCCAGCGCCCAAATCTGGGAAGCGCAGAAGGCCTTCCTCGACAACGCGCTGGAGGGTGAGGAGAAGAAGGACGCCGTCCTGGACCCCGTCCTCACGGTGGATCCGGACCAGGTCTCGCTGGAGGTCTTCTCCCGCGACGAGAGCGCCTACGCGCGCCTCGCCTTCGACAACAGCCTCTTCGACAAGCGCCAGGCCGCGCACGGCTCCACGTTCCTGGACGTGCCGCAGGACCTGCCCGCCCGCCTGGACCGCCTGCGCGCCTACGCCCCGGTGGTGCTGGAAGCCCACGTCGCCCCCACCGCGAAGGCCGCCCCCGCCACGGAGCCCCGCGCCCCGCGCACGGTGGAAGTGCCCCACGCGTGGCTGCGAGGCTTCCTCCAGGTGCAGTCCGCCGCGACGCTGCCGGCCACCACCTGCTCCATCGCGCCCATCGACCTGTACAACCTGCTCTTCGCGCTGCGCACCCGCCGCTCGAAGAAGGCGCCCCGCGCGCTGCGCTTCGAGCTGGTCCCCGGCGCCCCGCCCCGGCTGGTGCTGGAGCCCTGGGAGCAGGTGCTGGAGTGCCACGGCGGCGTGTACACGGGCAGCGCACCCGCGGTGGTGCGCACCTTCGGCCGTCAGCGCCTCGCCGCGCTCGCGCGCCTGTTGCCCCACGCGAAGAGCGTGCACGTGCAGCTGCTGGGTCCGGGCCTGCCGGTGTTCTGGGTCATCGACCTGGGCGCGGCCACGCTGACGCTGGGGCTCACCGGCTGGACGGAGAGCGGCTGGTCCAGCGCCGCCGCCTTCGACGCGCTGATGCCGCGCGACGTGCCGGAAGGCCTGGCGGAGTCGCTGCGCAACCGCCTGCGCAAGGACGGTCCCCTCGCCTTCGAAGTGCTGGCCAAGGACGCGGGAGCGCCGAAGGATCAGGTGCGCGCCGCGCTCCAGCTGGAGTGCCTGCGCGGCCGCGTCCTCTTCGACGTGTCCCGTAGCACCTACCGCCCGCGCGAGCTGATGCCCACCCCGGTGGACGAGGCCGCGCTGCGCTACGGCAACGAGCGTGAAGCCCGCGCCCACCGCCTGCTGGGCGACGGCAGCCCGGGTTCGGGAGAGGTGAAGCTCACGCAGGTGCACGACATCGTGGGCGAGGGCACGCGCATCCAGGGCGAAGTCGTGGACCGCGAGGCGGTGCGCAGCTTCTTCCCCAGCTTCACCATGGACCTGGAGGGCCGCGTGAAGGACGCGAGCTGCGGCTGCCCGCACTTCCGCCGCTCCGGTCTGCGCGAAGGCCCCTGCGAACACATGCTCGCGCTGCGCCTGGCGTACGCCCGCCGCCGCGCCGAGGAAGAAGCGCTCCGTCAAACGCCAGAGGGCCGCAAGCTCATCCGCGCGGAGACGCGTGCGTACGTGCGCCGGGATCCGGCCACGGGGCTGGAGCAGGTGTATCGCGTGTCGCTGGACGGCAAGGTGGTGGCCCTCACGTGGGGTCCCCGCCTGGGCGACTCGCGCCACCAGCGCCTCTGGTTCGACACGGACACGGAAGCCCGGACGGCGTACTTCAGCCGTTTGGAGAAACTGACCGCGGACGGCTACATCGACGCGGCCTCGACTCTGGTGTAAACACTCACTCAACGGCCCGGCCGCCGACGGGGCGGCCGGAAGGATGGTGGCGCCGGACTTAAATCGAATAGCGAGTGGTCGAGAGAGGTCTGGACCGCATCAGCCTTAACGCCTCGAGCGTAGGAACGGCGTTGCGCCGTTCTGGTTGAAATGCTGGACACTCTCCGCAAGGTAGCCTGTTCTTGGCTCTCTCCCTCCCGAGCACTACCGTCGGGGTGGGAAGCGGAACCAACGACGCAGCCGCCGTTTTCCCACCCCGACGGTAGTGCTCGGGAGGGGAGAGCCGGTGAGGCTACCGTGCCCCAGGTGAGCTGGTGGTGCCTTCCTGGCCTCCCTCGACCGCTCGCATTCGTCTCCGTCGCCCCTCCCTGAGCCGCCGCGCCCGTCGAAGGTAACTCGATGACCGCCAAGCTGGAGTCGTTCGTCCCCGCCGCCCCGCCGCAGGCCGTTGCTGACACCGCGCCCGCAGCGCCCCCCAACTCCGTCGCGAAGCGCGAGGCCGCGAAGGCCGCGCACGACGCCCTCATCACGCGCTGGAAGGCCATCACCGAGGCCGGCGGCGCGGACGAATGGGTGCAAGCCCAGCTCGTGTCGAAGGGCGCGCTCGCGGACGAGGTGGACTTCTCCTCGCTGAAGGAGAAGGAGAAGACGGCCTGGAAGGAGAAGAAGAAGGCCGAAGCAGTGGAGCGCCGCGCGCTGAAGCGCCAGGCCCACGAGGCGTGGAAGGCCACGCACGTGAACCACCTGGGCGTGGGCATCCACTGGAACGAAGCCGGCCTGCCGGACAAGTTCGACCTGGAGCACCGCGAGGAGCGTGCGCGCCAGAACGGCCTGCCCACGCTGGACTCGGCGGAGGACCTGGCCAAGGCGCTGGGCCTGAGCGTGTCCAAGCTGCGCGGCTTCGCGTTCCACCGAGACGTGGACACGGGCTCCAACTACGTGACGTGGAGCATCCCCAAGCGCACGGGCGGCGAGCGCACCATCACGTCCCCCAAGCGGGAGCTGAAGGAAGCGCAGCGCTGGGTGCTGTCGAACGTCGTGGAGCGGCTGCCGGTGCACGGCGCGGCGCACGGCTTCGTGGCGGGGCGCTCCATCCTCACCAACGCGCTGGCGCACCGGGGCGCGGACGTGCTGGTGAAGGTGGACCTGAAGGACTTCTTCCCCTCGGTGCACTGGCGCCGGGTGAAGGGCCTGCTGCGCAAGGGAGGCCTGAAGGAGAACACGTCCACGCTGCTGGCGCTGATGTCCACGGAAGCGCCGCGTGAGCGCATGTCCTTCCGGGGCAAGACGCTGCACGTGGCGAAGGGGCCGCGAGCCCTCCCGCAGGGCGCGCCCACCTCACCGGGCATCACCAACGCGCTGTGCCTGCGCCTGGACAAGCGGCTGTCGGCGCTGTCTCGCAAGCTGGGCTTCACGTACACGCGCTACGCGGACGACCTGACCTTCTCCTGGACGAAGGCGAAGGCGCCCAAGGCCCGCCGCGCGCAGGGAGCGCCGGTGGCGGTGCTGCTCGCGCGGGTGAAGGACATCGTGGAGGCGGAAGGCTTCACGGTCCACCCGGACAAGACGCGAGTCGCCCGCAAGGGCAGCCGTCAGCGCGTCACGGGGCTCGTGGTGAACGACGCCAAGGACGGCACGCCCGCCGCCCGAGTCCCCCGCGACGTGGTGCGCCGCCTGCGCGCGGCCATCCACAACCGCCTGAAGGGCAAGCCGGGCCGCGAGGGCGAGTCGCTCGACCAGCTCAAGGGCATGGCGGCGTTCATCTACATGACGGACCCGGAGAAGGGCCGCATGTACCTGGATCAGCTCGCGAAGCTCGAAGCCGCCCAGCCCGCCCAGGCGTAGCGCGGAACTAGCGGGCTCCCGCCTTCTTCGTCCGCCGTGAAGGCTTCTTCGCCGGAGCCTTCTTCTCCACGGGCGTCTCCACCGAGGGAGTCACTCCCTCCACGGGCTTCAACGCCTTGTCCGCGAACTCCAGCAACCGGCGCGGATACTCCGTGGGCGCGGCAGCGGCGAAGTTGCCATGCGAAGCGCCGGGGATGCGCCACGTCTGCGCATACGACGAGACGTGCGCGAACAGTTCGTCCATCAGCGGCTGCCCTGACTCCTCCGTCCCCGCGACGATGAACAGGGGACGGGGCTTGATGTGGTCCACCGCGTCGAGGGTCCGCACCTCGTCCAGAGCGATGCCCCGCCGCCAGAACGGAACCAGCGCCCCCGTCTGGGTCACCACGCCGAAGCGGCGAAAGTCATACGCCGCCGCCAGCCACAGCGTGTTGAACGGAGACAGCAGCACCACCGCTGCGACCTGAGGGTCCTTCGCCGCGACCTCCGCCACCGCCGCGGATCCGATGGAGAACCCGAGCGCCCCCACGCGAGCCGGATCCACCTCCGGCTGAGCCCGCACGTACGCCAGCGCCGCGCGCACATCCTGGCGCTCCTTGTCACCCCAGGTGGACGTCTCGCCCCCGCTCTGCCCATGCGCGCGCAGGTCGAACAGCAGCACCCCATATCCCCCGTCGCGCAGCACGCGGGCCTCCGGCACCAGGTCCATGCGCGTCTGCGACAGGC
The DNA here is from genome assembly GCF_009909105.1 of Corallococcus exiguus. NCBI lineage: Bacteria > Pseudomonadati > Myxococcota > Myxococcia > Myxococcales > Myxococcaceae > Corallococcus > Corallococcus exiguus. The sequence continues at coordinate 268,359 of NZ_JAAAPK010000015.1, forward strand.
CATGCGCCAGCACCCACGCCGCCTTGTTCCGGGATGGCAGGTACCAGCCGCGCAGCTCCACCCCGTCATCCGTGCGCAGCGTCACCTCACGCGCGTCCCCGAAGTCCGCGGGCAGCACCGCGGCCGGCCTCGGGTAGTGGAAGTACTGCTCGGAGCGCCACGCCGCGCGGCCACCCAACGCCAGCGCCACCAGCAGCAACGGAAACACCAGCACGCCCAGCACCCGCCCCCACCGAATCCGTTTCAACAACCCAGCCATGTCCGCCCCTCTCCGACAGCAAGCGACCCGTACTCCAGAGCGGAAGTCACCGCCCCAGGCTTGTGTTGGCTCCTGCCAGACATCTAGGCGCTATAGGCGCCAATAGGGTCCTGATTTACAATTTAGGCGAACTTTAGCAGCGGCGGCAGATTGACCGTCCTGGGTGAGCAGGCATGAAGACGTCGAAGACGGTCTATGACGCGGTGGTGGTGGGTTCGGGAGCCTGCGGGGGATGGGCGGCCAAGCAGCTGACGGAGGCAGGGCTCCAGGTGCTGGTGTTGGAGGCGGGCCGAGGAGCGAACGCGGACCGGGCGCTCCACCTGATGCACCGCGTGAAGCAGAAGCTGGGCTACCGCATCGAGTCGGACGCATCCCGCAAGTCGCGCCAGTCCATCCAGGCCACGAGCTTCGCGTGGCCGTTCCATCCGCACGCCTTCGTGGATGACGTGGACAACCCCTACACCACGCCGCCCGACGCACCGTTCGCCTGGATTCGAGCGAGGCAGGTAGGCGGGCGGACCAGCGTGAAGGCTCACGGCCGCCAGTTCTACCGGCTGTCTGACTTCAACTTCCACGCGGGCAGCCTGGACGGATTGAGCCCGGACTGGCCGCTGTCGCACGCGGACCTGGCGCCGTCCTACGCAATCGTGGAGCGGTGGATGGGCCTGCGAGGCAACTCGGACGGCGTGGACACGCTGCCGGACTCCGTCTTCACCGGCCCCGCGCCGCTGTCCCCCGGAGAGGTCCGCCTGCGCGAGAAGGTGAAGGCCCGCTGGCCCGACCGTCACGTCGTCGCCCGGCGGACGGCGAACGCGCCGGTGACGCTGCCGGCGGCGCTGCAGACGGGGCGGCTGACGCTGCGCTCGCACGCCATCGCCAGCCACATCCTGCACGACCCGAACACGGGCCGGGTGACGGGGGTGTCCTTCATCGACGCGAACTCCGGCACCTCCGAGGAGGTGCACGCGAAGGTGGTGGTGGTGGCCGCGGGCACCATTGAATCCACACGGTTGCTGTTGCACTCGCGAAACCGGGCGTTCCCGGACGGCCTGGCGAACAGCTCGGGGCTCGTGGGCCAGCACCTGATGGACCACATGTACCTGCGAGGCATCGAAGCGAGGATGAACCTGCCCGCGCACCTCCAGCAGAAGGAGCACGGCTGGGCGTACATCCCCCAATTCCGCAACGTCACCGAGCGCCACCCCAACTTCGCGCGAGGCTACGGCATTCAGGTCTTCACCTTCGACGACCAGATGCACATGGTGCCCTTCGGAGAGATGGTCCCGCGCGCGGAGAACCGCGTGACGTTGAGCGCCACGGTGAAGGACCGCTGGGGCATTCCGGCGGCGCACATCGAGTGCCGTCACTCGGACAACGACCTGAAGATGACGGAGGACGCGGTCGCCTCCTGTCTGGAGATGTTGGAGGAGGCGGGCTGCACGGTGGAGCAGGTCAACAAGCAGCTCTCCGACCCGGGCATGGCCATCCACGAGGTAGGCACCGCGCGCATGGGCAAGGACCCGAAGACGTCCGTGCTCAACCCGTTCAACCAGAGCTGGGATGTGCCCAACCTCTACGTCACGGATGGCTCCTGCTTCCCCTCGCAGGGCCCGCAGAACCCCACCCTGACGATGATGGCGCTCACCGTCCGCGCCTGCGCCCACCTGGTGGGCGAGCTCAAGGCCGGCCGCATCTGATTTCCCTCGGAAGCTGACGCGAGGGGCCCGCGAGAACGGGCCCCTTGCACGACTGGCGCGAATTTATTACCTACCAGTCAGTAACTAATCCTTCGCGCCATGTCCCGCCCCCCACGCGTCACCGACCTGCAGATCGACGAAGCGGCCCGAGCCGTGTTCCTGGCGCAGGGTCCATCCGCGCCGCTGCAGGACATCGCGAAGCGGCTGGGCATCTCGCAACCGGCGCTGCTGCACCGGGTGGGCACCAAGGAGGCGCTGATGTCGCGAGCCCTCCGCCCCGTCCCGCCCACCGCGCTGGCACTGCTGGAGCCAGGGCCCAGGGACAACGCCCCCATCGAGGACCAGCTCCTGGAAGCGCTCCTGCACCACCGGGACTTCCTGCGCCAGCTGGTGCCCTGGTTGTTCGTGCTGCACTACTCCGCACTGGGTGGCGCGAGGGCCCTGCACCTGGAGACACCGCCCCCTGTCGCGCTCAGGGAGGGGCTGACGAAGTGGCTCACCCGGGCGAAGCGAGCCGGACGGGTGGACCTCGCCGAGCCCCGAGTCGCGGCGGAAGCACTCTGTGGAGCGCTGGAAGCCCGCTGCTTCAACGCCCACGTAGGCGGCGCCACCTACGCCCCCGGCGATGACAAAGCCGTCCTGCGCCAGCTCATCCGGGTGCTGCTGACGCCAGGAGAAGCGCCCGCACGAAAGCCTCAGAAGAGGACCGCCAGATGACGACCGCCACGCCCAAGCTGTCCCGCTCCACAGAGGGAGCCGGGCTGATCATCCTCCTGGGGGCGCTCATCGGCTTCGGGCCGCTGTCCATCGACATGTACCTGCCGGCGTTCCCCGCCATCGGCGAGTCACTGCGAGCGACAGCAGGAGAGGTGGAGCGCACGCTGGCGGCGTTCTTCGCGGGGCTCGCGGTGGGGCAGCTCTTCGCGGGACCGGTGAGCGACCGCTTCGGCCGCACGAAGCCGCTCTACGTGGGCCTCGTGCTCTACGTGCTGGGCTCCATCGGCTGCGCGACGGCGCCATCGGCGGAATTCCTGGCGGCGTGCCGGTTCGTGCAGGCGTTGGGTGGCTCGGTGGGAATGGTGACGACAAGGGCCGTCGTGAGGGACCTGCACTCGGGAGCAGCGGCGGCGAGGATGATGTCGCGCCTGGTGCTGGTGATGGGCCTGGCGCCCATCCTGGCCCCGCTGCTGGGCGGCTGGGTGCTGCGAGCCGCGGGCTGGCGAGCCATCTTCGGAAGCCACGCGGTCATCGGCCTCATCGCGCTGGGAGCGGCATTCGCCATCCTGCCGGAGACAGCGCCTCCGAGGAGCGGAGCCACCCCGTCCAAACCCTTCCAGGCGATGTGGAGCATCACGAAGGCGCCAGACTTCCTGGGGCCTGCGCTGGCTGCGGCGCTCGCGCAGGCAGGGATGTTCGCGTACATCGGCGGTTCGCCCTTCGTGTTCATCACGTTGCACGGCGTGAAGCCGGAGCACTTCGGCTGGTTCTTCGGAGCGAACGCCGCCGGGCTGGTGGCGGTGTCGCAGCTCAATCACTGGCTTCTGGCGCGCTCCTCGCCGGAGCGGGTGTTGAAGCTGGCGGTGCGAATCGCCGCGCTGGCGGGGCTGGCCCTGGTGACGGTGGCATCGACAGGCGTTGGCGGGCTGTGGGGCATCGCGCTGTCGCTGTTCGTGTTCGTCTCCACATTGGGAGCCATCACGCCCAACGCGACAGCCCTGGCGATGGAGCAGCACGCGAAGCAGGCAGGCATCGCGTCAGCGGTGCTGGGAGCGCTGCAGTTCATGCTGGCGGCGGGAGCCTCCGCGACCGTGAGCGCAAGCCACGACGGCACCGCGAGGCCCATGGCCCTGGGAGTCGCCATCGCCGCCCTGCTCGCCCTGGGAGCACTGAGCCTGGCGAAGCGAGCCCCCGCGCACTGAGCCGAGGGCCCCGAGGGTGGGATTGACACTCCGGAACGCGAAGCCCGATGGTGCGGTGCGAAATGCTCGCACCCTTCTACTCCGCCTGCCCAGTCTGCAATGAGACCGGATCCCGACCGGTCGTTGCGTTCCAAGAGCTGAGCTACGGCCGTTGCACGGGCTGTGGGCTCATCTACAAGCGGGAGCAGAAGCCAGGTCTGGGCGAGGGCTACGAAGAGAAGTACTTCAAGCACAACCGCGCGAAGTACCTGAGCCGCTGGGACCACCGGGTGCGCAAGTGCCTGAGGCAGGTGCTGGTGTGCCTGGAGTACGCGCCGCACGCGAAGGACCTGCTGGATGTGGGGTGTTCCGCGGGCTACGTGTTGGAGGCAGCGCAGCGAGCAGGCTTGAAGGCCACGGGGCTGGACTACTCCCAGTTCACGGTGAACCTCTGCCGCGAGCGAGGCTACACCGCCGAATACGGCTCGCTGACACAGATGCCGTTCCCGGACGCGTCCTTCGACATCATCACGTTGAAGCACACGCTGGAGCACGTGGATCAGCCCATGGATGGGCTGCGAGAAATCCAGCGCGTGTTGAGGCCAGGAGGCGTGGCCTTCGTCATCGTGCCGGACGCGGCCTACTACAAGATCATCGTGATGCCCCGGAAGGGCCGCTCGTTCCGCCCGGACCGGCGAGGCTGGCAGCACCACGTCTACTTCTACGAGCACAACCTCGCGGACGCCTGCGCCAGGGCCGGAATGCAGCCCGTGAAGGCAGGCAAGGACATCCTGCGCCGGAGACTGGCGAAGGGCCTCCGAGCCCCCTACGAATACGCACGCTTCGCCTTCCTCTGGGCCTGGGTCCAGGTCTGCCGGCTGACGCACATGCGCAGGGAAATCCAGGTCATCGCCCAGAAGCCCAACGCAGACGCACAGCTCCCCGCCCCGCACGCCGAAGCCGCCTGAGCGCGCGTCACACAGGCCGGCGAATCCACACCCCCAGCACCACGGCCAGCACGAGCGCCACGGGCCCCAACCAGTCGCCCCAGGCCCCCGCGAGCGAGCTCAGCCGATCCGCGGTCGGCACACGCATCACGGTGCCAGCGCGCTGATTGTCCTCGAGCTCGGAGGTCCACGTCCCCGCGGGGTCAATGAACGCGGAGATGCCCGAATTGGTCACCCGAACCTGCGCCGTGCGCGTCTCGATGCTCCGAAACGCCGCGTGCATCAGGTGCAGCCGGGGCGCGGGAGTGCCGGAGAACCACGAGTCATTCGACAGCGTGAGAATCAGGTCCGCCCCCTGACGCACCTCCGCCGCGACGTAATTGGGAAAGACGGCCTCGTAGCAGATGAGCGGAGCCACCTTGAGCACGCGGCCGCCGTTCAACCGGAAGTCCACCAACCGGGGACCAGGGCCGCGCTTCCAGCGACCAGTCCAAGGAAGCATTGCTCGCAGGGAAGGCGTGTCCACCGCATCCGGAACCCACTCCGTGAGGGGGAAGAGCATCGTCTTCCGGTACGCGGACTGAGCCAACTCGCCCGTCGCGGAGGGGCCCAAGAACATGGCAGCATTGAACTCGCGTTCGCCGTCCAGGTCGTACGTGCCGAACACCAGCGGAACACCGCGCTCCGCCACCCACGAGCGGATCTCATCATCGAGCGCGCCGCCGTCCTCGCTCTTCGGCGTGCCGAACGTCGTCGGATACACCGTCTCCGGCCACACCAGCAGGTCCAGCGGCCCCGAGCGCAACAGCGCATCCGACATCGCGTAATGCGTATCCAGGATGTTGCGAACAACCTCGTAGGTGCCCTGCTCCGCGGCCAGCTTCTCGATGTTGGTGATGTTCGCCTGCACCGCCCCCACCACCAGCGACGGAGCCGAGTGCACCGCCGAGCGCACCTGCCCCAGCCGCACCCATCCGTAACCCCACCCCACCACCGCCAGCACAACCGCCAGGACCACCGGCCTGAGTCGCAAGCCCCGCTGAGAAGCCAGTCCCTGCGCGATTGAAACGACACACTCGTTGATGAGCAGCAGCCCCAGCGTGAGCCCCGGAGCGCCAGCCAGGTCCGCGCCCTGGCGCAGCGTCTCCGAAGCATAGAGGGCGTGGCCCAGCGTCTCGGCGAACAGCTTGGGCGTGAACCACTCGGTGCCCACGTACACGAGCGCAGTGAGCACGGGAGGCACCCACGCCAGGCGCGGCACCTCCGCCACCCGCCGGCGCGCGTACCACCGAACCCAGGCGGCGGTGATGAACTGGAGCTCCAACACAGGCGCGATGAGAAGGAACACGCCCCAGCACAGCCACACCGGAGCACGTGAGTACGCCGCGATGGCGCCCGGGAACCAGCCGAACACCGCCGCGGTGAACGTCACCGACAGCAGCACGCCCAGCCCCACGGCCCCCCGAGCGGAACGGACCCCGTCCAAGGCCGCGAGCCACGGTGCCATGGCCACCACGCCCAGCCACACCCAACCGGGTCGCAGCTGTCCAAACACTTCGAACAGCACGGTGGTCGCCGCGACGCCCAGGAGCGCCCCGGCCCACCCCTTCACGGACGTCACTGCGAGTCCTCGTCCTCGACAGGAATCTCCAGCAGCTGGTGAGGCATGCCGGGGGGAGCCATCTCCTCGGGCACCACACGGTTCTCGGGGATGGGGATGGGCTGCCCGTTGGCGTCCTTGGGCGTGAAGTCCGGATGGAACATCAGGATGGCCGCGAGCGGCTGCCCGTTGTCCGTCGCCTGGTAGTGGCGCATGTAACCAGGGGGCAGCTCGAAGTCGTCGGGCACGACGAGCCCCCGCTTCAGCGGCTTGGTGCCGCGCTGATACAGGGCCGTCCCGCTCTTGCCCTCGGAAGGCGGCGGGTCATCGACAGGCATGGGGGCAGGCTCCTCCACGGGCACGGGCGCGGCGACATGCGCGACCGCAGGGCGCACGGAAGGGCGCGCGGGTTCCAGGGAGGGAGCCACCGGCGCAGGGCGCTCGGCCACCACGATGGGGGGCAGGTCCTCGACAGGCACAGGGCGGGAGAGCCACCAGAGGCATAGCCCCACGCACAGGCCGGTGATGACGACGGCACCACCGATGAGCCGTGAGCCCACACCGCCTGAGGACTCACGCGAGGGCGTCACCCGCGTCACGCCATCGGAATCCGTGCGACGTTCAGGGCCAGGCTGCGGGGAACGCATGTTTTGAGGGGCCTCCGGGGTGCGTATGCTACGGAAGCCGCTCGTATCGAGGCAATGCGCGCGCGGCCATGCCCCTCCCATGACCGTCGACGCGTCGAGCCCCTTCCCCATCCACGCCTTCACACCCCGTCTGCGCGCGCTGGGAGCGCTCCTGCACGCCACGGGGCTGGGCACGCTCTGCTACTTCACCGCGCTGCTGTTCAAGGACGTGCTCGCTGGCACCCAGACGCTGGCACCCGTACCGCTGGCGACAGGACTCGCGGTGGGAGCAGTCCTGCCGCGCATCGCGCTGCGCCTGTTACAGCGAGGAACGAGGGCCACGGTCACGGTGCGGCCGGAAGGCCTGGTGCTCACCCAGTCAGGGGGAGCGCACTTCGAGATTCCCTTCGAGGCACTGGAGTCCATCCGCCCGTGGCGTCTGCCCCTTCCAGGCCCGGGACTCACACTCCGGCTGCGAACAGGGCGAGCTTTCGACTACGGCCTGGCAGTGCAGGCCCCCATGCCCCTGCTGGAGGCGATGGGGACGCTCGGAGAAGCACGAAATGATCCGCGAGTGCGATACGCCCAAGCACGGAGCGAGAAGTGGCGCAGGCGTTGGTACGACCAGGCCCTGAAGTACGGCCTGGTGCCCGGAGTGCTCGCCGGCATCTTCTTCCGAGCGCACCAGTACATCTCCTTCGGAGGTCCGTTCGGAGAGCTTCAGATGTACGGATGGACGTCGTACCTCACGTCCTTCGCGCGCACCTGGTTGCCGGTGTTCCTGGCCCTGCTGTTGTTTGGTTGTTTCTGGAGAGCCTTCGCAGAAGCGCTTTGCTTCGGCGCCGCGTGGCTGGGTCCCCGGTGGGCACGCAACGTACGCACCGGCGCGGAGTGGACCTGCCGGGCGCTCTATTACGTGGCCCTGCCTGTCTTTCTCGCGGTGCGGCTGCTGGGCTGATTCGCAAAGACAGCCATCAGCGTGCGCGGATCAACGCGCAAAGCCAGGCGGAGGAACACAAGCCCGCAAAGACAAAGCCCCTGGCGCCTTGCGGCACCAGGGGCTTTCAAAAAGAATCCGGCAGCGACCTAC
>NZ_JAAAPK010000016.1 GCF_009909105.1 Corallococcus exiguus
TGTCCTCTCCTTCATCCGCTCCTTCTTGGCCGCTGCCTCAAGCCCCGCGCTCGCCTCCTCCGCACCTGCTTGAGGGACCAGAAATGGCCGCAGTTTGGCGCCTGGAGCGAAGACGCCGTGGAACCTCGTGAGGTTTGCCCGAGGCGGAGGCACCAGGGACGCCAGGCGACGCAGCAACTCCAACCCGGTGAGGAGGAGGTGCGTGGTGCCGTCCGGCAGCGGTCGCTTCATCCGATAGGCGATGCGGCCGTCCTCCGCTCGTGACAGCCGCTCCAGCGCCAGCGCACCGCGCGCCCCGTAGCGGCATCGCCGTTCCAGTCCCTGCCTGTCGTTGGCATGCAGGTGCGTGTTGGCGTGCAGGGAGAAACCCTCCAGCAAGGCGCATCGCGGCTGCTTGTTGGGAGGGGGCCGGACGTCCACCTCCGTCCAGCGCAGCCGTTGCTGCAGGGAGTGCGCCTGGTACGCCTGCAGCGCGTCCTCAGGCCCTTGCGCGGGCAGGGCCCCTCTTTTCTCCAGCAGGCGCAGCACCCGGTGACGCACCACCTTCAGCAGCCCCTTCTCCTTCTGCAGTACCCATCGCACCCGGTGCGGAAAGGACAACGTCCACTGACGGTAGGGCACGTGCGGCAGCACCCGCTCCACCAGGTGCACCGCCGTCACCTGCGCCCGCTTCGCGTTGCAGGAGGGGCACACCCCTCGCCCCTTGCACGAGAAGGCGACGAGCAGTTCGTCCTTACAACTCTCGCAGCGCACCCTCGCGAATCCGTGCACCAGCACGCCGCACTCCAGGTACCTGGCGAAGTCCCGCTCCACGTACCGGGGCAGGCCGCGCCCCACGTCGCTCGCCTCCGCCAGCAGCGTGGCAAGGTTCTCCCTCACCGCCTCGTACAGCACCGTCCCCTCCGGCTGCCTCCGCCGGTACGCCCACCCCCGCTCCTCCACCTGCCCCTCCCCAGCTCCACCTCGCCAGGCCACACGCTACCGTCAGCCTCCCACGGGCTTCTCGTGAGCCCTGCGAGACTGGGGACTCGGGCCGCTCGCGTCCGTGAGCGGGTTGACCCTGGTGGGCCGCATGTGCCCCCAGTGTGCCCCTCCAGCGGGGCTGAGAACGGGACAAGACAGGATGGGGCGGCACAAGAACCGACGTGAGCTAACGGCGATAGCGGGTAACAGCGCGTCCTGCCTGGGGTTTGCAATCGCCTTGCCCACGGGTTCAAGTCCCGTACTCCTCGCCACTGAGAAGGGCCCGGAATCGAAAGGTTCCGGGCCCTTCGCTTTTCCAGCGCCCCTCGGGACGTCCCGGACCGGCAATCGAACGGAGGGGCAGGCGTACACCTCGCGTCCCACCTCCTTCCTTCGGTGAACCCATGCGCCCTTCCCTGTCCCGCCTCGTGCTCGCGGCCATCCTGTTCATCCCGGGAGGTGCGGCCCTCGCGGCGGAGGGGACGAAGAAGCCCGCCACGCAATGGTTGGCCAGCCCTGCTCAGGCGACCCGCGCGGCGCGAGTGGAGGCAGGCCTGGCCCCGGTCGTCATCGAAGGTGAGAAACCCCAGAGCCTGACGCTCCCGCAGTGGATGGCGCTGTACCGGATCCCCGGGCTGAGCATCGCCGTCTTCGACAAGCACTCCATCGTCTGGGCCAGGACCTATGGCGTGAAGGAGGCGGGTGGCTCGGAGCCCGTCACCCTGGAGACGCTGTTCCAGGCGGGCTCCATCAGCAAGCCGGTGACCGCCCTGGCGGCGCTGCACTTCGTCGAGGCCGGCAAATGGTCGCTCGACGAGAACATCAACGACAGGCTGCGCTCTTGGAAGGTCCCCGAGAACGACTTCACGAAGGAGCAGAAGGTCACCCTGCGCCGGCTGCTCAGCCACAGCGCGGGGACGACCGTGCATGGCTTCCCCGGATACTCCGTCGACGCTCCCATGCCCACGCTGGTGCAGGTGCTGGAGGGCGTGGCGCCCGCGAACACCGGCCCGGTTCGCGTCGACCTCATCCCCGGGACGAAGACGCGCTACAGCGGCGGGGGTACGTCCATCGTCCAGCTGATGATGGTGGATCAGCTCCAGAAGCCGTTCCCCCAGGTGATGCGGGAGACCGTGCTGAAGCCGCTCGGCATGAGCAGCAGCTCCTACGAGCAGCCCCTGCCTCCGGTCCTCTCCGCCAGGACCGCGACCGGGACGTACTCCAGCGGGAAGAGCGTCGCGGGCCGCTGGCACGTGTACCCGGAGATGGCCGCGGCCGGACTGTGGACCACGCCGTCCGACCTCGCGCGGGCCGCCCTCGAGGTGTCCAACGCGAAAGCGGGGAAGTCCAAGCGCGTGCTGTCGCAAGCAATGACGAAGCAAATGCTGACGCTGCAGTCGGAGCGGTTCGGGCTGGGCTTCCAGGTGGAACCCGGCACCGACCGCTTCTGGCACGGAGGCGCGGACGAAGGCTTCCAGGCCGCGTTCATGTCCTTCGGTGACACGGGCAGCGGCGTGGTTGTCATGGCCAACTCCGACAACGGCTTCCTGCTCTTCGACCGCCTCATCGCCAGCGTCGCGGCCGAGTATGCCTGGACCGCTTTCAAGCCCGAGCCCGTGTCGCCGTCCGCCCAGGTGGATGTGCTCACGCGGTTCAAGGGCGTCGACACGGCGCTCGCCTGGTACACCGCGAAGCATCGCGAGGGCATGAAGGGCCTGGAGTCGGGGCAGCTGAACCAGCTCGGCTACCGGTTGCTGAGCGACGGCAAGGGCTCGGAAGCGGTGCGGGTGTTCGAAGCGAACGTGAAGCTCTTCCCGACGGATGCGAATGCCTTCGACAGCCTGGGCGAGGCACAGCTCCAGCTGGGACTGAAGGAAGAGGCCATCGCGAGCTACAGGAAGTCACTCGCACTGGACGCGGGCAATGCCAATGCGGTGAAGGTCCTCGAGAAGCTTGGCGTGCCCACCGGAAAGTGAGCGCAGGGCCAGCACCCGCTGCTTGAGGGCTGAGGCAGCGATTGCAGCATCTGCAGCCCTTTGACATCCCGCGCAACTACAGCGAACCTGGAAAGATGAGATTTCCACATGCCTTCGCCCTGACTGTGTCCAGTCTCATTCTCGCCAGCCCGGCCTACGCGGCGCCCACCCAGAACAAGTTCGTCACCATCTTGTATGAGACGTGGGCGGACTATTGGCTGTCCATCTTCGGGCCGGCGAATACGTGGTGCCGGCTACCAGCCCCCTACGACGCGAGCTGCCCGGTGGCGGATCAGTCGGTGGCGGAGTGCCCGTACACGTCCTTCCACTGGTGGGGTGCGCCCGCGCTGTTCAACGGGGACATCAACCAGTACCGCTTCCGCAAGGCGGACGGCACCGCGAACAACGCGCTCATCGACAATCACGCGAGCCTCCTCGCCGCCGCCGGAATCGACTTCATCACCATCGACTACTCGAACAGCAACCTCGTGGACTCGCGTTTCAACAACGCCACCCTCACACTGCTGACACGCTTTCGAGACCGGATGGCCGCGGGCCAGGCCACACCGAAGGTGGCCTTCTTCAACTCGGGGAGTTCGCACTCGACCCTCTACAACACGTTCTACACGGCGTTCCCCGCCAGCCTCTTCTTCCACGTCGGCGGCAAGCCGCTCCTGATGTCCAATGACTGCACCGGAGCGCCCCAGTTCACGTGCAAGCCCATCGCGGGACTGCAAAACAGCACCGCCACCTGGTCGTTCAAGGAGCGCACGCCGCAGCCGTACTACTCGAGCAACGGGTGGCCCGAGGAGATCTCCGTGGTGCCGGCGACCCAGGCGGACTACATCAACAGCTGCCTCGGCAATGCGCTGGGACGCCGTGGTGGGGCCACCCTGAACGAGCAGTGGTCGAGCGTGACGGGCACCAACCCCACCTACGTCTTCGTGACCGGCTGGAACGAGTGGGGCTCGCAGAACGTGAACCCCGGCAACCTGTCCAGCCCGTATCCGCGCCTGCGCCCGCTCCTGACCGACGAGTGGAATCCGGAGTTCTCATCGGACTTCGAGCCGATGTCTGGCGGGCATGGCACGTTCTATTACGACCAGCTCAAGGCGAAGGTGGCGCAGTACAAGCGCAATGCCCCGAACTTCGTGCTCCGGAGCATCAGCTCGGGCAACTGGTTGTTCAAGTACTACGCGGGCGGCAACGACCTCGGGGGCTCGAACTTCACCACGACGTTCCCGTGGGCGGCCGGAAGCCAGTATCAGCCCATCACCGGCGACTTCGACAACGATGGGTACAGCGACATCGCCGTGCGAGATGTGCTCAACGGCGTGTGGCACTTCGCGCGGCGAATCTCTCCGTATGTGTACTCGCACACGGTGAGCTTCACCTGGGCCGCGGGCGCTCAATTCCAGCCCCTCGTCGCCGATTTCGATAACGACGGGCGCACCGACATCGGCCTGCGCGACACCACGACCGGCGCCTGGCACTTCGCCCGCCAGGTCGGGCCCTACACGTACGCGCACAACAACAGCTTCACGTGGGCGGCCGGGGGGAACTACCAGCCTTTCATTGGCGACTTCGATCAGAACGGCCGTACCGACATCGGGCTGCGCGATACCGCCAATGGCGTGTGGTACCTCGCGCACTGGGTCGCCCCCTACGCCTATTCGAACGCACTCACGTTCTCCTGGGCATCGGGTTCGAACTACCAGCCCATCACCGGCGATTGGGACGGAGACAGCAGGCAGGACATCGGCCTGCGTGACTCCACGACGGGAAACATCTTCCTGCTCAACAACAGCGGGACGTTCTCCTTCGGGAATCAGGAAACCTACAGAGGCCCCTCCGGCGGCGACTATCAGCTTCTCATCGCGCCGAATTCGCCGAACGGGCCGTGAGCCCCGGCACTGCCAAAGCGTAGGAGCGAGTTTCCCCAGGGGCCCGGCACTTCTCAAGCGAGGCCGGGGTGAGCGGTGAAGCTTTCGAGCCCCGGGGCCGAGAGGGCATGTCAGACCGGTGAGATGCAATCTCCTCGGCGGGGGCGAGCGGCTCTGGGGAAGGCGGACCCCTCTGACCCGCAGCGCCACGACATGAAACCTTGGAGGCTTGGGACTTGGAAACCCCTGGACGCAGATTCGGAAGCGCCGTGGTCATCGGCAGCAGCATGGCGGGGCTCTTGAGCGCGCGGGTGCTCGCGGACCACTTCGACAAGGTGACGCTGGTGGAGCGGGATGTCCGGGTGGAAGGGCCCGCCGCGCGCAAGGGTGTTCCGCAAGGGTCGCACATCCACGTGCTGTTGGACACGGGCCGACGCATCCTCGACAAGTACTTCCCGGACCTGTTCGAGCAGCTCCAGGTCCAGGGCGCCGAGTTCATCGACTCGAGTGGAGACCTCGCCTGGCACCACTTCGGGGTGTGGAAGCTGCGCCGCACCAGCGGCATCCCCGGGCTGTTGTGCACCCGGCCCCTGCTCGAGTGGAACGTCCTGCGCCGGGTGAAGGCGCGGCCCAACGTAGCGGTGCGCGACGGCTGCTCCATCGAAGGGCTCATCTCCGACGAGAAGGGCACGGGGCGCATCACGGGCGTCCGGGTCAAGACACCCCAGGGCGAGGAGTCGTGGGAGGCGGACCTCGTCGTGGATGCCAGTGGCCGGGGCTCGCGGATGCCTCAGTGGTTGGAAGCCATCGGCTACGCGCGCCCGGAGGAAGAGCAGGTCATCGTGGACCTTTCCTACACGACGTGCCTGCACGAGCCGCCGCCCCACTTCCAGAAGGAATGGAAGGCGCTCTTCCTCTATCCAAGTCCTCCCAAGGCCTGGCGCGCGGGTTTCATCTCACACGTGGAGGGAGGCCGGTGGCTCGTCACCCTCAATGGCTACTTCGGGGAGCACGCGCCCACCGAGTACGCGGGGTTCCTCGAGTACGCGCGCTCACTGACGCGTCCGGACCTGTACAACTCCCTGAAAGAGGCCACGCCGATAGGGCCCATCTCCCAGCACAAGGTGAAGGACTGCCGGTGGCGGCACTACGAGAAGCTGCCCCGCTTTCCCGAGGGGCTGGTCATCCTGGGAGACGCCGCGTGTGCCTTCAACCCCCTCTACGGGCAAGGCATGTCGGTGGCGGGGCTTGGCGCGGAACTGCTGGACACCTGCCTTCGCGAGCAGTCCGAACGAGGCGAGCTATCGGGCCTGGCGCAGCGCTTCCGCGAGCGGCTGCCTGAAGTCATCCGGCTCCCGTGGCTGTTGGGCACGGGCATGGACCTGCTGTATCCGCAGGCCGTCGGGAAGCGGCCCTTCGGGCTGGGCTTGCTGCACTGGTACATCCTGCGGCTGATGGAGCGCACGTCGACCGACGCACACGTCCATCGCCAGTTCTACCGGATACTGCACCTGCACGCGGGGCTGGAGGCGGTTCTCCAGCCCTCCGTGGCATTGCCCGTGTTGGGCCATGGCGTCATGTCGCTCCTCCGCCCTCTCGAGCGGCTGGCGAATACCGAGACACGGCCTCCCCCTCTCACGCCCCCGCACCCAAGCCCTGTCCCGGTCCAGAAGTCCACGGAGTAGCCGCCGCGGCCCGGGCCCTCGATGCGTCAGGAGGTCGCGGGGGCCCTGGCGGCGGCGCGGGCGCGCTTGAGTGCTCGGGCCGTGGCATCCAGGAACTCGTTGCTGGCCTCGGCCGTTTGGACTGGGCGGGGCACGCATTGGATGGACAGGAGCGCTATTTCCTTCAGCAGTCCCCATCGCACCCGGTGCGGAAAGGACAACGTCTACTTACGGTAGGGCACGTGCGGCAGCACCCGCTCCACCAGGTGCACCGCCGTCACCTGCGCCCGCTTCGCGTTGCAGGAGGGGCACACCCCTCGCCCCTTGCACGAGAAGGCGCTGAGAAGGGCCCGGAATCGAAAGGTTCCGAGCCCTTCGCTTGTCTACAGCCCTACCTGGAACAAGAGGATGAGCCGCGAGAAGGAGTCCGTGCCCTCCCGCAGCGCTGGATAGTGGTCCCAGCTGAGCGCGGCCCCCAGCGGACCGAAGTGCAGGTCCGCGAGGAGCCGCAGGCCCGGCCTGGCTTCGGGGAGCACCTGCACCGGTACACCCAGCCCAAGCCCGAAGCTCGGGATGATGACAACCTGGGGCGTCGCATACTGCGTGAGCGGCGTGAGGACGAGTTGGTCTCGAAAGTCCGTCTCCACCGAGAGTGAATGCAGGAAGGACTCGGGCGCGGCGAGCTGGTAGCCGAGCCGTGCCATGAAGCGGGAACCATCCCCGAGCCGTGCGCCCAGGCCCAGTTGCACACCGCCCGGAATCCACCACGGTTGGGGCTTCGTCAGCGTGACGTTGAGCCACTCGGGCGCGCTCTCCGCCGTGAGGATCCGCTCCGCCACCACCTGGTCGCCCTCGTGCCGAAGCCGCCAGCCCGTGGCCACCGGGAGCGTGCGCGCGGATGCGTTTGGGCTGCTGCCCACCTCCCACGCGGAAGGGACACGCACCGTGACGTGGAGCGTGGGGTTGCCCGCCCAGGTCCGGATGGGCCCCAGCAGATAGTCGATGTCCCAGTGCGTGACCCGCGCCGGACTGGGGGACAGCAGTGCGTGGCGCGACTGGACCGCGGGCCACACGTACCCCGAGGGCAGGAAGCGCCGCTCGAGCTGCATCACGCCACGCACCACCAACTCCCCTTCCCGCCCGGGCGGAAGCGTGAGGGTGAAGCCGAAGCGTTCCACCAGGGAATGCGCGGGCCGTCCGAACGCATCCTCCGGCGTGGGGCCCATCGAGGCCGCCTGCCCCTCTGTCACCGGGAGAGGCTCCTCGTCGAAGCGCACGCGGACCTCGCGCGTACGGAGCCCCAGGAACGCGGCATCGATGACCTCCGCCTCGGGGGTCCCGTTGCGCAGCTGGTAGCGCGCCTCGAAGCGGCAGACCGCCTCCTGCTCCGCCTCCGCGCAATCGAAGTCCAGCTTCTCGCTGAGCACCTCCGTGCGCGTGCTCGCGGTCCCCGGTGACAGGGTGAAGGTCGCGGGCGTACGCGTAGAGGCGGCCACGTTGGCGGCAGCGGGCAATGCAGCGAGGAGACACACGAGGGATGCAAGGCGGGCCGCCATGTCCGCCAGTGTCGCTCAAATCCGTGGGAGCACCGAGGCGGTCCTGCTGGAACGGAGCCGCTCGCTCAGAGCTCCACGTCGTAGGCGGCGGCCATCCGGTTGGCGAAGTTCTGGATGTCGGGCGGCGTGTCCGCGTCCAGCGTCACGCGGATGCGCCGCCCCGCGACGACGTAGGTGACCGACCGGGTCTGCGCGTCATGCATGAAGGGCCGAGGTAACGACGGACCGCTCTCCGCCGGGAGCCGGCTGGCCGCGATGAGCAGCGTCGTGAGCCGATGGACGTCCGAGCCTCGCGAGTCGTGCTCGCGGGGACGACGCACCTCGAAGCGGCCATCCGCGAAGACCTCCAGATTGAAGTGCCGCGTGTTGGGCATCCCCGGGGACTTCGACAGCTCGAGCACGACGTCGTCCGCCGGATGGGCGTCCGCGGACAACGACCGTCCCGCCTCCGCCTGTGACTGGATCAACGGAGAGAAGCGGATGAAGTCCGCGAGCGAGCCTTCAACCACTTCGGCCCATGCGCCACGCGACCAACCGTCCACACCTTCGAGACGGTAGAAGAGCTCATCGACGTACCAATGCCGCTCATCCTTCCAGGCGACAACGACGTGCGCGCGAGGAGACGCGGCGTCGAGAAGCGTGATGAACGAGCGCCGCTCGGACTCGTCATGACTGTTGTAGCCGTCGAGACTCCGCGGGAAGAACGCCTTCCGCAGGAAGTCGAAGCCATTGGACTGCGCATCGAAGTATGCGCCCAGCGTCGTCGTGGGCTTCTCTTCGTGGAAGTACGGCAGAAAGGACAGCCTCACGGAGAGGGGATCCACTCCCGCCGGAGGCACGAGTTCGCACCGCTCGACGACGGGCCGACCTCTTCCTGGCGCACCAGAGTCACGAACGGCCTCACGATAGAGTTCGAAACGAGGGCTCGAAGTCTGCTTCACGGGCGCACCTTTTCTTGGGCTCGTGGCCTCCGGGCACATGGAGGCACGACACCCCAGCGAATCCTCCGACTGTGCCATGCAGGAACCGGACGCGGCGATGCCGCGTCAAGAATTGCAGCCGTGATCTTCCAGCGCGTGCTGAAGGCGGCGAACTTCAGGTCCAGCAACTGGGACTTCGCGCGCACGTTCACGCAGCTCAAGCACGATAAGCTCGTCCGCTTCCAGCGTCGGCACGACCACCATGGCCTTCCCATGCTCCCACTCCATGACGGGGCTCCGGAGGCAAGAGGTGGACCGCTAGTTGTAGTCCTCCGTCGGGCGCGCCAGGGGGTTCCTGGGGGGCGGAGACTTCGAAGGGGAGGCGGGTTTGTGGTGCTGGCGCGTGGGCGAGGAGGCCTCCTGCTTCTGAAACTCTTGCATCAAGTTGATGCCCCACAGCCCCATCCAGATGACGAGGAACGCCAACCAGCCCAGAGTCTTCGCGAGCCCTACCTCCTGACCCACGCATTGGTGCCGTTCCGGGTTGTTGGCCAGGTAGAGCACCTCCACCGGGTCCCCCTTCTCGGGAAGGCGGTGGCTCGACCTGGAATCTTCATAACGGCCTCGGATTTCCTCACCGTCCGGCAGATGGAAGACGTATTCCACGACGTCGCTGGTGCCCGAATCTCCCGACGAGTCCCTGTACGCGCGGGTCACCGTTCCATAGGCGTGCAGTCCCTCGTCCCGCAGCTTCAGGGTGAGTTCATGCTGGATCAGCAACTGCACCAGCAGCGCCAGGGGCACGATGAAGGCAAGCCCTACCATCATTATCAAGTTGAACGAGTCAAGCATGGCGTTGCCTTTCAGGATGCAAGGTGCCGTCAGTCGCGGTACTCGCGCAAGGAGCGGTTGCCCCTGGGGGGCGTCGGCCTCGAACAGGCAGGGGCCTCATAGTCGTAGATTTCGCCCGAACGCGTAAGGGTCCTGCGTGGCTCCGGCTGCTGGAGCATGAGCTTGACGAAGTAGCCGCCCGCGCCAATCCAGAGGAGCGAGCACAGCGTTGCGATCATCAACCCGGCCATCGCCGACTCCTCCGGCCCGGCGCGCCGGTGTTGCCGCGGGTCTTGAGGCAGGTAGCGGATGCCCAGGGAGTCTCCCGGCCGGATGTTGCCGCCCGCGGATTCGGACACGACGTACTCGTCGCGGATCTCCTCGCCATCCGGCAATGTGAAGGCGTACCGCACGACGGTTTCGTTCGAGTTCTCCCCCGAACATCTCGTGTACATGCGGACCACCGTGGCCCGAGCATTCCTCCCGGACACGCGGAGTCTCTTGGTGAGCTCGTCGAAGCGCTCGATGAGCGTCAGCATTCCCACGAAGGGGCCGATGAAGGCGCCCCTCCATCATCAAGAAGCCCAGGATGAACATGACGTTGCCTTTCAGGAGGGCTGCGTCTGGGCGGTTCTCCGGGGGCATGGGTACCTGGATGCGGTCCCCCACGCGCAGCCGCTTCCACGGCTTCGATGAAATGTTCCGCCGATGTTCCCGCCGCGTGGTGCCGCCCACGGGCGTGAAGGCATGGATGAGCACGTAATCGCTGTCATCCGTGCCCGCGAGGAACATCTTCTTCACCACCGTGCCTTCCGCAGTCAGCCCCTCGCGCACGATGCGCTGGTCGCGCTGGCAACTCCCCCAGACCGCCACGCTCATGAAGATGCCCATCTCCACGAACGCTCCGCCCAGGACCCGGGCCGCGATGTGGGCCATGCCGTGCCTCCTCCCGTGCCGCGCCCTCTAAGCGGGGGGAGGCCGGCGCGAAATCTAGTAATACTCGCCCTGGGGTTTGAGGGTCCTGGAGGGGGGCGGCTTCGAGGCGGCCTCTCGATTCTGGAACTCCTTCATCAAGGCGAACCCGCCCAACCCCATCCAGCAGACCATGAACACCAGCCAGAGCAGCGTCTTCACGAGCCCCACCTCCTGGCCGACGCACTGGTGCCGGTTCGGATTGTGGGCCAGGTAGAGGACCCCCACCGGGTCTCCCTCATCGGGCAGCCTTGCCAGGGAGCCGGACTCCTCGTAGCGGCCGTGGATCTCCTCGCCACCCGGGAGATGGAAGACGTACTCCACGACGGTGCGGAGCGAATCGTCCGGCGTCCGCTCCTGGTACGCGTGGACCACCGAGCCATGGGCGTGCAGCCCCTCCGCCCGGAGCTTCAGGGTGAGCTCATGGGAGAGCAGCAGATGCACCATCAGGCCCAGCGGGATGATGAAGAAGAACAGCACCAGCATCATCAGGTTGTTGCCGAGGTCCATGGCATCGCCTTTCAGGGGCTCCGTCAGGAGGCGGTTCAACGAGGGTACATGCGTGGAGGATGAGCAGGCATTGCGCGAAATGGCAATCCCGTCCCGCCCCGGCCGTAGGGCCCTGGACCGGGCCCTCCCTAACTCGACGCTGATGGCCGCACGCCGCTGATGGCCGCCGCACGCGTGGGCCGCGCGGACCTGGTGCGCGTGCTGCTGGAGGCCGGCGCCGACCCCGCGCTGCCGGACAACCTGGGCACCCCCCTTCGTCACCGCCGCCGCCTCCGGTCACGTGGAGGTGTGCGCGCTCCTGTTCTCCAAGGCCCCCCGACGAGAAGGGCCTGGCGCGCACGCGGCTCAAGAACCAGGGGCTCACGAAGCTTGAGCCTCCCCGACAAGCGCGCCGTGTTGAGCGTGGCCGGTCCGTTCCAGTGGGCCAGCGTGTCCCCTGCGCCCGCGAGCGAGGCAGCGGGAACAAGCTGAGGACTTGGAGGCCTCCCTCCACAGCCATCCCCTCGGGAAGCCATCCCGGGCCCAGAAGGTATACAGTGTATACCCGCTGGGCCTGACAGGAGGAACACCGCATGGGCGACCGATGGCTGCTACGTGGGGCGGAAGTCATCACCTGCGACCCCGAACACGCGGACCTGCCGCGAGGTGACGTCCTGGTTGAGGACGGGCGCATCGCCGCGATGGGTCCCCAGTTGCACGCCGGGGACTGTCGCGTCGTCGACCTGCGCGGGAAGCTGCTCCTGCCCGGCCTCATCGATGCGCACCGGCACACGTGGCAGACGCCGCTGCGCGCCCTGGGGGCGGACTGGACGGTGATGGACTACCTGGCGGCAGTGCGCGTGAAGCTGTCGCCCGCGTTCCAGCCGGAAGACCTGCATGCCGCCAACCGGGCCGGGGCGCTGGAGGCACTGGACGCGGGCATCACCACGCTCGTGGACTATTCGCACTGCGTGGAGTCCCCCGCGCACGCGGACGCCGCGCTCACCGCGCTGGAGGACTCCGGCATCCGGGCCCTCTTCGCCTACGGCTACGCGGCGGGTCCCCAGGAGAGCACCGCGCTGCCAACCCCCGCGAGCCGGATCCAGGACGCCCGGCGCCTGCGCTCCACCCGGCTGGCCTCCGACAGCGGGCTTGTCCGCATGGGCGTCGCGCTGACGGAGATGCAGGTGCCCTGGGAGCAGAGCCGGGCGGAACTTCTCTCCGCGCGCGAGATGGGCGTCCCCATCACCGCCCACTGCTCCGCGTGGCCCGTATCGGGCCCGAGCGAAGTGCGACGGATGGCGGACGAAGGGCTGCTCGGTCCGGACGTGCTCTTCGTCCACTGCACGTGGAGCTCCGACGAGGACCTGCGGCGCATCGCCGACAGCGGCGGTGCCGTCGCGGTGACGCCGGAGACGGAGCTTCAGATGGGCATGGGCTTCCCTGTCACCGGACGCGCGCTCCGCGCGGGGGTCCGGACGACGCTCGGCTGCGACGTCGTCTCCAGCAACGGCGGGGACCTGTTCACCGCGATGCGGCTGGCCCTCCAGGTGGAGCGGGCCCGGGCCCATGAGAAGGACGGGCTGTCCCGGGTCCTCGCGCTCAAGGCCGCTCGCATGCTGCCGATTGTGACGCTCGACGCCGCGGAGGCCCTGGGGCTGGGACGCGTGACGGGCTCACTGCGGCCGGGCAAGGACGCGGACCTCATCGTCCTCGCCGCCGATGCGCTGAACCTGACGCCGCTCAACCGTCCCCGCGACGCGGTGGTGCTCCAGGCTCATGCGGGCAACGTCGAGTCGGTGATGGTGCGCGGACGGTGGGCGAAGTTCCAGGGCGCCCTGGTGGACGTGGACCTGGCCACGGTCCGGCGCCGGGTCATCGAGGCCCGCGACGCGGTGCTCGCCCGGGTGGGAGGACCGGCCACACTCCTGGGCGGACGGGAGGACCTCTCCGCGCACTGGGACATGGGAGGCGCTGGCGGCACGAAGGACGCGTGACGCGACGCCCACTCAGCGCTGGCGGGGGCGCTTCCGCGCGGGAACCCGCCGTGCGTCGATGCGCCGCTGGATGCCCTCCAGCATGAAGCCGAGGCTCTGCTCGAACTCCCGCTCCACGTCGGTGGCCCGCATGTGCGGCACGCTGTGGGCAAGCCCCGGGTAGTCCCTGGCGGGAAGCGCCTGGGCCGCCGCGAAGAACCGCTCGAACGGCGGCGGCGTCCCCGGTGGCCCCACGTCCCACGGCTCCTGCCGGCGGATGGCTCCGGCCAGCCAGGAGAAGAACGTGTTGTGCAGTGCCCCCGCCTCCTTCCACGGGATGCCGGCGGCGTGAAGTCCACTCACGGTCCGGTCGAGGATGACGAGCGCCGTGTGGACGACAGGGCCTTGCTCCAGCAGGAACTCCATCAACCCCGGGTGCGCCAGCCCCACGGCGCGCAGACGGCCCGCGAGCAGCCGGAGCCACGCCACCGGTTCCTGTGGTTCCGCGGGCAACACCAGACGTTGCTTGCCGGGCAACACCAGACGTCGCTCCGCAGGCAACACCACCGTCTGGAGGATGGTCTCGGCGCACAGGAGCACAAGTGCATCCCGGTTCGCGACATGCTTGTATATCGCCATGGGCGTGACCTGGAGCCGTTCGGCCAGCGTCCGCATGGAGAGCTGTCGCAACCCCTGTTCCCGGACGAGCGCGACGGCGGTCCGCACCACGGTGTCTCGCGACAGCCGCGGCCGACGCACACGTTCTCCTCGAGGATTGCCCGCGCGGAAGGTCATGCGACGGAGCATATCCCGTCCGCCAGAAGCGACCGTGATTCACAAATAAAACGCCCTCCTCAAACCCTGCATCCAGATAATTTCCCATAGACACTGAATTGACATCATTTCACTTCGAGTGCGTCAGTCTTCATGCCAGGATGTGTCTTGTCGCGCCCGGGGATGCGTGGGCCATACAGGCCCCGTCCGAGGAGTGGGCGGACGCAAGAGGGGAAATCATGTTCACTGAAAACACGCATCGCCCAGGGGGGGCGCTGCTCTTGGCGCTCGGGCTGGGAGCATGGGTTGGCTGTGGAAGCGCGCCGGAGGCGTCCATGCCCTCCGAGCAGACACCGCCGGGAGAGCTGCGGCACAGCGAGGCCGAACTCTACGTGGCGTCCTCCACCCTCTGGTGGCCGCTGACCATCCCCGTGTGTTGGGAGAACCCGGCCGCGGGCAACGCCACCCAGCGGCAGTGGGTGCGCGACGCGGTGACGCGCACGTGGGAGGCGAACTCGAGCGTGCGCTTCTACGGCTGGGGGACATGTCCGTCCTCGTCCAGCGGCGTCCGCATCAACATCAGCGACGAGGGCCCGCACGTAAAGGCGCTGGGCAACGGCCTCAACGGCAGGGCCCAGGGCATGGTGCTGAACTTCACGTTCGCCAACTGGAGCCCGTCGTGCGCCAGCAGCCTCAAGTACTGCATCGACGCCATCGCGGTGCATGAGTTCGGCCACGCGCTGGGCTACGCCCACGAGCAGAACCGTCCGGACCGGCCCTCCACCTGCACCGAGCCCGCGCAGGGCTCCTCGGGTGACTGGCTCATCGGGCCGTGGGACCTGGCCTCCGTGATGAACTACTGCAACCCGGCCTGGAACGGGAATGGCAACCTGAGCGCCACGGACGTCCAGGGCGCGAAGATCACCTACGGCATCCCCTGGGAGTCGCTGGGCGGCGGCTTGTCCTCCGGCCCGGCGGCTTCGTCCTGGGGCGCGAACCGGCTGGACGTGTTCGTCCGGGGCCTGGACAACCAGATGCACCACCAGTACTGGGCGGGCGCGGGCTGGAGCGGCTGGGGCCTCCACCCGGGCGTCATCACCTCCGACCCGGCGGCGGTGAGCTGGGGCTCCAACCGCATCGACGTGTTCGCGCGCGGCACGGACAACTCCATGCTCCACAAGGCGTGGGATGGCTCCTCCTGGAGCCCCTGGTATTCGCAGGGCGGCGGCTTCAACTCCGGCCCGGCCGTGGCGTCCTGGGGCGCGAACCGGCTGGACGTGTTCGGCCAGGGCCTGGACAACCAGCTTTACCACCAGGCCTGGACGGGCTCGGGCTGGACGTCATGGACGGTGATTCCGGGCGTCGTGACGTCGGATCCGGCCGCGGTGAGCTGGGGACCCAACCGCATCGACCTGTTCGCCAGGGGCTCCGACAACACCTTCCTCCACAAGTACTGGAATGGCACGGCCTGGAGCGGCTGGGGCTCGCTGGGCGGCACCTTCACCTCCGCTCCGGCGGCGGTCTCTCGCGGCGTGAACCAGCTGGAGGTATTCGGCCGGGGCTTGGACAACAGCCTCTGGGTCAACACGTGGACGGGCTCCAGTTGGACCGGCTGGAACTGGCTCGGCGGTGAGATGACCTCCGCGCCCGATGTCGCGAGCTGGGGTCCCGGCCGGATGGATGTCTTCTATCGCGGCACGGACAACACCTTGCGGCACTCCTGGTACGTCAACGGCTGGTAGCGCCCCGCCATCGCCAGAGCCCGTGGACCCTCATGGGCTCCGGCACGGAGGCCACTCCAGCTGACGGACAACGCCGACGCCATCTATCTGCACGGGCTGGCGTCCTTCGTGGCCGGAAAGGACGCGGACCGCATCCTGCGCGAGGCCCTGGCCAAGGTGCCGGACAACGCAATGGTGCGCATCGCCCTGGCCAAGGTGCGCCGGCGGATGGGCGACGACGCGGAGGCCCAGAAGCTGCTGGAGGCCGCCCACGCCAGCGATCCGTTCGACGTGGGCGCGGCCAACGACCTGGCCGTGCTGCTGATGTCGAAGCCCGAGGGCGCGGCCAACGCCCGCGCGGTGCTGGCTCCAGCGCTCAAGGCGCACCCGGACGACGCGGGCCTGCACCTCAATCAGGCTCTGGCGCTGGCGGACACCGACAAGGCCCAGGCCAGCACACACGCACAGAAGGCCCAGGCCAGCACCGACAAGCACATCCGCGAGAAGGCGGACCGGCTCGTGGCTGCGCTGAAGGGCAAGTAGTCCTCCACGCTCGGGGCTGCTGTTCTCTTCGGCGGCCGCGCAATGGCGGCTGCCGTGACGGGTTGATCCCAAGCACCCCATCCGTCTCCGCGGACTCGATGCTGGAGGCAGACGGTTCGAGACGCGCAACGACCCGCGGGACATGAGTCCCGGGGGGAAGCGGCCGCGTGTCACGTCGGTGCAGAAGATGCTGCTGCACGTACCGGCGACCGTTCACGCTTCCTCATCGGGAGACTCCGTCAGCCCAGCCCTCCAGGCGTTATTGGCAGCCATCGCCACCTGGATTTGTCTGGCTTTCAGGCGTGAGCGGCGGGAACGAATTGGAAGAACTCGTGTTTCGCGGCTTCGTTTCCCAGGCAGGGCCCGCTTCTGGGCTTTGGTGTGAGCGGAAACAACGCTCAAGGCGTGTGGAGGCCTCGGGGTCCCCCAAAAATGAAACCGGGCTGGGAACGCTCGCGCAGAGGTGGCCACGGGCACATGATGTTCCCTGGAGGTCACACGTGAGGCGCAGGTGGCGACAAAGGGCGTTCGCGCAGGTGGTGATGGCGGTGCTGGCGGCAGGTTGCGGCGCATCGAATGGTTCAAAGCCCCCGGATGAGCTTCCCCGCGACTGCGTTCCCTCCGGCGGTGCCACGGGCGCCCCCGGAACCATCGAGGAGGCGGTGGCGCTCATCAACTCCCTGCCCCGCCCCACTTCCGTGGCCTGCCTCGTGGAGAGTCTGGACCGGCCCCTGCGGCTGAGTGCCTCGGAGAGCGACTTCAGCGCGCAACCCGCGCATGGCCGGCGCAGCCCCCGCATCTTCCTGTTCTCGGGCTCCCTCATCCTCTCGGTCGTCCCCGACGGCCCGGGAGCGGAGGTCGTCGAGTTCAGCCAGCTCGACGCCTCCGGCCGCTCCATCAAGGGAGAACTGGCCTTCCCCATCGAAGCCGAGGTGCCCCCCGAGGCTCCGTACACGAAGGTCATGTTCCAGCCCGACCTCACCGTCTGCGCGTTCTGTCACGCGGACGAGAAGCCCGCGCATCGCGTGGGTAACGCGTGGGCCTACTCCTCCCAGGCGCTGCGCCCGGTGGACTCCTCGCTCGTCCCGATCGAAGAGCTCCAGCGGGAAGCCTCCACCTGCGACACATCCGTCGAACCCGAGCGTTGCCGACTCCTTCAGGAACTCTTCGAGCACGGCATGCCACGCGCCCACGCCTTTCCCTCGTCACTCCCGACCTTCCCCTGATTCATGCGTCGGCGGATTGGGTCGGAGTCCAGAGTGCGCTGGCGCTGGGAAGGGCGCGATTTCACGGTGCAGAGCCGCTGAGGCGGGCGTGTTAGCGTTCCGCGCGATGAGCGGGCAAAAAGGGACGATTGTCGAACTCAACCCCATCGACGCCCTCGGGTGGATCGAGCTCGACGAAGGCGGTCGGGTGCGCTTCGGCGGCACCGCGCTCAAGAGCTTCGCCGTGAACCCCTCGGTCGGCACCCGGGTCGAGGTGCACGGCACCGTGCCGGGCTACAAGGGCGTGCCCAAGGCGGTGATGGTGACGCCGCTCGTCGTCGCGCCCGCGGCCACCGAGGAGCCCAAGGCCGAGCCGAGCAGCGCGCAGGAGGAGACCCCATGGCCGACCTTCGTGCGCGAGCACCCGCGCTGGAGCGACGCCGCCGAGACCTGCGTGCCCTGCGCGCGCAAGGCGCCTCGCCCCGAGCTCCCCGAGCACCCGCTGTTCGCGCCCTGGCTCCGCGAGCTCCGCGAGACCGCGCCAACCTGCGTCGATCTGAAGGTGCCGCATTACCTGAAGCCCGAGAGCTTCGATCCCGGTCCCGGCGATTGCTTCGCGCACGGCTCCGTCGCCTGGCTCGACGAGCCGCGCTGGCCGAGCTGCGGCGTCTGCGCTCGCCCGCTGGAGATGTGCGTCCAGCTCACGCCGGCCGTGCTCGCGGACTTCCTCCCCGGCGGCCGCGGCCTCGCCGCGCTCTTCTGCTTTCACTGCGGCGTCGCGAAGAACAGCGATCCGCGCGTCGCGTACGTACGCCTGGTGGAGCCGAGGCACCGCGTGACCGGCCCCGAGGCGTGGCAATCGGCGTCGAGTGGCTGGCGGCGCGAGAGCCAGCGGGTGACTCCGGCGTCCCCGGCAACCGGGCTGCCGCCGGCGAGCTGGTACCGCTATCGCTCGGAGATCACGCCGGAGACCGCGTCGAGCGCGCTCTTCGGCTTCGATGCGCTCGATCTCGACGGGCCGTTCCCCAAGGGCTTCGATCCGGATCAGCTCGAGGAGGTCGGAGAGGAGTACGACGACTGGCTCGCGCAGCAGCGCGGCGGCGCGAGGTGGGGCGGAGCTCGCCTCGGCGGCGTGGCGCGCTGGGATCAGGCCGACGCGACGCCGAGCTGCGCGCACGGCGAGATGCCACACCTGCTCGACTACGAGGGCGGGCAGTTCCTCGACGGGGCGCTGCACGTGTTCTCGTGCCGCGAGCGGGTCTGCGAGCTGGCGTTCGTCGCGGAGTTCTGAGGCGCCTGCGCTCGAACGTCACTTGCTCCCTCAAGCGGGGGCGGAGCCGGGGCTGGAGGAGAGCCCGGCCCAGCTGGCGACGGTGGAGTCGACGAGGGAGCGCACGCCGCGATTGGATTCGGCGGGACTGCTGCGCCGGACGTTCGCGCTGGATGTCTTCGCCTGCCTCATCGTGCGTCGCGCCGCGGTTCCTCCTGGGCTCCTGAGGGATCCTCGCGGCGCTTCCATGGTGTGATGGCTCCCGGAAGGGAGCACCGGGACATGGTGGAGAAGCAGGACTGGGGGAGGGATGCCTCCGCGCAAGAAGTGTGGGCCCACGTGGAGGCGGCGGGGACGCCCGGATGGCGACACGAGCTGGCCTCCTGGTGGCGGGGAGTTTCCGAGAAGGGCGTCCGCTTCCACGAGGGAGACCTGGAGGCCGACTCGCTCGTCATCGGCCCCCGGCCGCTGGTTGTCTCTGGCAGCGTCCGGCTGAAGGGCCTGCTCGAGGACGGCCACGCGGCGGACCACACCCTCCTGGTGGTGCTGGGAGATTTGGAAGTGGAGAACGTGGCGACGTTCTCCGCCATGTTCATCGCGGGCAACGTCCGGATCCGGGGGCTGCTCTTCGGCGACTCGTATGGGGATGACGTCTTCTGTGTCGGCGGTGGGCTGAAGGCGCGCACCCTCGTCGAGCAGCACCACCACCTCTGGGTGTTTGGTCCGCTGGACGTGGACGCGCTCGTGGGCGACAAACTCACCGCGACGGAGAAGCCCCGCAGGAAGCTGGAGCCGCACGAGGCGCTCCTGCCGGGGGCCTTCACCGTGGAGGACGAGGACGAGGGCGACGTCACCGACTCGACGGTGGACCGGAAGGGGCTCCTCACGATGCTGCGAGCGGGGAGTCCCCTGCTGGCGGACACCCGGCTTGGCCCGGTGGAGAAGGCCATCGCCGCCGTGAAGGAGCAGGCGGCGCGGGGCAAGAAGGCGACGCGACTGGGGCTCGCGCAGAAGAAGCTGAAGGCCATCCCCGAGGAGGTTTTCTCCCTCACCGGGCTGGAGAGCCTCAACCTGGACACCAACGACATCGCGGAGATTTCCCCGCGCATCGGCGAGCTGGAGGCACTGAAGAACCTCAGCCTGGAGAGCCTGCCGCTGACGACGCTTCCGGTGGAGCTCTGCCGCCTCCCCGCGCTGAAGAAGTTGAGCCTCCGCTACTGCAACAACCTCACCCGGCTCCCAGACGCGTTCGGCGAGCTGGAGGCACTGGAGGAGCTGTACCTGGACGCGATGGCGCTGGAGGGTTTCCCCGAGGTGCTGACGCGGCTGCCTCGGCTGAAGAAGCTCTGGTTCTGGCGCTTCTTCAAGATGACACCGGGCCGGGTCCAGGTCCTGGTGGACGGGCTTGGGCGGATGCCGACGCTGACGCACGCCGGCTTCTTCCAGGGGGAGCTGTCCGCGTTGCCGGGGGGACTCGCGCCACTCGCCCGGCTCAAGCAGTTCAAGCTGGGGCTGGACCGCGTCCCGGAGCCGGAGGTGAAGCGGCTGGAGGCGGCGCTGCCTCCCGGACGGCTGCACGTGGGGTACTGAACCGTTGAGGGACGCCTTGGCCCTCCGGGAGCGACGACGGCTTCGTGCCCCGAGGTGACTTATGACGTGGTAGCGACGGCAGAGCGTGCCCGGTCTCGCCGTGGGCGTCGTGAGTCACGGGCGGGTCGTGCTGGCGAAAGGGTATGGCTTCGCGAACCTGGAGCACCAGGTCCCCGTGGAGACGGAGACCCTCTTCCAGTCCGGCCCCGTGGGGAAGTGAAGTTGCCCCGGTTCCGCAGAGCGTTCCGCGCTTTCGCCCTCAAGCGGCAGCGCGGTGCTCCTTCTCGTAACCAGCGGGCGACTCGTAGTCGAGCGCGGGCCCGCTACAGCAGCCCGTCCAACCAGGTGAGCTGCGCGTCAATCGTCTCTGAAATGGCGAGCGGCTGATCCGACGTGCTCGGGTCGGTGTACGGATTGCCAATCTCCTTGTGCTGCCACTTCACCCAGGTCTGCTTGTACCAGCCCCAGTCCAGGTCGGTGCCCGTCGAGGGAGGCGTGGCGCCCGCGTACCCGGAGAAGGCGCGGATGCCGGTGGCTGGCGCGACCTCCTGGCCCCCCACCACCTGATACAGGTGCAGCCGCTCGCGGCGGGGGAACTGGGAGGACAGGTTGGTGGCCCACGCGCCGTAGAACGTGCCCCAGGGGCGCACGGGGTTGTTCACCTTGGTGTCGAACGTGCCCAGCTCGCCCTGGCTGTTCCTGCACACGCCATCCAGCGACGACACGTAGACGGTGATGCCATCCAGCGCCGTGTTGGCGCGGAGCGCCTGGGCAATTCGCATCACCAGACACCCGCCGCGGGAGCTCCCCGCCAGGTAGATGGACCGCGTCTCGGGTCGGACCTGGGCCTGGAGCCAGTGGACGAACCCGTTGACGATGCGCTGCTTCGTGTCGCTGTCGAACAGGTGGTCGAAGTTGTTGTCGTTGACCACGGACAGGTGCGTCCTCCCCGCCGGAAACCAGCCCAGGGCATTGAGCTTCATGGCCAGGGAGCGGCCATCCAGGACCACGTTGGCGCAGGAGACGCCGTCACAGGACGCGTCCCAGTTGGAGGACTGGCCCGTCACGCCGCTGGAGTGCCCGCTGCTCGAGATCTTCTGCCCGGCGGTCATGAAGACGATGGCCTCGCGCACGCTCGGGGCCTCCACCTGGGCGATGCGGATGGCGTGCAGTGTGCTGTCGGAGGCACCGGCCGCGCGGAACTGCTCGAAGCCCGGCGCCGCCTGGTAGCCACCGGAGGCGTCCTTGTAGACGACGCGCCGTGACACCACCGTCCGGCTGTTCCCGTTGGGATAGGCCAGCGCCTGGGATTGTGAGTCCAGGGTCACCTGGGGCTCTCCGGGCAAGTCCTCCGGCCCTGGCGGAGCACAGCCCGTGAGAGTGCCAACCAGCGCCAGGGCAACGCCTGCCCAGAGGGAGATGCGACGAGGGATACCCGAGGTGTGGACCATGGACTGCTCCTGGATTCTGGAGGGAGCCGCGCGGAGCGCAGCGGGGGGCATGTCAGACCAGAACCCGACCGTCAGCGAGTTGTTCGCCGCCGAAAAGTGGTCCTGTGCGACGTATGCCTCCCTCCATGCGGACGCAGGTGTGCAGTCGCTGCTCCACGCGCCGAGGAGCTTGACGAAGAAGGAGAGCGATTGAGTCTTTTCTGTTCGGGACATCATCGGGAAGCGCGGAGCCGGCCGGCAGGTCCCCGGTCATCGTCCGCAGTTGCTGGCAGGAGGCCGGTTGCCCCGAAGGGCTGGTGCTGCACTCGGACAACGGCGGCCCCATGAAGGGCGCCACCCTGCTGGCCACGCTGCAATGGCTGGGCATCACCCCGCCCGTCAGCCGGCCCCGCGTCTCGGACGACAACGCCTTTTCCGAGGCCCTCTTTCGTATCCTGAAGTACCGCCACTCCTTCCCCCACCGCGCCTTCGCCTCCAGCCAGGACGCGAAGGGGGGGGTGGCGCGTTTCGTCGCCTGGTACAACACCGAGCAACTGACGGCCTTCGTCCGCCACTCCGTCCAGGAACTCATGTCTTGGCGTGGAGTCGCTTGCGACGCCGCCACCAGGCTGTGGCCATGCAGTGCCACTACCAAGCCTGTGAGGCGCGGTTCAAACTGCGGATGTAGGACCAATCCCGACGACCAGATCAGCAGCCATCCGTCATGGGCAGGTCGGGGCCGTCTCTTTCATCCAGTTCTTCGGCTCGGCCTTGCAGGTGACGCCGCACTTCCACTCGCTGGTGCCGGACGGCATCTTCGTGCCAGGGGAGGACGGCGTGCGCTTCGAGGCGTTGCCGCCACCCACGCAAGCAGAGGTGGAGCGGTTGCTGAGGGTGGTACGTCACCGGGTGCTGCGCCTGCTGGAGAAAAGAGGGGCCCTGCCCGCGCAAGGGCCTGAGGACGCGCGGCAGGCGTACCAGGCGCATTCCCTGCAGCAGCGGCTGCGCTGGACGGGGGTGGACGTGCGGCCCCCTCCCCGAAAGCAGCCCCGGTGCGCCTTCCTGGAAGGCTTCTCCCTGCATGCCAATACGCACCTCCATGCCAACGACAGGCAGGGGCTGGAGCGGCTGTGCCGCTATGGGGCGCGTGGCGCGCTGGCGCTGGAGTGACTGTCGCGTATGGAGGATGGCCGCCTCGCGTACCGGATGAAGCATCCGCTGCCCGACGGCACTACGCGCCTCTTCTTCACCGGGCTGGAGCTCCTCCGTCGTCTGGCGTCGCTGGTGCCTCCGCCTCGGACAAACCTCACAAGGTTCCACGGCATCTTCGCTCCAGGCGCGAAAGTGCGGCCATTTCTGCTCCCTCAAGCGGGGGCGGAGCCGGGGCTGGAGGAGGCGAGCCCGGCCCAGGCTGCGACGGTGGAGTCGACGATGGAGCGCACGCCGCGATTGGATTGGGCGGGACTGCTGCGCCGGACGTTCGCGCTGGATGTCTTCGCCTGCTCTCGGTGTGGAGGCCGTAGGAGGGCGCTGGCATACCTGACGGCCCCCGGTGGGGGGCGCGCCATTCTGGAACACCTGGCATTGCCCTCGCGGCCTGCGAAGCTGGCCCTGGCACAGGGTCCACCCCAGAGCGCGTGGTGTTGAGCTCAAGCACCCACAGTGACCTGGAAGCCCACGCCCTTGCGGCCTGCCGCCTGGCTGGGCCGCTTGGGCCGGCATGTGCCCCGAGGGGCGGTACGGCCTCTGCTCCGGCCCGGCGCACAGCCCGCGCGTCACCCTCCAGCGGCCCTTCTTGACCCCTCTTCACCAGCCCGCCGCCCTCAACAGGGCCCCTATCCGTCCTATACTTGACAGATTGCCGGCGGCCTCCTCGTCGCTGGCGGAGCCGTCATCTCCGTCGTCACCAAGGCACAGGAGGCCGAAAAGAAGGAGGCGAACCTGAAGAAGAGCCTCCAGGCTGCGGGAATCACCGAGCCCGTGCTCTCCACGCTGGTGGACGCGGACGAGGAGAGCCTCAAGGTGCTCTCCGAAGAGATGAAGCTGTCACCGCTGGACATCCAGAAGCTCGCGCAGCAGAGCCCGGAACTGCTGACGGAGCCCCCCCCAGCAACTGAAGCAGCTCATGAAGTTGGGAGAGGCCTACGGCATCAAGGGTCCAGCGCTGTTGGGAGTCATGGATGCCTTCAAGGGCCTGAAGAACAGTCCGGGGGAGGAGTTCCAGCACTTCGTCGGAATCCTCTCCCTCCCCGGCGGCCCGGTCACCCCCCGCAGGGAGGAATGGGACCAATACTTCGACGGGCTGCGCGAGTCCCCGAACTTCAAGAACAAGGTGGAGGGACTCAAGCGCTATCTCGCGGAGCAATCGCAGCCGAACAAGGCCGCGTAAGGCCGTCCGGGGGCGCCCCTGGGACGTGGGCTTCCTTCCCCGGCGCCATGCAGCCACTTGAAGTGAATCACCCTCACACCGCAACCATGAACGAAAACTGCGACTACAATTACATCTTCATGTAGCGAGGAGACCGAGGAACCCCTCGTGGGAGATGGCAGGGGGTGGCTGAACGATTGGTCAGCCGCCGCCGCGATTACCGAGGCTTTCGCGTGGGTGCCGAGGTGCAGCCTGGCTTTGGGTTTCGGTGCGCCGGGGACTCGCACCCTGCTCGTCCGCGCGTACCAGGTGACGGTCCCGCCACTTCTTCCTTGAAGGCAACCATGGCTAGAGTTGCTTCCCACCATGTCTGGTTGCCCTTCCGAGGAAACGATTCTCGCCTTCGTTGAGGACCGCCTGCCTCCCGAGCAGCGGGCCCTGGCCGAGGCCCACACCTCACGCTGTGACGCCTGTGGGACGCTGCTCGCCGCCATCGCGGCGACGTGGCACGCGGAGGGAGCACTGGGGGAAGAAGCGGCCCCTCCGCCCCGCCTGTTCGTTCCAGGGGAGCAGGTGGGGCCCTACACCATCGTCGGGCATGCCAGCAGTGGCGCGATGGGCGACGTGTATCGGGCGCGCGATGGGCGACTTGGACGGGACGTGGCGCTGAAGGTGCTCCCGGCACGGTTCGCCCAGGAGCCCGAGCGTCTGGCCCGCTTCCGCCAGGAGGCCCGCGCCGCAGGTGCGCTGTCCCATCCGCATCTACTGACCTTGTTCGACGTGGGAGCCCATGAAGGCACGCCCTACCTCGTCACGGAGTGGCTGGAGGGCGTCACCCTGCGGACGCGGCTGATGCGCGGGCCGCTGCCCCTGGCGGAGGTCCTGCGGCTGGGCATCCAGCTGGCACAGGGGCTCGCGGCCGCGCATGCCCGCGGCGTCATCCACCGCGACCTCAAGCCGGCGAACATCTTCCTGTGCGCGGATGGCGGTGCCCGCATCCTCGACTTCGGGCTGGCGCGGCTCACCGAGCGCGGAGAAGGCGCGGCGGTGACCCGGAGCGGCGCGGTGATGGGCACCGCCGGCTACATGGCCCCCGAGCAGATCCGCGGGCAGAGCGCGGATCCTCGCGCGGATGTGTTCTCACTGGGCACGGTGCTCCACGAAGCCCTGAGCGGTCAGGCCCCCTTCGGGGGTGACAGCGCGGTGGAGCGAATGAGCGCCGCGCTCCGCGACGAGCCCCCCATGCTGCCGGGTGAGCTGGGAACGATCGTCGCCCGCTGTCTGGCGAAGGCTCCCGGCGACCGGTTCCAGTCCGCGCGGGACCTGGCCTTCGCCCTGGAGTCCATCGCGTCCCGCTCCGGAAGTCAGGTGCCCCGGGCCGTGCATCCCCGCGCCCTCCCGCGTCCGGCCTTGTTCACGCTCCTGGCGGTCGCGCTGCTGTGCGTGGCGGGTGGGCTCCTGGCGTTCGGGCGTCCGTGGAAGGTCCCGGTGTCGAGCTCCACGTACCGACCGGCCACCTTCCAGCGAGGCCCCGTGCTCAGCGCGCGGTTCTCCGCGGATGGACACACGTTTCTCTATGGCGCGGCGTGGGAGGGAGGCCCCGTGGAGCTCTACAGCGCGCGCACCGAGCGTCCGCTGTCGCAGCCTCGTGGACTGAACGCGGATGTGCTCGCCGCGTCGTCCCGGGGAGAGCTGGCGGTGTTGCTCGCCCCCCGGTTCTTCGACCCGGAGCATGGCAGTGGCACGCTCGGGTTGATGCCGCTCGCGGGCGGCGCACCGCGGGCCGTGCTCGACGGCGTGCTGGAGGCGGACTGGGGGCGCGGCGAGGGACCGCTCGCGGTGGTGCGCCGGGTGGGCGAGACCTTCCGGCTGGAGCAGCCGCCCGGCACCGTGCGCTTCGAGTCGCAGGGGTGGATCAGCCACGCGCGGGTGTCCCCCGATGGCGAGCGAATCGCGTTCCTCTTCCATGAGAATCCGAAGGACGACCGGGGCGGGGTGTGGGTGCTGGAGAAGGACGGGCCGCCCCGGGAACTCTCCGGAGACTGGGGGTGCACCCGGGGACTGGCGTGGGCTCCGGATGGGAGCGAGGTGTGGTTCACCGCCGCCCGCATCGGTGCGGACACCGCGCTGTTCGCGGTCAACCTGCGAGGCACGACGCGGCTCGTGGATCGGATCGCCGGTCGGATGCTGCTCCAGGACATCTCGAACGCTGGCACCGTCCTGGTGGATCACCAGAAGATCCGTTCAGGACTCGTGTTCGGGCGAGCGGGGGAGGAGCGGGAGCTCACGATGGCGGATACCTCGATCATGTCGGACCTGTCCCAGGATGGCCGGATGCTGCTCATCTCCGAGGGGAACCAGATCGAAGGCCCCACCTATGGCGCGTACGTGCGCACCACCGATGGCGCACCTCCGGTCCGGCTGGGAGACGGGCATCCCCTGGCGCTGTCCCCGGATGGCA
This sequence comes from Corallococcus exiguus, assembly GCF_009909105.1. Lineage (NCBI taxonomy): Bacteria > Pseudomonadati > Myxococcota > Myxococcia > Myxococcales > Myxococcaceae > Corallococcus > Corallococcus exiguus. The sequence goes on from NZ_JAAAPK010000016.1 coordinate 26,593, forward strand.
AGCAGGCGCTGGTCGTGCGTTATGGGGAGCGGATGGAGTTCTTCCTGCTGCCCACCGGCGTGGGGGAGCCGCGCCCTGTGTCATTGGCTCCGGTGGCCACGGTGCTTTCGGCACGCTGGTTTCCGGATGGGAAGCGGTTGCTGCTGCGCGCGAGCCAGGAGGGGCGCCCCGCCCGCTTGTGGGTGTTCGAGCCGGGCGCCGGCGCCCCCCGGCCCGTTACGGCGGAAGGCACCGGCTTCCACACGGCCATTTCCCCCGATGGGGAATGGCTCGCGGCGGTGGATGAATCGGGAAGCCTCCGCCTGTTCTCCGCGACGGGGGACGCGCAGAGCGTGGTCCCGGGCACATTCCCGGGACAGTGGGTGGTGGGCTGGGACGCGAGCGGCGCGGCCCTCTACCTGCGCAGTGTCTCGCTTCCCGTCCAGATCTCCCGGGTCGACATGAAGACAGGCGTAAGCGTGCCGCACCTGACGGTGCCCGCGCGCGGAACCCCGCCGGGGCTCATCACGATCATGACCCTGGCGCTCTCTGCGGACGGGAGCGCCTACGCGTACAGCTACTTCGAGACGCTCTCCCAGCTCTACCTGGTGGAGGGGCTCGGGAAGGACTGAGAACCCGATATGGCAATGGGAGCGCGGAAAACGCCATGATGGATGCCTGGGAATGCGAACCCGAGGAGTCCCGCGTGCGAAGCCTCTCATTCCGGATCACCCGTCTCGTCTCGGCGCTTATCGTGCTGGGCGGTTGTGAGCGTCAGGAGCAGCCTCCCGCGCCCACGCGGTCCGCGCCGGCTCCGGTCAAGGCCAGCGCGCCAGCGCCGGTCCCGCCCTCGCGGAGCACCACCGAGCAGGAGCTGCGCGAGCGGCTGCGGTGCGAGGCGCTCCTCGGCTTCAGCGGGCTGCTGGCGGGCCAGCAGGAGTACTTCGGGGAGAAGGACGCCTGGACCACGGACGTCACACGGCTCCCCACCCCTGCGCCATGCACGGATGGCAGCCGCGTGCCCACGCCGGACGCCACCTGGCTCGCGGGTTGCCACTTCCGCTACGCGGTCTCGGTGGCCGGCTCGTTGCCCGACAACAGCACCTTCAGCGTGCGCGCGGTGGGCGTGGGCGGACTCGCCGAAGGGCTCACGTACTCCATGACGCATGGGTACGTGGACGGGAAGCCCGTGCGGGTGTGGCCTTCCGAACTCGTCCTCGAGGAGTGCCATGGCGTGCGCAGGCCGGAGGGAACGCCCCTGCCGGCCCCGCTGTGCGAGGGGGCCAGCAACCTGAAGGCGCTCTTCACGTCCGAGAAGGCGTACTTCGGGGAGAAGGACCGCTACTCGGAGAGCGCCGCCCAGGTGGGCTTCGCGCCGGAGCCCTGCCTCGACGGCTCCCGCGCGCCCGTGCCCGATGACACGTGGACGGCAGGCTGTCGCTTCATCTACCGCGCGGAGGTTTCGGGCACGGCGCCGGAGCAGACCTTCCTCCTCACCGCGCGCGGAATGAAGGGCCCCGTGGTGGAACAGAAGCTGACGCTGGACTCCCAGTACACCTGGAGTCCAGCCGATCCAGGCTGCGCGCCCTGACGCGCGAAGGTGAAGGTGGAGGCCACCCGTGCCATCTCCGTGACGGGGAGCTCCAACTCCGTCACCTGGAAGCGCGGCCACGGCAAGTCGAAGCCGAAGATCAGCCGCACCGGCATGGACAACAAGGTCACCCAGGAGAAGGAGTCGCCAGATCGCATTCAGAAGCCCAGCAACCTCACCGGAGGCGATCCCATTTCAATTCCAGGAAAAACTGGATATATTGGAAGGAGTGCTTGACGTTGGCACCCTTCCCGAAATGGGGTCATCCATGCGCGGCTCACAGGTCCTCGGTATCGCTCTCGTCTCCAGCATCGCCTTCACTCCGCTCGCGGAGGCGAAGAGCGTCTCCTTCTCGGGCTATCAATGGGAGGTGCGCAGCGGTCAGGGCGGCCCGGGCCCCAATGCCTGGGATGACCGCAACGCCTGGGTCGATGCGAACGGCTACCTCCACCTGAAGATTGCGTGGCGCGACGGACGCTGGACGACGGCGGAGGTCTACATGCCGCAGCAGCGGCTGGGGTTTGGCACCTACCAGTTCAAGGTGATTGGCCGGCCGGACCTCTTCGACGACAACGTGGTCCTGGGCCTGTTCAACTACACGCGTCCCGACGTGGGCCCGGACGCCACGAATGAAATCGATATCGAGTTCGCGAAGTGGGGCGGCAGTCAGCCGCAGATGGGCAACTGGGCCGTGTACCCCGCGGTGACGGGCGTCCCCTACTCCCATCAGGCCTACCCCATCAGCCTCGGGGGGACCTACTCCACCCACCGCTTCCAGTGGTCGTCGAGGCAGGTCTACTTCCAGGCGTTGCATGGCCACCAGGATGGCAACGTCAACCAGATGGCCAGCTGGCTCTTCAATCCACCGGACTACGTCCAGCGCATTCCCCAGAACCCCCTGCCCGTCCACATGAACTTCTGGCTCTTCCAGGGACTCGCGCCCAAGAACGGTCAGGAGGTCGAGATCGTCATCGCGGAGTTCAAGTTCATCCCCGCTCCGTAGACGTCAGGTGCGGGTCAAAGCGAACAGGCCGCGCGAGGAGCACGCCGCTTCTGGACGAACGTGCTCACCGCGGCCTTGAAGTACTCTGGCGCCGTGAAGAGCAGGAAGTGCGGCCCACCCTTCACGGTGAACAGGTTGACGCCAGCGGCTCCCTCAAGCGGGGGCGGAGCCGGGGCTGGAGGAGGCGAGCCCGGCCCAGGCTGCGACGGTGGAGTCGACGATGGAGCGCACGCCGCGATTGGATTGGGCGGGACTGCTGCGCCGGACGTTCGCGCTGGATGTCTTCGCCTGCTCTCGGTGTGGAGGCCGTAGGAGGGCGCTGGCATACCTGACGGCCCCCGGTGGGGGGCGCGCCATTCTGGAACACCTGGCATTGCCCTCGCGGCCTGCGAAGCTGGCCCTGGCACAGGGTCCACCCCAGAGCGCGTGGTGTTGAGCTCAAGCACCCACAGTGACCTGGAAGCCCACGCCCTTGCGGCCTGCCGCCTGGCTGGGCCGCTTGGGCCGGCATGTGCCCCGAGGGGCGGTACGGCCTCTGCTCCGGCCCGGCGCACAGCCCGCGCGTCACCCTCCAGCGGCCCTTCTTGACCCCTCTTCACCAGCCCGCCGCCCTCAACAGGGCTCCTATCCGTCCTATACTTCGGACCGCAGAGACCGACTGCTGCTCATTTCCGCCCTGGCGCAGGTGCTACTGACGCTGCTGGGGGCCGCGGGCGAGGCGCTCGGCTACGACAAGCACTTGAAGGTGAACACCGCGAAGAAGCGGACTCATTCGCTCTTCACTCAAGGTGCCTACTACTTCATGGCCATGCCGCGCATGAGCGATGAGCGATGAGCGATGAGCGATGAGCGACTGCGCCCGCTGGTGGAGCGGTTTGGTCAGTTGGTACGCGAGCAAACCGTGTTCCGCGAAGCCTTCGGGCTCATCTGATTCAGATGAGGGGATGACTCAGGGGTCGAGGCGCACAGGACCTGCGGGTGTCCAGTCGCGGGTGTCGCAGCTCCAGCGCTCGGGGTGACGTGCGCGGGCGCGCTGGGACACCTGGTGGCGCTGTGCGAGTAGCGCCGCTTCGCGGCCGAAGTGTCTGTCCTCGGGCGTGACGAAGCGGATGGCGGAGTGCCGGTGCACGCCGATGTGGGCCTGTCTGCTCGGGCGACCGATTCAGAACACTCAGGACAAGCAAGCAGCGCGTACGACACTCCGAAACAGCGAGGGCTTTCCTCCACTTGCGGTGAAACTGTTCACGCGGGTGCACGGGGTTGCCCCCGGGGCGGGTTGATTCCAGGCGAGCGCGATGCGCACTGGCGGCACGCAGAAGACGCCCCTTCGTGCGGACCACCGACAGCAAGCATGCCCATCCAGTGGCCCCCAACGTGGTGGCCCGCGACTTCCTGCCGCCAGGGCCCGACCGCATCTGGGCTAGCGACATCACCTACGTGTGGACCGCCGAGGGCTGGCTCTACCTGGCCGTCGTCCTCGACCTCTTCAGCCGCCGCGTCGTGGGCTGGAGCATGGGCGAGAGAATCGACCGGCAACTGGCGCTCGCCGCCCTCGACATGGCGCTCACTGGACGGACGGCCCCTGCGCTCCATCACTCTGACAGAGGGAGTCAATACGCCAGCGAGGACTACCGGCGGCGGCTCGCCGAGCGCGGCATCACCTGCTCGATGAGTCGCAAGGGCAACTGCTGGGACAATGCCGTCGTCGAGAGCTTCTTCAGCAGCATGAAGTTGGAACTCGTCTACACGCGCAACTTCAAGACGCGCGCGGAGGCGAGGCTCGCGCTATTCGAATACATCGAGGTGTTCTACAACCGCAGGCGTCGTCACTCCTCACTCGGCTATGTCAGCCCGGCCGAGTACGAGCGAACGACTGAGGCACCGAGGCAGGCAGCGTAGTCAACCTGTCCACGGAAGCGGGGGCGCTCTCAAGCGGTGAACGCACCACTTGGGTGCTTGCCATGGCACCCTGCTTGACAGGATGCACTGGGCGCGAGGCGGAGGGAAAGCAGCAAGGCTGACGGGTGAGGACAGACTGGAGATTCGGCGGCGTGTCATCGCTGGCGAGAGCTTCGAGCAAGCGGCGCTGGCCATCGGCTGCTCGAAGAAATCCATTCAGCGTCTCCTGGTGAAGACGGGGGGAGTGGCGCCGCGCGTGCGCCCGCGCTCGCCCTTGCGCCTATCGCAGCAGGAACGCGAGGAGGTCTCACGCGGCGGCCAGGCGGGCGAGTCGATGCGAGCCATCGCGCGTCGGTTGGGACGCTCCGCGTCCACCGTGTCACGCGACGTGGCCGCAACGGGTGGCAGGAGGAAGTACCGGGCATGGCGTGCTGAGGAAGGCGCTGCGCGCAGGGCGCGTCGTTCCAAACCTGGCAAGCTTGCCGCGAACAGCCCCCTGAGGGCCGAGGTGGAGCAAGGCCTGGCCCGGCGCTGGAGTCCCCAGCAGATTGCCGCCAGACTGCGCGCGAATTTTCCCGAGCAGCCTCACATGCGCGTGTCTCACGAAACCATTTACCGCTCGCTCTTCGTGCAGGCGCGAGGCGCGCTCCGCAAAGAGCTCACCGCCTGCCTGCGTACGGGCCGGACCCAGCGCCGGCCCAGCAAACGCAACGACGTGGGCGGACAGCTGCGCGACATGGTGATGCTCAGCCAAAGGCCGCCAGAAGCCGAGGACCGCGCCGTCGCAGGCCACTGGGAGGGCGACCTCGTCATCGGCAAGGCAGGCAAGTCCGCTGTCGCAACCCTCGTGGAGCGATACAGCCGCTACGTGATGTTGCTCGAGTTGCCGCACGGCCGGACGGCAGAGCGCGTCCGCGAAGCTTTGACAGAGCAGATTCAACGGCTGCCCGAGCACCTGCGCCGCTCGATCACGTGGGACCAGGGCATGGAGATGGCCGAGCACGCACGCTTCACCCTCGACACCCAGGTACAAGTCTACTTCTGCGACCCGCACAGTCCCTGGCAGCGCGGCAGCAATGAAAACACCAACGGGCTGCTGCGCCAGTACTTGCCCAAGGGCATGGACCTGAGCACGCTCTCCAGCAAGCAACTCGACGCCATCGCGTACGAACTTAACGGACGCCCGCGGCAAACGCTTGCATGGCGAACGCCTGCCGAAGTATTCGCGTCAGCTGTTGCGACGACCGATTGAGAGCGCCGGGTGACTCTCAGTTTTGGGTAGTGGGTTGTAGGCATGTGGTCAGTCAGGCCCCATCTAGAGAGGCGCTAATTGTGGGTCTCTATGGGGGTAGGCGGACGCAACAATACAATGCGACACGACGCTAGGAACGAAGCGGAGAGCCCCAAACTAGAACGGACTGGAGGCTTCTAAAGCCCCCAGTCCGTCACCAGTTCATGCTCGTCCCGCTACGTTTGCTAGAAACTGCTATCCCTTGGACGAAGCAGGGTCATTGCCGTAGCTGTTCTTTTCGCCAATGGTGCCATCACGCTTGTGGATGGTGTGCTCGACGCCTTGATCTTTCGCTTGAGACCTTCCAGCCTCCTCGGCTCGATCCTTCAGCCGGTGCGTGCTGCGGATCTCCCCGCCTTGCTGATTCACCCATCCACTGCCGTTCGGGTTGGGAGTCGTGTGCACGCCGCCACCGCGGTTCGTGTTCTTCGCCATCTGCGTACCTCCTACCTGGTGCCCCAGAATTGGGGACAGCAGGCAAGGTACCTCCAGGGTCTGACACTCGCCTGCACACCAGGGGAGTTCGTCACGGGAGTCGCGAGCGGCGCCTGGCCAGCCTTCCAGGCGCCAAAAGACGAAGGGCGCGGACCCTTGAATTTCTCCAAGGATTCCGCGCCCTTTGAATGGTCGGGGAGACAGGATTTGAACCTGCGACCCCTTGGTCCCGAACCAAGTGCTCTACCAGGCTGAGCCACTCCCCGATATCCGGTGCTGCGCCAGGAACTGCCCTCGGGCCCGGCGAAGCGAGGGCGGATCTATCCGAGCCGCTTCCTTCAGTCAACGGACTCTTTTGCCTCCCCCTTCCCTCCCCCTCACCAACCCCCTCGCTCCCCCGACTGTTGTCCTACCTACCCTTCAGGACGGGACAATGTTCACCCTCTTCACAAGATCCGGGCCTTCCTGTACTTCCAAGATGTTGCACGTTGATCCGCCCCTGTTCCCCCACAGAGGACCATGACTGCTCCCACTGTCCTCATCTCGGATGATGAGCCCCTTGTCGTGTCCGCACTCGCCCGGGAGGCCAAGCGCTCCGGCCTCGTCTGCGTGTCCGACACCACCTCCGAACATGTGCTGGAGCTGGCCCGCAAACACCGGCCCGCGGTCATCATCCTGGACATCAATCAGCACCAGGACGGACGGGACCTGCTCGCGCAGCTGAAGAAGGACCCCGTCACTCGCGACTGCAAGGTCATCATGCTCAGTGGCGTGGAGGATCAATTCACACGCCACGTGTGCTTCGAGCTGGGCGCCGACGACTACGAAGTGAAGCCGTGCGACCCCACCTTCATGACCCGCATCGCCCGCATGGCCGCCGCCGCCGTGCGCCCTCCCGCTTCGCCCGAAGCCGCCTGACTCACGCCGGGCGCAGCGAACGGATGGCCTGCGCGTAGTCCTTCGCGCCAAACACGTAGCTGCCCGCCACCAGCACCGTCGCCCCCGCGTCCACCACGCGCTTCGCCGTCTGCGCGTTGATGCCGCCGTCCACCTCGATGTCCACGTCCTTCAGCCCCCGCGCGTCCAACATCGCGCGCAGCCGGCGGACCTTGTCCACCGTGGACTCGATGAACGACTGCCCGCCGAACCCCGGGTTCACGCTCATCAAGAGCACCATGTCCACGTCCCCGAGCACCTCTTCAATCGTCGACAGCGACGTGCCCGGGTTCAACACCACCGCCGGCTTCGCTCCCGCCTGACGGATGGATTGCAGCGTGCGGTGCAGATGCGGGCTCGCCTCCTGGTGCACCGTCAGCACGTCCGCGCCCGCCTTCACGAACGCGTCCACGTACTTCTCCGGCTCCACAATCATCAGGTGCACGTCCAGCGGCTTCGTCGCCACCCGCTTGATTGCCTCCACGATGACCGGCCCCAACGTGAGGTTGGGCACAAACCTGCCATCCATGACATCCACGTGAATCCAATCCGCACCGGCGGCCTCGATGGCGCGGACCTCTTCACCCAGGCGGCTGAAGTCACAGGAGAGCAGCGACGGAGAGATGCGGACAGGGCGGGTCATGGCGGCGCTTCATAACCGCTTCCGGTGGGCCCTGGTACCTTCGCCCGGCAGGACAGGGTGCTTGCGGACACAGGTGGACCTGGCAGGTGGGGGGGCCGGGCGGCCAACACATCCTGCGTGCTACAACTTGGCGCGCCCGCGGCCATCCGCCGCATCCCACGGAGCCCGCCTCGGTGCTTCCCCAGTCCGTGCCCGCCTCCCCCAACCTGTCCCGCCGGCTCGCGAAGCTGACGTCCATCCTGGATGTCGCCAAGGCGATGAGCGCCGAGCGCGACCTCGACCTGCTGCTGCCCCTCATCCTCTATGAGGCCACCAAGGTCGTGGAGTCGGACCGCTGCTCGCTCTTCATCCTGGACCGCGAGCGCGAGGAGCTCTGGAGCAAGGTGGCCCAGGGCTCCAAGAACGAAATCCGTCTCCCCATGGGCAGCGGCATCGCCGGCCAGGTCGCCCATACCGGCGCCGTCATCAACATCCCCGACGCCTACGCCGACGCCCGCTTCAACAGCAGCTTCGACATCTCCAGCGGCTACCGCACCCACACCATCCTCTGCGTCCCCATGCGCGACGCCAATGGAGAGGTGACGGGCGTCATCCAGGCCCTCAACAAGCGCGGCGGGCAGGTGTTCGACGAGGAGGACGAGGAGCTGCTGCTCGCCCTGGGCGCCCAGGCCGCCGGCGCGATCGAGAACGCCCTCCTCCACGAGGAAATCAACCGCCTCTTCGAGGGCTTCGTCTCCGCGTCCGTCGTCGCCATCGAAGCGCGCGACCCCTCCACCGCGGGCCACTCCGGCCGCGTCGCGGACCTCACCGTGTCCCTGGCCCAGGCGCTGGAGCACCGCGCCACCGGCCCCTATGCCCAGACGCGCTTCACCGCCGTGGAGCTGCAGGAGCTGCGGTACGCGTCGCTGCTGCACGACTTCGGCAAGGTGGGCGTGCGCGAGAACGTGCTCGTCAAGGCGGAGAAGCTGTATCCGCACGAGCTGGAGGCGCTCAGCGCCCGCTTCCAACTGGCTCGCAAGGACTTGCAGCTGCAGAGCTCCCGGCGCCGGCTGGCCTCCGTGGAGGTTCGCGGCCTGTCCGCCCTGCCCTCCATCCATCAGGAGGAGGACGCGCGGCTCGGCCAGGAGCTGGCCCAGTTGGATGAGGTGATGGGCTTCCTGCTCACCTGCAACAAGCCGACGGTGCTCGCGCAGGGCAACTTCGAGCGGCTGCTGGAGCTGGGCAAGCTCACGTTCACCGACGCGCATGACCATGGGAAGCCGCTGCTGCTGCCCCATGAAATCCAATCCCTCTCCATCACCCGCGGCACCCTCTCCCCGGAGGAGCGCCGCGAAATCGAGAGCCACGTCGACCACACGTACCGCTTCCTGTCGCAGATTCCGTGGACTCGCGCGCTGCGCCGCGTGCCGGAGATTGCGTACGCGCACCACGAGAAGCTGGATGGCACGGGCTACCCTCGCGCCGTCCCGGAGATTCCGGTGCAGTCCCGGATGATGTCCATCTGCGACATCTACGACGCGCTCACCGCGAGCGACCGGCCCTACAAGAAGGCCGTGCCTCACACGCTCGCGTTGGACATCCTCAAGAAGGAGGCGGGGTCCGGACAGCTCGACAAGGACCTCTTCACCATCTTCGTCGAGGCGGAGATTCCCCGCCGGGCTCTCAAGAAGAGCCCGGCGTAGGGCCCTGCATCAGGCGCTGATGGTGTGCAGCCGGAGGCTGTTGATCTTGCCCGGCTGGCCCACCGGCGCGCCGAACACCACCACGATGCGGTCGCCCCTGCGCGCGAGGCCCCGCGACACCAGCTCCTCCTCCACGCGGCGGAGCATGGTCTCCGTCTCCTGGATGGGCTCCAGCACGCGCGGCACCACGCCCCAGAGCAGCGACAGGCGGCGGCGCACCTCCTGGTTCGGGCTGAACGCGACAATCGGCACCGTGGGCCGGTAGTGCGCGAGCAACCGCGCCGTCACGCCGGACAGCGTGAAGGCCGCGATGAGCGTGGCGCCGCTGGCCTTGGCCGCCTCGCACGCCACGCGCGCGATGACGTCCGGGAAGTGCAGCGGCAGGCCCAGCGGGGCCTCAATCTGGCGCGGCAGGAGCTGCGCGCGGGAGGAGGACTCCGCCGCCAGGATGATGCGCTCCATCATCTGCACGGAGTCCAGGGGGAACTTGCCGCTCGCCGTCTCACCCGAGAGCATCAGCGCGTCCGCGCCGTCGTACACGGCGTTGGCCACGTCGCTGGCCTCCGCGCGCGTGGGGCGCGGGTTGTCGATCATCGAGTTGAGCATCTGCGTGGCCACGATGACGGGCAGGCCGCGCAGGTTGGAGCGCCGGATGATGTCCTTCTGGACGGCGGGCACTTCTTCCGGGGGAATCTCCACGCCCAGGTCGCCTCGGGCCACCATCACGCCGTCCGTCTTGTCGAGGATGGCGTCCAGGCGCGCGATGGCCTCCGGCTTCTCCAGCTTGGAGATGATGGGCACCGTGCGGCCCACCTCCGCCATGGCCTGGCGCGCGGAGTCCAGGTCGGACGGCTGACGCACGAAGGACAGCGCGATGTAGTCCACGCCCGCCTTGAGGCCGAAGATGAGGTCCTCGCGGTCCTTGGGCGTGAGCGCGTCCGCGCGCACCGCCACGCCGGGCAGGTTGATGCCCTTGTTGTTCTTCAGGATGCCGCCGTGAATCACTTCCGTCTTGATGAGCTGCTTCTTGTCCGTCTCCACGACGCGCAGCTCCAGGAGGCCGTCATCCAGGAGGATGCGGTCGCCCGGGTTCACGTCCGCCGCCAGGTGCGGGTACGTGGTGGACACGATTTCGTCCGTGCCCTTCACCGTCTCGTCGGTGGTGATGTGGAAGGTGGCGCCGTGCTTCAGCTCCGTGCTGCCGGTGACGAAGCGGCCCGTGCGAATCTTGGGGCCCTGCAGGTCGCCCAGGATGCCCACCGCCTTGCGCACCTTCAGCGAGGCCGCGCGCAGCATGTCGATGTTCGCCTGATGCTGCTCGTGGCTGCCGTGGGAGAAGTTGAGCCGGGCCACGTCCATGCCGGACTCCAGCAGCGCTTCCAACATCTCCGGGGTCTGACTGGCGGGACCGAGGGTGCAGACAATCTTTGCTCGTCGCATATGAGGCCGAACATCCGGCCCCAGCGCGTTTCGGTCAAGGAGTCACGGAGCGCGACCGAGCAGGTAAACCAGTAAATGTCCAGGCCGCTCGGCGTGCGCTCAACCGCGCAGCAGCGTGCCCAGGTTCTCTCGCTCCCAACGCAGCGCGGCGGCGTAGTGCGGGTACGTGCGCTCGCGCTCGCGGAAGGCGCGCGGGTGGTGCACGCGGCGCCCGGTGCGATTGCTGCTGGGGAACAGCTGGTGGAGCATCTCGTGGAAGACGATGAACTCCACGAAGAAGGCAGGCACGTCCGGCTTGTCCAGCGCGGGGTGGATGCGGATTTCGCGCGTCTGGTGGTCGTAGACGCCCAGGCGGATGGACTTGCGGCGGCGGCGCGGCGGCATGCGGCCCCAGCCGATGCGGGCCTGGATGGCGTTCTGGAAGTAGGCCTCGTTGACGCCGTTGTAGAGCGCGCGCAGGTCGAAGCAGCGGCCGAGCGGATTCAGCTCCGCGTCGGATTCCCGGCGCAGCTGGCGGATGAGCGGCTGCTGGCCCCGGATGTACTCGTCCAGGAGGGCTCCCGCGGCACGGTGCCCCCGGCCCGCGTAGTCCGCCACCGCGCGCACGATGACCTCGGGCGCGTCCAGGAACATGTGGTGCAGCCGCAGCTGGAGCACCTGCGAGCCGCGGCGGAAGGACACCATGGTGGAGCGGTTGTCCGTCACGGCCAGGCGCACCGGCATGCCCAGGTTCGCGCTCAACCGCCACGCGAGCGACTCCGCGCGCGACCAGAGCTCCTCACGCGACGCGGTGAGGACGCGCGGCGCTTCCTCCACGACGCGGTTGCGCGGCGGCAGCGGCGCGGGGCCTTCCGGCACGCGCTGCGCGGAAGCGGCGGCGCGTTCCGCGGACGAGCCACGGGGGAACAGGGACATCTGGCGGAAGGCTTCGGGCGTCACGCGGGGGGCATCGTACCCGGCACTTCCCGAACCTCAAGGCCAGGGGATGGATGCCCGTCCGCCTGTCGACCGGGCCCACACGCCGCGCGTGACACCCCGGGTTGAATTCGTCCCAGAGGCATTGTCCTTCAGGCCAGGCTGCCCGGGTCGCCATGGCGCGACTTGAGCAGCCGCTCCAGCCGCTCCGGCTCCATGCGCACCACGAAGGTCTTCTCCCGGGCATATGTCACCTGCCCGGGGGCAGCGCCCTTCAGCTTGCGCACGAACTTCACCGGCATGTAGCTCACCTCGCCGCGAGGTTCGCCCTTGGCCCCCGAGTGGTGCAGCGCGAGGTGCGCCGCGTCCAGGAGCACCTCCTGCGCCACCTCCGCGTTCTTCTCCACCGGCACCACCACGTGACTGCCCGGCAATCCCCGCGCGTGCAGCCAGAGGTGCCACGGACGGGCCACCTTGAAGGTGAGCTGGTCGTTGTCCTCCGCACCGCGCCCCACCCAGATGCGCGCGCCGCCATGGCCCACGTACTCCTTGAAGGGGAGGCCTCCCTTTGGCCCCTCTTCCCCCTGGGTCACCTGGAGCACTTCCACCTGCGCGAGCAGCGCGGCGTCATCCATGGCTTCAATCTGCGTGAGCGCCGTCTGCGCGTGGGCGACCTCTCGCGCGAGCTCCGCCTCGCGGTGGCGGGCCTGCTCCACGCCGCGCAGCAGGCGCCGGTACTGGTGGAAGTGCCAGTCCGCCTCCTCCTTCGGGGTGCGCTTCGGGTCCAGCTTCACCTGGACCTCCTCCACGCCCGCCTCCGTATAGGAGGTGAGCGTCACCTGGGACGCGCCTCGCTTGAGCCGGTGCAGGTTCTGCGCGAGCAGCTCGCCCACTTCGCGGTGCTTCTCCGCCTCCGGGCCGCGCTGGGCCTCCGCGCGCACCTTCTCCAATGTGCGGGAGGAGCGCTTCAGCCTCGCCCGGTACGGCTGCGCGAGCCGGCGGCGGATGGTGTCCGCGCGGCTGGTGCGGTCCTTCTGTCCGAGCACCCGCTCGGCGGCCTGCAGCCTGGGCAGCGTGTCGTCTTCCTTCGGCTCCAGACGTGAAGGCTGCGCGCGGCCCTTCGCCAGCGCCTCCGCGGACACGGGCTCCGGTGGCGACCACTGCGCTCCGGGATAGAGGTTGCGCCTGGGGCCGAAGCCTTCGCCGGAGAGCATCAGCACCCGGTTGTTATCGCTGAGGAGCAGCAGTCCCCCGGGCGCGCCCACCTCCATCACCAGCCGGCGGCGCACGCCTTCGCGATCGAACTCCAGGATGATGGCGCGGCTCTCCTCCAGGTAGCGCGCGGCCTGGAGCTTGAAGCCGGTGAGCTCCTGGCGCAGCCAACGCTGGAAGGGAGCGGGCTCGCCTGGCGTGGGGAAGCGGTCCTCCGCGACGGACAGGCGGGACAGCTCGCCTTCGGCGCAGAGGCACAGCACGACCGATCTGCCCGGGACGCGCAGCTCCACGTAGGCCAGGCGGGGAAGCGGGCACCACGCCTTCTGGGCCACCGCGCCCACCAGCCGGGCCGCGGCCTCCGCCACGACCTCACCGAACTCCACCGGACGCAGCGACATGGGGGCCCCTCCCGGGCGGACACACGAGGAGACGTAAACCCCTGGCCCGCAAAAGAAAAACGGCCCGGCGGGTTTCGCCGAGCCGTTCACCGGACGTCAACGGACGCCCGAAATGACACCGCTACTTCAGGCTTCCGGGGTCGACGGGGCCGCGGGGGTCGCGGCCTTCCGGCGGGAAGCGGTCTTCTTCTTGGCGGCCTTCTTGGCGGCCGGCTTCTTCGCGACGGCCTTCTTGGCCGTACCGCGCTTGGCGGCAGGGGCCTTGCGGGCGGTCTTCTTCGTCGCGGTCTTCTTCGTCGCGGCCTTCTTCGCGGTCTTCTTCTTCGCGGCCATCGGAATCCTCCGTTCAGTGTTGAGGCCCGCGAGGACGCGAGCCCTGCACCCACTTCGAACTGAACGTGAGTGCTTGAAATGAATGGTACGGGCGACATGCCAGTGTGTCAACGCATGGTGATGTATTGCAGTGCGCGGCGAGGCCGATTTTTGGCCTCCGGGCGCTTCGAACCGTTCGTGGCGGTCATTTCGGGGGTCCGACGCGTCGCGCGCGAGGCCGAATTTCCGGCTCCGGACGCACTTCGAGGGTCCGCGCTCCGGGGCTGGATGTCCGCTGCCGTGCATCCGGCGCGCGCGCATCGCATCGCTTCCCGTCGTGGAGGCGGCGGCCTACGGTGCGCGCCCGAATGAGCTCCGCCGCGCTGACCTTCCCCTCGTCCTTCACCTTCGGCGTCGCCACTTCCGCGTACCAGGTGGAGGGCGGCATCGAGAACGACTGGGCCGAGTGGGAGCGGCTGGGGAAGTTGAAGGAGCCCCATGCGAGATGCGGCATCGCGGTGGACCACTGGCGCCGCTACGCGGAGGACTACGCCCTGGCGAAGGCGGTGGGAGCCACGGCGTTCCGGCTGTCGCTGGAGTGGGCGCGAATCGAGCCCGAGCGCGGCCGGTTCGATGGCGCGGTGCTGGAGGGCTACCGCGAGCGGCTCTTGAAGCTGCGCGCGATGGGCCTGCGGCCGGTGGTGACGCTCCATCACTTCACCCACCCCACGTGGTTCCACGCGTCCACGCCCTGGCACCTTCCGGAGAGCCTGGAGGCCTTCCGCCAGTACGTGCGCCGGTGCGCGCCCCTGCTGGAGGGGCTGGACGCGCTCGTCATCTCCTTCAACGAACCGATGGTCCTCTTGTTGGGCGGCTACCTTCAGGGCCTGATGCCGCCGGGCATCGCGGACGGGGCGAAGACGATGGCCGCGCTCGGGAACATGGTGCGCGCGCACGTCATCGCTCGGGAAGAGCTGGGCCAGCACCTGGGCCGGGTGGAGCTGGGCATCTCCCAGAACATGCTCGCGTTCGCGCCGGACCGCTGGTGGCATCCCCTGGACCGCTCGCTGGTGAGGCTGGCGGCCCCGGCCTACAACCACGCGTTCCACGAGGCGCTGTCGTCCGGCCACCTGCGCGTGTTCATGCCGGGCGTGGCGTCCACGGACGTGCGCATCGAGGGGGCGCGCGACTCCGTGGAGTTCGTGGGCGTCAACTACTACACGCGCGCGCACCTGCGCTTCATGCCGCGCCCGCCCTTCATCGACTTCAAGTACCGCGACCCGGACGGGCGCGGGCTCACCGACATCGGGTGGGAGCAGCGGCCCGAGGGCTTCCTCCAGCTCCTTCAGGAGGTGAAGCGCTACGGCAAGCCGGTGTGGGTCACGGAGAACGGCATCGACGACCGCAAGGGGACGGTGCGGCCGGAGTACCTCCACGCGCACCTGCGCCAGGTGCTGGCCGCGCGCGAGGCCGGCGTGGACGTGCAGGGCTACCTTTATTGGAGCCTGCTGGACAACTTCGAGTGGCTGGAGGGTTGGGGCCCGCGCTTCGGCCTCTACCACGTCGACTTCGACACGCTGGAGCGCCGCCCCACCCCGGCCTGCGACTACTTCCGCGCCGTGGCCACCGGGCGCGTGCTGGTGTCACCGGGCTCTGGCACGGCTCAGCCCAGCGCCGCGCGGTAGTCCACCTCTGGCTCCTCTAGAGGTGCCGTGGGGTCCGTGTCCGCGCCCGCGAAGAAGCGGCGCACGCTGTCCTCCACCGCCTCCGGCGAGTCCAGCCCGTTCACCTCCGAGCGGAAGTGCGCCGCGCCCTTGAGGCCGTGGGCGTACCAGGCCAGGTGCCGGCGGAAGGAGCGCACCGCGCTCAAGGGCTCCCCGACGAACTCCGCGTGGGCCCGGACGTGCTCCAGCACCAGCTCACAGCGCTCCTCCGGCGTGGCGGGCGGGCCGCCCGAAAGTTCGCGGAAGAGCCACGGGTTGCCCAGGGCGCCCCGGCCAATCATCACGAAGTCGCAGCCGGTGCTGTCCAGCATGCGGTGGGCATCCGCCACCGTCTTCACGTCCCCGTTGCCCATGATGGGCAGCTCCGGGAAGTGGCGCTTCAGGTCCGCGATGTGGTCCCAGTTCGCCTGCCCCGAGTAGCCCTGCTCGCGCGTGCGAGGGTGCAGGGCGAGCCCCGCGCACCCCGCCTCCTGCAGCGCCTCCGCCACCTTCAGATAGTTGAGCGTGCGCGCGTCCCAGCCCGAGCGGATTTTACAGGTGACGGGCAGGCCGGTGGCTTCACGGATGGAGCGGACGATGTCGGCGGCGCGAGGCACGTCGCACAAGAGGCCGCTGCCGGCGCCGTTGCGCACCACCTTCTTCACCGGGCAGCCCATGTTGATGTCGATGACCTGCGCGCCCGCGGCCTTGCCCACCTGCGCGGCCTGGGCCATGGCCTCCGGCTCGCCTCCGAAAATCTGGAGCGAGTAGGGCTTCTCCACGTCCGGGTCGTAGCGCAGGTACTTGAGCGTGCGCTGGTTCTGGCGCATCAGGCCCTGCGCGCTGACCAGCTCCGTGGGGCAGAGGGCCGCGCCCAGCCGGAAGGCGATGACGCGGAAGGGGCGCTCGCTCACGCCGGCCATGGGCGCGAGGATGTAGGGGTTGGGGAGCGTGTAGGGACCCAGCTTCAGCATGGCGGAAGACACCCTATAACCCGGAGGGGAGCAGAAGAGCGCGGGCCATGAGAACGGCCCTGCGCGAGTGGGGCCCAACGATTAAGGTCCCCCTCCATGTTCCGTTTTCGGCTCGGGAGCGTCCCCGTCCACGTCCACACGAGTCACCTGCTCTTCTCCGCGGTGTTCGCCTACCAGTCCCTGCCCCTGCCGGGCCGGCACTCGGGTGCCGGGTGGCTGGGGGACCAGCTGGCCGACGCCGCGTCGCCCGGGCACATGGGCGCGGTGGTGACCTACGTGCTGGCGTGGATGTTCATCGTCTTCGTGTCCGTGCTCGTCCATGAGCTGGGGCACGCGGTGGCCTTCCGCTTCTTTGGTTACCAGCCGAGCGTGGACCTGGTGTTCATGGGCGGCGTGACGCGGCCCAACACGGACGCGCCCCTGCCCTGGCACAAGGACGTGGTGAGCAGCTTCGCGGGTCCGCTGGCGGGGCTGGCGCTGGGCGTCCTGTGCTGGGCGGTGCTGATGCAGGTGCGGGGCCGCTCGGAGGTGGCGGACTTCTTCCTGAGCAACTTCTTCTTCGCCAACATGGTGTGGGCGGTGCTGAACCTGCTGCCGGTGCCTCCCTTGGATGGAGGGCACATCAGCACGGCGCTGGCGACGCGGATGTTCGGGCGGCGGGGCTTCATCGTGTCGCACGTGCTGGCGCTGGGCCTGTGCGTGGGCCTGGTGCTGCTGAGCATCAAGAGCGGGGCCCTGTTCATGGGCGTCCTCTTCGCCATGTTCGGCTTCCAGGCGTTCCGCGTGCTGACGGACGTGATGCGCGTGCGCAACGAGGCGAAGGAGGAGGTGGGCCCCAACGCCCAGGCCCTGCGCGAGGCGCAGCAGGCGCTGCGCGAGGACCGGCTGGACGACGCGTGGCGGCAGGGCAACCGGGTGCTGGAGACGGAGGGCCTGTCCCCGGGGCTCACCAGCCGGACCCATTACCTGCTGGGCTGGGTGGCGCTGAAGCAGGGCCACGGGCGGCCCGCGCTGGACCACTTCTCCCAGGTGCAGGGCCAGCCGGTGGAGATGCACGCGGTGGCGGCGGCGTTCTCCCTGGTGGGGGATGACGCTCGGGCGGTGGGCTACTGGAAGCAGGCGTGGGGTGAGTCGCAGGACCGCACCGTGATGCACGAGTACGCGGGCGCGCTCATCCGCCTGGGCCAGGTGAACGAGGCACTGCGACTGCCCGGCGTGGACCCGGCGGCCGCGTTCCGGTGCGCGGAGCGGGCGCTGTTCATCCGGGGCGCCTATTCGGAGGCCGCGGCGGTGGGCGAGGCGGCGCTGAAGCACGTGCCGGACCCGGGCATCGCGTACGACGCGGCCTGCGCCTTCGCGCGCGCGGGCAACGTGACGGACGCGGTGCGGTTGCTCCAGCGGGCGGAAGGCCTGGGCTTCAAGGACGCGGCCTACGCCTCCTCCGACGAGGACCTGGCGCACCTGCACGGCCACCCCGCCTTCGAGGAGTGGCTGGCGCGGCTGCGGCCGGCCGCGTCGTCCTGACGGGGGCGACTTTCTCCCGCTCGGCGCCTTCCGGCCCCTAAAGTCCGCGCCCGTCCCGTGAGCCCTCCGTCCCCTCCCGTGAAACCTGGTGCCGAGCCCGTGCGTACCGGAGACATGCCGGCATCTCCGGGAGCTTCCGGCGACTCGGACGAGGTGTTGATGGAGCGGTTCTGCCAGGGGGACGCGCAGGCGTTCGACGCGCTCTTCCAGCGCTACGCGCGCCCCGTCCAGGGCTACCTGGCGCGCCTCACCGGCAGCCCCGCCACTGCCGAGGACCTGGCCCAGCTCACCTTCCTGTCCCTGGTGCGCGCGCGGGGCCGCTATCAGGCCGGGGCCCGCGTCCGGCCCTGGCTGTACGCCATCGCCACCAACGCCGCGCGCGACCATGCGCGCCGCCACCGCCGCCCGGAGGACCTCACTCCAGAGGGGGAATTGCCCCTCACCGCAGTGGCGGACACGCCGGAGCCTCGCGACGCGGGTCTGGAGCGCGCGGTGCAACGCGCCCTGGCGCAGCTTCCCGAAGGCCAGCGGCTGCCCATCCTCATGCACCGCTTCGAGGGCATGGGCTTCGCTGAAATCGCCGAGGCCCTGGGCCTCACAGAGAGCGCGGTGAAGGTCCGCGCCCACCGGGGCTACGCGCGCCTGCGCGAGCTGCTCGCCCCTCTTCAGCAGGAGACTTCACGATGACGCCCGAGTGCGAACGCGTCCTCGACCAACTGGACGGCCCGTTGCCTCCGGACCTGGCTTCGCACGCGGCCGGGTGCGCGGACTGCCGGGCCCTGCTGGAGGGCTTCCAGGTGCTGGCGCCCCCCGCCTCCGCTCCGCCCCCTGTGCTTATTAATGATGCGAGGCTCGAACAGACGCGGCGTCAGTCGCTGACGGAGCTGGCGGCGCACCCCAAGCCCACGCCGTGGTGGAAGGAGGTGGCGGTGCTGCTCGCCGCCTATCTGGGCGTGGGCGCGGTGGGGCTGCTCTGGGTGGGCCGGCATGGGATGATGCTCAACTCCGCGTCGCCGCTGGCGGTGGCGCTCGTGGCGCTGCTCATCGTCGTGGGCGTGGGCGGCGGCGCGATGGTGGCCCTGGCTCCGAGGCAGCGCGCCTGGCCCTTCACGCTCGTGGCCGTGGGCGCGCTCGTCGTGGCGCTGGCGCAGCTGAGCGGACGCTCGGGCGTCCAGGTGCGGCCGTTCCTCGCGGGCACCCTGGGGTGCATGGGCGCGGAGGTGGTGCTGTCCGTGGTGCCGCTGGCCCTGGCGCTCGTCCTGCTGTGCCGCTCCGCCTTCCAGCCCGTGCGGGCGCTGGCGGCGGGCCTGTCCTCCGCGGGTGTGAGTCTGCTGATACTTCACGTGCACTGCCCGGACGGCAGCGCGGGCCACCTGATGCTGGGCCACGTGCTGCCGTGGTTCGTGCTGGCGGGCGTGGCGGTGTTCATCCGCTCGCGCCTGCCGTCCCGCTCGTTCGCGCCTTGAGAGGAGCTTGGAGTCCTACTGGAGCCGCGACAGCGCTTCCTGGGGGAAGGCTCGCGCGTCCACCTTGGCGTGCCACTCCTTGATACGGCCGTCCGGCCCGATGACGACGCCCACCCGGCGCGCGTTGGGGGCCGAGGCGTCATCCGCGGCGCCGTAGGCCAGCCCCACCTTGCGATCCACGTCGCACAGGAGCGGGAAGTTGAAGCCGAACTTCTGGGCGAAGGCCTGGTTCTCCTCCGGCGTGTCGAAGCTGATGCCCAGGATGGCGGTGCCCTTCGCCTCGTACTGGATCTTGTGATCGCGGAAGGAGCAGCCCTCCGCGGTGCATCCCGGGGTGTCCGCCTTCGGGTAGAACCAGAGCACCACGTTCTTGCCCCGGTAGTCCGACAGCCGGTGCGTCTTCCCCGTCGAGTCCTGCACGGTGAACTCCGGGGCCACGTCTCCCTGCTTGAGCATGTGCGATGCCTCCTTCATGGGGTGGAAACCGGGGGCGTCGTAACACGCCCCGGGGGCAGGGAGCCGGGCACCGCTCGGGCGATGTGTGGAGTGGAGTGCAGGCGGACGGCGTCGGAGCACGGGCGTCATCAAGAGGCTTGAAACCCACCGGCCTCCTCCGTTTAGTAGGTGCACCAAATGAACACCTCCGACGAACCTCCGCCTGCCGAAATGCAGCGGATGGCCGCGCTCACGCTCTGGGCGCGACAGAACCTCTCACGCCTCATCTATTTCCTGCTGGGCGCGTCCAACCGCATCCGCCTGCCGACCCCCTCGGTGTTGCCCATCGCGGGCGCGGTGGTAGGGCTCTACAGCGGACTGGCCGCGGGCATCTTCTCCAACCTCATTGGCGTGATGAGCGGCATCACGTTCAGCGCCGCGGAGCTGACGGCGACGCTGAAGCCGCAGCGGCTGCGCACGTTGATGGAGTCACTCTCCTCCGCGCGCTGGCACCTGGAATACGCGCTGGTGGGCGTGCCGCTGGCGCTGGGCGCGCTCTTGCTGGCGCGGGTGATTGAGCCCGGCGGCCCTCGCGATGAGGTGAAGCGCCGCCTGCGCCTGCTCGCGCTGCTGACGCTGGGCGCGCTGTCGCTCTACTACCCGCTGGTGGGCCTGGCGGCCGTGAACGCCGTGTTCGGCCACGCGCACAACCTGGCCTCGGCGATTCCGCACCTGCCCTGGTGGCTGATGCTGCTCGCGCCCACGGTGGGCGGCCTGGCGGTGGGGCGGCTTTTGCGTGACCGGCCGGAGACGCACGGCCACGGCCTTCCGGAGGTGGTGCGCGCGGTGAAGAGCGGCGCCAACGTGGTGCCGGCGGACCGCGGGCTGCTCAAGCTCATCGCGTCCGCCATCACCATTGGCAGCGGCGGTTCCGCGGGCCGCGAGGGCCCCATCGTCTACGGAGGCGCGGCCTTCGCGTCCAGCGTGGGGCGCGTGCTGGGCTTCAGCCGCAAGGAGCTGTCCATCCTGCTGGCGTGCGGCGCGGGCGCGGGCATCTCCGCGTCCTTCAACGCCCCCATCGCGGGTGCGGTGTTCGCGATGGAGATCATCCTGCGCGAGTTCGAGCTGCGCGTGTTCTCCCCCATCATCCTGGCGAGCGTGGCGGGCACGCTGGTGAGCCGCGGCGTGCTGGACGAAGCGCCCCTGCTCAACCGGGTGAACTACGAGCTGGTCAGCGGCTCGGAGGTCTTCGCCTACGCGGCGCTGGGCATCGGGTGCGGACTGCTCTCGTTCGCGTTCGTGAAGATGCTGCACGGCGTGGAGCACTTCTTCCACGGCCGCATGGGCGGGAAGCTGTCCCCGTGGCTGGGGAAGAAGCCGCTGCCGGTGCGCGCCGCGTTGGGCGGCCTGTGCACGGGCGTGCTCGTGTTCCTGAGCCCCACGGTGTGGGGCAGCGGGAACGACTACATCAACCTGGCGGCGGCCGGACAGCTGCCCTTCTTCTTCCTGGTGACGGCGTGCGTGCTGAAGCTCGTGGCCACGGCGCTCACCATTGGTTCAGGCGGCTCCGGCGGCACGTTCTTCCCCGCGGCCCTCATCGGCGCCATGGCGGGCGGCGCGTTCGGCACGCTGGTGCACTACTTCTTCCCGCATGCCACCGGGCCCAGCGGCGCGTACGCCATCGTGGGCATGGGCGGCGCGGTGGCGGCGCTCACGCGCGGCCCGCTCACCGGCATGATGATGCTGTACGAGCTGAGCGGCAGCCACGAAATCATCCTGCCGCTGATGGTGACGTGCACCATCGCGTCCGCGGTGTGCCACTTCCTCACGGAGCGCACGGCCCCCAAGGTGCAGAGCGACGAGGACCTGCTGGCGGCCACGCACGTGCGGGCCCTGATGACGGAGGTGCCGGCGGTGACCGCGGGCACGCCGCTGCGCGCGCTGACGGACCAGCTGCTCACGTCCGAGGCCGGCACGCTGCCGGTGCTGGACACGGAGGGCAACCTCTACGGCACGGTGCAGGTGGAGCAGCTGCGCGAGGTGTGGCGCGACGAGTCCATGTACCCGCTGCTCGTGGCCAGTGACCTGGCGCGCAAGCTGCCCGCGCTGGCGCCGGACTCGGACCTGGCGCATGCGCTCCAGGTGATGGACCAGGAGGACGTGGACGCGTTGCCGGTGGCGCCCGTGCTGGGACTGGCCCCGTGCGGACTCCTCACCCGCGCCGCCGTCCGGCGATTCCTCTTCGCGCAGCACGCGCGCGAGCACTCGACGGGGAACTACCCCGTCACCCCCTCCGAGGCGGCGCACTGAGCATCGGAGACCGGCGGGCCGGCCGGCTCCGGGGATTGCCGCCAGGGCAGACACCCACGACGGGAGCGCATCCCACTCCCGCCGTGCGAGCGCCCTCCAACGTGTCGCGGACGGCTAATCAATCCCCAATGTCAGCTCAAGCTCGCACGTCACGGGGTCGATGGCGGACGACGGCGGAGAGTAGGTGCACACCACGCCCTGGTTCCCCTTGGGATAGGTGACGACAGACGCCGAACAGACGCCGCCCGAGTAGGTGACGAAGACCGAGAAGACGCACGCCTTGGCCGCGCCCCACGGGTCCGCCGGGTTCGTCGTATAGGAGAAGCCCTGACTCCAGTTCATCGCGGGCGGAACCTCCGTCTGAGCAAAGCCCAATCCCGCGATTGTCGCTGGCTGCTGCACGATGACGTGTCCGCTCAGGGCAGTCCCGTACTTATAGAGAGTCGAGCCGGTGCCGTTGACGATGTGGAAGGTCTCGGTGACGTATCATTGGAATGGCAATCCTAAACCCTCAAAACCCCCAATTCGATTCTTGACGGAGTTGTCTGACCAAGGAGGAGGAAGGCCGCGACCCGGGCGGGTCTGTCAGGAAACCAGGGGAGCAGGCATCCTTGGGCGCCATGTCCGAACCCGCCCTGTCCACCCTGCGCGCAGAGCTGTCCTCCACCTTCCATGATGCCCGGGTGCGCCACATGGTGGCCCTGGGGCGCAAGGCCCGGACAGACCCGGAGGCGCAGGCGCTGCTGGACGCGCTGGCTCGGGGGGACGCCTTCGAGCGGCGACTGGCCCTGGCGGCCCAGTTCACGCGCCGCGACGGCGAGGCGGTGCTGAAGGCCACGTCGGACGAGTCCTTCCGCGTGCGCGCGCTGGCGTTCGAGCTGGTGTCACTGGCCTGTGACGATGCCCAGGCGCTGGAGGCACTGCGCATGGCGCACGGGATGCGCCGCGAGCAGGCCGTCATCCACCAGCTGCGCAAGCGCAAGCGGCACGCCGTCATCGACGCGTTCCTGGACGGGCTGGCGGAGCGGGGCGAGCACGTCACCTTCGCGGACACGGTGCCGCTGGCGTCCGAGGCGGCCCTGCGCCGGCATGTGGCGCGGGCCCTGGAGCGGCCCAGCTACCGGTTCTGGGCGCGGCTGGCTCGGCATGCGCCGTCCGTGCTGGGACAGGTGCTGCTGGAGCGGCTGAATGCAGTATCGGGCGAGCCCGACCCCGTCACCCGGCAGCACCTGGGGTGGGGCATGGCGTGGCTGGCGGAGCGGACGCCCGACGTGGCGGAGACGCTGCTGGCGCTGCTGCTGGAGCGGGGCATCCCGCCGGACGAGCACGCCGTGCGGACGCTGGTGAAGCATCGCCCCGTGCGCATGGTGGCGCTCCTGCGCCGACGTTCTCCGGCGTTCCTCCCGCACCTGCTGTTCGCGAAGTCCCTGGCGTCGCTGGACGCCGAGTCCCTGACCTGGATTGTCCAGCGCGACCCGACGCTGCTGGGCCGCGCGGAGGACGTGCTGAAGGAGCTGCCGGAGCCGCTGCACGCGACGCTCACCGAGGCCTGGGCCGCGTCCGTGGAGCGGGCCCCCGCGTGGGGCACGCCGCTCATCGCGCGCATCGTGGACCCGGCCCTGCGCGAGGGCGTCTACGCGCGCTGGACCGTGGGCGCTCGCACCCGGGATGGCGTCATCGCGCCGGAGTACGTGCGGCACCTGCCGGTGGCGCTGCGTGAGCGGGAGGCGCGTCGGCACCTGGACGAGGTGGTGGCGCTGGGCACTCGCGCCGAGGCGCGGTTCTCCTATGCGCGCTTCCTGCCCTGGGATGAAGCGCTGGGCGCGCTCCGGGGCACGCTGGGTCACCCGGACGCGGCGATGCGCGGAGTGGCGCTGAGCGCGCTGCTGGCGCTGCCCGGCCTGCGCCCGGACGAGCCCGCGTGGGTCGCCCCCGCGCTGGCGATGGTGCTGGCCCGGAAGAACGAACAGGACCCGGTGCGCGGGGTGATGCTCCAGGCGCTGGTCGAGTGGCCCCGCCGGATGTGGCGCGCCGAGCACACCGAGGCCCTGGGGCGGATGCTGCGCGACGCGCTGGACGCCGCGGACCTGTCCATGGGGACGGCGCAGTCGGCGGAGCGGCTGCTGGTGCGGGCCTTCAGCGCGGACCCGGCGTGGGCCGCGCAGTGGCTGGGCACCTTCCTCAAGGAGCGCGGGCGCATCCTGGACGGAGGCCTGGGTCACCGGTTGACGGACGACGAGGTGCGCCGGGCCGCGCCGTACCTGCTGGCGCTGGCGAAGAGCTGGGCGGAGCGCGAGCGCGGCGGTCCCCTGCTCCAGCTCGCGGCGAGCCTGGGCAAGCGCGCGGCGCTGGTGCCCGGCCTGTCGGACTGGCTCGTCTCCGTGCGCGACACGGGGCCCGACAACCGGCTGGCGCTGGCGCTGACCGCGTGGCTGTCGCGGGAGGACCGGCCGCGCTTCGAGTCGACCCTCGCGGCCACCTTGCGGCGCTGGCGGGACCGGGGCTGGGATGACGAGGTGGTGGCGCTGGCGGGGGCGGAGAAGCCCGGGCTTCCGCTGCATCGGGAGCTGGTGGAGGAACTGGAGCGGGTGGCGCTGCGGCTGGGCAAGCCGTCCGGGAACGCGCTGTGGGTGCTGCGCTACCGCGCGGTGAAGGACTTCGACCGGATGCTGCCCGCGCTGCTCAAGCGGGACGAGAGCGCCATCGCCATCCCCGTGGTGCGCGAGTTCCTGCACCGGAGGCGGCAGGACCTGCTGGGGCCGTACCTGAACGCGCCGGTCATCACCGGCCAGTTCGCCACGGGGGCGACGCATTGGATCTTGCCGTTCGACTCGGGGTTCTTCCGGTGGACGGTGGAGCAGAACCGGGCGTATTCGCGCGCGCTCGAGAGGCTGTGCGCGGACATGGAGCGGGACACGCCTTCGGTGCTGGCCGCGGTGACGCGGATGGCGGCGCTGGACTGGGCGCCCATGGACGCGCTCCTGGCGCTGGCGAACGACAAGCGGCCCGCGGTGCAGGAGCGGGCCCTGCGGGTGATGGCGCGGTGCGACCAGGGCCAGGGCGTGCCTACGCTGCTGGGAGCGCTGGAGGATTCGCGCGCGCGCATCGCCATCTACGGCCTGCGCCGTGCGTTCAACGGCATGCCTGTCACGCGGGTGCTGTCGCTGCTGGCGGAGGTGCCGCTGACCAAGGTCACGGTGGCCAAGGAGGTGGTGCGCCTGTTGGGCGAGCTGCGCTCGGACGCGGGCTACGAGCGGCTGCTGGAGCTGGACGCGAAGCCGCTGCACCGCGACGTGCGCATCGCGCTCCTGCGCGCGCTGTGGGACCACCTGGACCGCGAGCCCACGTGGGTGGTGTTCGAGCGCGCCGTCACCGGCGAGGACGCCATCATGGCATCGCGCGTGGGGGACATCCCCGCGGACCGGCTGACGGAGGCGCTGGATGCGCGGCTGTCCGGGCTGCTCGCGAAGGTGCTGGCGCGGCCGGAGCCGGATGCGCGCATCGACCTGCTGCGCCGCGCGGCCTGGCTGTCCGTGAAGGACCGGGAGCGCGTGTTCCTCTCTGCTTGTGGCGCGCGGCTGGCTTCGCCCTATGACGACGAGGTGCGCGCGGCAATGGGCGCGCTGGTGTACCGGGCCGACGAGCGCGATGTGACGCTGTTCGAGCGGATGCTGGAGGCGGTGGTGCGGGACCGGCGCGCGCTGAGCGTGGCGATGGATGCCCTGCTCCAGCCCCGGGATCGGATGCGGCCCGTGCCCCTGCACGCGGTGCAGGGAATGGTGACGGGGCTCCTTACGAAGGACCCGTGTCTGGCGACACTGCGCGTGCGCTGCGCGGCGGTGGCCCTGGCGCCTCCGGCCTTCGCGAGCCACCTGGACACGATGGGACAGGAGGGCTGGCTCCACGCGGACGCGCTGATGGCGGCCCAGGTGGCGGTGTCGAACCTGCCGGTGGAGACGATGGACGACGTCGGCCGGCGTCTGGCTCGGAGCTCCAGCCCGGAGGCTCGGCGCCTGGCCCTGCACTGCCTGGTGCGCGACGCAGGGGATGGGCGCGGATGGACGGAGGAGCGGCTGGAGAAACTCACCGCGTTCCAGCGCGATGCAGCACCGCTCGTGGCCGGGGCCGCGCAGTTCGTGTTCCCGCCCCGGGAGATGGTGAAGGACTCGGAAGAGGCGTAGGCCCCCGGCGCGGTGTTCCAAAACCTGTCCGACTGTCGGACGAGTCTCCGCGGCCTGGCCGGTGCGGGGGCCCTCGGGTCGCGGTGCTCCAAAACTTGTCCGACTGTCGGACAGGTTTGTGCGGTGCGCCGCCGGCAGGGCGGCACGTCCGTCTTCCGGGGCCCATGAGGCTCAGTTCAGCGAGCGGACCGGGGCCATCCACGCGGCTCCTCGCTCCGCCTCGCTCGCGTATTGCTCCAGTTGCAG
Organism: Corallococcus exiguus; assembly: GCF_009909105.1. Taxonomy (NCBI): domain Bacteria; kingdom Pseudomonadati; phylum Myxococcota; class Myxococcia; order Myxococcales; family Myxococcaceae; genus Corallococcus; species Corallococcus exiguus. Next base: position 53,171 of record NZ_JAAAPK010000016.1, read on the forward strand.
CGCCCGGTGGGCCACGGTGTGTTCGGCCAGGACCCTGGCCCGGGCTCGCATGCCCAGCTGGCGCCGGTCCGCTTCCGGCATCGCGAGCAGGTAGCGCAGCACGTCCTGCTCCGTGCGGGCGACCATCACCTCCTCGCCCAGCGAGAAGACGTCCTCCAGCCCTGGCCAGGGGTCACAGATGAGCGCTGCTCCACAGGCCGCGGCCTCGAACAGGTTCGCCCCTGGCGTGTGCTCGGCCTGGGAGAGGACCAGCGTGAAGCGCTGCGCACCGATGAAACCCGCGTGCTCCTGGAGGGATGGGGCCGCGTGCCTCGCCACGTTGGCGGGCCAGGCGTCATCCACCGCCGACAGCGTGCCCGCGAGGACGAAGCGCCCGTCGGACCAACCGCGCGCGGCGCCCAGCAGCCATTGCTTCAAGAGCCCCCGCCGCTCTGGCGACGACGATCCCGCGTACCCCAGGTCCCAGAGCGTCCGTCCGCTCCCGGGCGCGAAGTGCTCCGCGTCCACGCCCGGCAGGAACACGCGCGCGCGGGCCACTCCCCACTCGCGCTCCAGCTGACGGGGCACCGGGCCTCCGCTGGAGCAGAGATAGAGCCGGTAGCCCGTGAACAGGTCCGGCGTCATGCATGCGGGGTCCTCTCGCAGGGCGTGCCGCGCCAGCGTCCGGGGCGTGTCCCGGTCCCAGAAGGCGGTGAGCCCCCGCGCCGTGTTCGCGGTCCAGCGGCTCACGTCCGCGACCTGCGGCGCGTCCGCGTCCACCAGCACCAGGTCCGCGCGGCGCACCTGCGAATGGAAGCGCGCGTGGAGGTCCGCCAGGTCCACGTACGGCGCGACGGCGGAGTCCTCCTCCCCGCTTGCACCGGGCGCCGTGCGCTCCAGGTAGAGGACCGCGTGTCCGCGACGCCGGAGCGCCTGCGCGAGCTGTCTCGGGGCCGTGGCCGCCTGTGCCTCGGCGGTGGCCCGGCACACGGGGCCCAGGAAGACGATGTCCATCCACTCGGGCCTCCTCACGCCCCCAGCCCGGCGGACGGAGGACGCCCCGCGCGCGGCATGCCCCAGGGCTATCGCTCCGCGCCTGGGGCGGACAAGCCAGCAGGCCTCGTGCCGCGTGAACTCCTCAACGGCACGGCCAGCGTCCGGCCCACGCGGACCAGGAGGACGTCCGCGAGTGGACCGTGCCCCTGCCCCGAAAGCCAGAGCGCCTCTGGCTACTTCGTCGCGGGCGCGGCCTGGGTGGGCGGAGTGGTTCCCGCCGGGGCCGCCGCGGGCTTCGCGGCGCCGCCCTTGCGCAGGGGACACGCGGCGATGGCGCCCGAAACGTCGATGGCGTCCTGGCCCTCGCTCACCTTGAGCACCTTGCGGTCATCGCCCACGACGAACGTGTAGCGCTTGGACACCGTCACCAGCGGCATCTTCACGTCGTACGCGCCCACCACCTTGCCGTCCGGATCCGGGATGAACAGGAAGGGCGCCTTCAGCTCCGTCTTGAAGCGCGTCAGCGTCTCCGCGTCGTCCGTGGAGAAGGCCAGCACCTGGCCCTGCGCCTGCTCGATGTCCTTGTAGCGGTCGCGGTACGCGGTCAGCTCCTTCGTGCAGCCGCCGGTGAACGCCCTGGGGAAGAAGGCCACGATGACGGGCCCCTTCTTCACCATCTCCGACAGCGTGTGCGTCGCCCCCGCGGTGTCCTTCACCGTGAAGTCCGGGGCGGTTTCACCCACCTGGGGAATCGCTGCGCTGAGCCATCCGACGACGAGCAGGGAGTTGAGCATGCCCGGGACTTAACGGGCCCCGGACACCGCGACAAGCCCTCGCGTCCCCGGGCGCCCCCAGGCTCTACGACGAGGACATGCGGGCCCACACGGCGGCGGCGGCCTCGCGCGACTGCTCGGCCACCACCGTGGGGTTCACCGACAGCGGCCTGCGCGCCCACACGCGCCACACGCCGTCCACCATCACCGCCTCCACGTGGCGGCTGCCCAGTCCGTGCACCACGTGCCACGCCAGCGTCTCCGCGGTCAGCGGCGTGGGCGACAGGTAGTCCAGCACCAGCAGGTCCGCGAGCGCGCCCTCGCGCATGGGGCCGATGGCCGCCTCGAACACCTGCGACGCCAGCCGGTGGCCGTTGGCCAGGTAGCGCAGCACGTCGATGGGCTGCCCCGCCTCACGCGAGCGCAGGTACGCCGCCTGCGCCTCCGCGAACAGGTCCGGAGACGTGCCGTCCGTCCCCAGCGACGCGCGCGCCCCGAACTTCAGCGCGGGTGCGTAGCCCACCTCCTGGCCCTGGTTGGAGCGCGGCGTGTGCAGGAACCACGTCCCCGTGGCCAGCACCTGCGCCAGGTCCGCCCACGCCAGGTGGCCCACGTGCGCCGCCATGGCGCGGGGCGACAGCAGGTTGCTGGTGAGCAGCCGCGTCACCGGCGGGTTGCCGTGACGCTCGGTGGACAGCCGCTCGTCCAGCGGATCCTCCGCGAGCGGGAAGTGCAGCCCGGTGCCGGTGGTGTTGAGCGCCTCACCCAGGCCCTGGAGCGCGTCGTCGCCCAGCGTGAAGCAGGGGCCCGCGCCCACCTGCCCGCGGAAGCGGCCCCGGGCCTTGCGCGCGAAGCTGACCGTCTCTTCCAGCCCCTCTTCGCGGCCCACCGCGCCCATGCGGTCCGTCACCGCGTAGGACAGCACGCCACGCACGCCCACCTCATGGAGGCCGCGCGCCGAGCGCAGCAGCGAGCCCGTCACCGCCTTGGGCGAGGCGTGCAAATCAAACAGGGTGGTGGTGCCGCACTGGATGGACTCCAGGCCGCCCGCCGTGGCGGCCACCTGGACCGCGTCCAGGTCCAGCGCGTTCTCGAAGGGCCAGCGCACCTGCTCCAGCAGGGCCTGGTAGGACGTGGGCGTCGGACGGACCAGGCCGCGCGCCAGCACGCTCGCCAGCCGGTGGTGGGCGTTGACGAGCCCCGGGAAGACGAGCTTGCCGGACAGCGCGACCACCTCGTCGTCGGGGCCGGGCGCGAGGTCCTCGCCTCGCGCCACGATGCGCTCACCCTCGATGCGCAGGTCCACCCGCTCTACGGACGCAGGTTCCAGCTCGACGACAAAACCACCCTTGAGGACGGTGCCCAACATCCCTCCCTGCATCCGCGACGGTACGCGAGGTTCGTGAAGGCGGCCCCCTCCCCTTAGGGGTCACGCTTGAGGCGGGGGACGTTAGCACTCCCGGCCGGTCCTCCGTCATCGACTCCACACATCCCTGCACCCACACCCGTCGTCCCGGCCGGTCCAATACGGTGGGCATGTCCGGGCTGGCCGAGGCCAGGCAGGCAGGCAGCGCGTCATGGCGTTGGGCGCCGGGGGCTCGGGCCCGTAGACTGCCGATATCTTGGTGTCGGAACCCGGCGTTTCATGGGCAGGCCGCTACCGCTTGAGCGCGCGCATCGCGACAGGCGGCATGGCGGAGGTGTATCTGGCGCGCGCCATCAGCCTGGAGGGCCAGCGCGGCCCGGCCGTGGCGGTGAAGCGGCTGATGCCGCACCTGGTCGCGGACCGGCGCATCGTGCAGATGTTCCTCAACGAGGCGCGCATCACCGCGCAGGTCCGCCATCCCAACGTGGTGTCCATCCTGGAGCTGGGCATGGAGGGCGGGGAGCCCTTCATCGCCATGGAGCTGTTGGAGGGGCGCTCGTTCGCGGAGGTGCGGCAGGAGGCCGCCGAGCGAGGCCAGCGCGTTCCGTTGGGCATCACCCTGCGCGTGCTGGTGGATGCGTGCCGGGGGCTGGACGCCGCGCATCGCGCCGTGGACGAGGCGGGCCGGCCGCTGCGCATCGTCCACCGCGACTTCACGCCGGACAACATCCACGTCGGGGCGAACGGCGCGGTGAAGGTCATCGACTTCGGCATCGCGAAGGCGGACGCGCTGGGGGCGGGGACGGAGCCCGGGACGCTGAAGGGGAAGTTCTTCTACATGTCGCCGGAGATGATCGCCGGCCGCAGCGTGGACCACCGCGCGGACCTGTTCGCCGCGGGGGTGATGCTCTACGAGCAGCTGTGCGGCCGGCGGCCCTTCACCGGCATGTCCACCGACGAGGTGCTCACGCGCATCTCCGAAGGAAGGCCGAAGCCGCCCACCACGTTCGACCCGTCCGTGCCGCAGGCGCTGGAGGCCGTGTGTCTCAAGGCGCTCGCGAAGGACCCGGAGGCGCGCTTCGACAGCCTGCAGACGTTCATCGCCGCCATCGAGATGCTGGGCGGGCACGCGGAGGTCGCCGCGCCGGCGCAGGTGGCCGTGTACCTGGACACGTTGTTTCCGCCGGACCGGGACCCCAAGCGGCTGGCGCTGCGCAACGCGAGGCTCGCGGATCCATCCAATTCAGGCGCGGATGGAACCCCCGGCATGGACGTGCTCCCACCGTTCGGCGTGCAGGGCATCCCGTCCTGGCCCGTGCCTCCGCCGGTCTCCGCTCCGACGGCCTCGCGTCCCCTTCCGCCCCTGGGCACCCACACCGTGTCGATTCGCGGTTCGACCCGGCCCGTGACGGCGGAGATCCCCGTCGCGACCTCGGGCTACCCGGCGGAGGGCGCCACGCACGGAGTGGCCTCTGGCGAACTCCAGGCCCCGGCGTCCGGTAGCAAGGGGCGCGGCGAAGCTCCGGCGGGCGCTCGCGCTCCGGCTTCGCGTGGCGCTCCCCGGTCGCGCAAGGCCCTGGCCATCGTCGGGGGCGTGCTCGTGCTGGGCGGACTGGGCGCGGGGGCCACGTGGTACCTGCGGCGCCCGGACATGCCGCCCCCCGCGCGGATCGCCGCCGCCGAAGCCGCGACCACGGCGGAGGCGAAGGTGTCCGCGCTGGACGGGCTGGGCAAGGACGTGCGCGCCACGGCCGAGGAGCTGGCTCGCGCGGGCGCGCTGCTGCTCGCCGCGGGCGCCCACCCGCAGGCCCTGGCGCTGGCGGAGGCCTATACCACTCGCTTCCCGAAGGAGGCGGAGGCGCACCTGCTCGCCGCGCGCGCCGCCACCGAGCTGCGCATGGGCAAGCGCGCGGAACGCGCCATCGACGAGGCCACCGCCCTGGCCCCCAAGGACGTCCGCGCACCGCTGGCCCTGGCCGACCTGCGGGCCCTCCAGGGTGACGTGCCGGGGGCGTTGACCGCGCTCGCGAAGGCGTACGCGCAGGCGCCGGGCTCCGCGAAGGTCGCTCCCCGCTACGGCCAGCTCCTGTCGCAAGGAGGCCGGCTGGACGAGGCCGCCACCGTGCTGTCCGCCTGGACGCGCCAGCACGACGACGCCGCGTCCCTGGCGGAGCTGGGCTTCGTGCGCTTCCGCCAGGAGAAGCTGGACGACGCCGTCGCACTGCTCAAGCGCGCGCAGCGCAAGGCCCCCACGCTCGCGGTGGCCCATTCCTACCTGGGGGCCGTCCTCTTCCGGCAGGGCGACCTGCGCGGCGCCGAGCGCGAATACCGGGAGGCCGAGCGTCTGGCCCCGGACGATCCCCGCGCCCTCACCGCGCGTTGCCAACTGCACGTCCACGAAGGCGACACCGCCCGGGTGGCCGAGGTGAAACGTACGCTGGCGGAAAAGTTCCCGGACCGGGCGCAGGCGCTCGCGGCGGAGTGCGGCACGGGGAACTAGCTTCCTCCCCATGCGCCTTCGCCTCCTCGCCCTCGCCGCGTCCAGCCTGCTGCTGACCGCCACGGCGTGCGGATCCACGGACGAATCCAATACCCCGCCCGACGAAGAAACGGACCTTCCGGGCACCTCGGCGGGGGACGTGCCCCCCGCGGACCGCACGGCCTGCTTGGGCCTCACCGTGACGCCTGGCACCTACGACTGGACGGTCGAGCAAGGCGGCCACACCCGCGCCTTCCGCGTCCACGTGCCCACTGGCTACGACGCCACGAAGCCCACGCCCGTCGTCCTCAGCTTCCACGGCTTCGGCTCCACCGAGCAGGAGCAGGAGGCGCTGACCGGCTTCTCCACCCTGGCCGACGCGGAGGGCTTCATCGCGGTGTACCCGCGCGGCCTCAACTTCCCGGAGATCTACGGCCGGGGCGAAGCGGACACGCGGGGATGGAACGGAGAGGCGTGCTGTGGCCCGGCGCAGATTGCCAACGTGGACGACGTGGGCTTCGTGGACGCGCTGCTCGCGGACCTGGACACCCGCGTGTGCACCGACCCGCGCCGCGTCTTCGCCAACGGCTTCTCCAACGGTGCCTTCTTCTCCTACCGGCTGGCCTGCGAGCGCGCCCAGCGCATCGCCGCCATCGCTCCCGTCGCGGGCATGGTGGGACTGCCGGACTGCCGCCCGTCCCGCCCCGTGCCCGTGCTCCACTTCCACGGCACCGCTGACGAATCCATCTACTACGACGGAGGCGAGAACCTCACCGTCGTCGGCGGCAGGCCCTACCCGTCCGCGTCGGAGTCCGTGCGGCGCTTCGCGGAGTCCAACGGCTGCACCGGGCCCCAGCAGCAGACGTATCAGCAGGGCAACAGCACCTGCGTGGCGTATACGGGCTGCAAGCCGGAGAGCGCCACCGCGAGCTTGTGCACCGTCACCGGCGGCAAGCATGCATGGCCCGGCCAGCCCTTCTACAATGGCGGCACGCCGGACCTGGACGCGTCCCTGCAGATGTGGCGCTTCTTCCAGGCACGACCCCGCCCCTGAAGGAGGCCAGGCCACGCCGCCCCGCGCACTCATCATCAACGCCGATGACCTGGGCTACGACCCGGGCATCACCCGGGGCATCTTCCAGGCACTGCGCGAGGGCGTCGTCTCCTCCGCCACCCTGCTGGTGAACGCGCCGGACTCCGAGTCCGCCGCGAGGCAGGCCCGGGGGCTCGCCATCGGGTTGCACCTGAACCTGGACCGGGGCGCGCCCGTGGACCCGGGCTTCCCACGCGAGTGGTGCACCGTGGATGGAGGCCTCGACGGCAGCCGTGTGGATGGGCTTCCCGTGGACGTGGTGGAGGCAGAGGCGCTCGCGCAACTGGAGCGGCTGGAGCGGCTGCTGGGCCAGGCCGCCACGCACCTGGACGTGCACAAGCACCTGCACCGGCATCCCCAGGTCCTGGAGGGACTGTCACGCGTCGCGAGGCGCGCGGGCCTCCCGGTGCGCTCCATCGATGCGGACATGCGCGGCGCGCTGCGGGCCCGGGGCGTGGCCACGAACGACCACTTCGTGGGCGAGTCCGGCGCGACGGCGTACTGGACCCCGGAGCGCTTCGCCCAGGCCCTGGCGGCGCTGCCCACCGAAGGCGTCACGGAGTGGATGTGTCACCCAGGCCACCTGCCCGAGCTCGTCACCACCCGCTACGCCGTGCAGCGAGAAGTGGAGCGGGCCACCTTCGTGGATGCCCACTCGCGCACGGCCCTGGAACAAGCGGGAGTGCGCCCCAAGGACTACCGCGTCCTGCACGAGGCCCCGCTCACGCGGGCGTGACGGGCGGAAGCTCCGACTCCACCGGCGTCAGCGTCCTCCGAGCGGGCAGCTTCACGCGGGCGTGACGAGCGGAAGCTCCGACTCCACCGGCGTCAGCGTCCGGCGCTTCTCGCGCGTCAGCACGGTGCGCACGCCCGCGAGCAGCTCCTCCGGACGGTACGGCCGGGGACACAGCGCGGCGTTCTCCTGCGCCCACCACGGCCGCGCATCCCCCGCCAGCAGGATGGGCACCGGCCGCGCGCGGGGCAGCGTGGCGAAGGTCTCCAGGAAGCTGCCCACCGGGGACTGCGTGGCGCTCGTGGACAGGACGATGAGGTCCACCGGCAGGTGCGTCGCCTTGCGCAGGGCCTCCGCGCCGCTCTGCACGGTGAAGACCTCGAAGCCCTCCGCCCTCAGGGTGCGCTCCGCCGTGGCCTCCTGGCTCGAGTCCTCGTCCAGCACCAGCACGCGCCGGGGCAGCCTGCGCACCTCGTGCGCGGGCATGCGCGGCAGGTCCAGCAGGAACGTGGAGCCTTCGCCCTCGCGGCTGCGGAGCGCCAGCGCGCCGCCGTGCATCTTCACGATGGAGTGGCTGATGAACAGGCCCAGGCCCAGCCCACCGAAGTTGCGGTGCGACACGTTGCGCGCCCGGTAGAAACGCTGGAACACCAGCGCCTGATCCGCGCCCGGAATCCCGATGCCGTGGTCCTGCACCTGGATGCGCGCGGACTCGCCCGTGCGCCCCACCCGCACCGCGATGGGCGCCCCCGCCGGACTGTACTTGTGCGCGTTCTCCAGCAGGTTCACCAGCACCTGCTCCAGCCGATCTCTATCGCCCAAAACCCAGACGCCGTCGTGCGGCACGTCCACCGTGAAGGGACGCTCGAAGGCGTGCCGGAAGTGGTCCACCACCTCCGCCACCAGCTGCCCCACCTCCAGCGGAGACGAGTCCAGCGCCAGCCGGCCCAGCTCCAGACGGCTTGCGTCCAGCAGGTCCTCCACCAGCCCCGCGAGCCGGTCCACCTGTCGCTTGGACTTGAGCACGCTCGAGAGCGCCACCGGCTGCCCCGCGGCGATGCGGCGCTCCATCGAGTACAGGCCCAGCTTCAGCGGCGTGAGCGGCGTCTTCAGCTCGTGCGACGCGATGGACATGAACTCCTCGCGCACGCGCAGGGCGGACTGGGCTTCGCGCAAGAGCCGCGCGTTCTCCACCGCCACCGCCAGCTGGCTGGCCGCCGCGCTCCACATCTCCAGCTCGCGCACGGAGAAGGACGCGCCCTGTTCCTTGTAGATGAGCAGCAGCCCCACCGTGCGGCGCGGCGCGCACAACGGCACCGCCGCGAACACGGAGCCCACCGCGTCGCCGTAGCCACGCTGGATGCCCAGCTGCGGCTGACGCAGGGCCAGGGCCTGACGGTAGGGGTCCTCGGACGGGTCGAACGCGTCCTGGGGCGCGTCCAGGCCCTCCAGGTCCGACACCGCCATGCGCTTGAGCGTCGCGTCGTCCTCTTCGTAGAGGAACACCTCCGCGCGCCGCACCTGGGCACACCGCACCAGCGACACCACGGCGGCCGAGCAGACGCGGTCGACCTCCAGCGACTCACCCACCGCGCGGGCAATCTCCCGCACGGCCTGTGAAAATGCTCCCTCGTCGTCCACGCCGGACGGCTCCATCACCAACCACGCCCCGGCCGTGCCGTTCGTGTGGGTGGGCTTCACCTGCACACGCACCTGCCGGAGCGTGCGGGTGATGACATGGCCGGAGTGGGCCCGGTGCTCGCGGATGGCGCGCTCCAGGGCATCCAGGCTGCGGCCGGGCTCCAGGGCCTCCAGCAGGGTGCCGCCCGGGGAGAGCGTCACGCCCGTCTTGGCCGCGAAGCCCTCCTCGCACCATTGGACGCGCAAGTCAGGACCCACGCGCAGGAGCGCTTGGGGCAGGCACGAGAGGACATCCTCGACGTCATTGGGTGGCAGCATGAGGGGCGGGACGCGCTCGCTACAGGGGTCGCCGGAGGGAGATAGGAATCCCCGAGCATGATCGCCAACCGCCCCCGGACGTTCTCCTGTCCCGGAGGGCCGCGGCACGTTGGAACCCGAACAGAGCCGTCACCTGGCAGCCAGGGAGGCGACGTTGTGCAGGGCGGTGACACGCGCCGAACGTGTGCTACACGACAGCGCATGTCCTCCAAGCCGTCCAAAGAAATCCAGACCTTCCCCAACCCCGCCGCCGATCGCGACTACGAGATCGCCTTCGACGTGCCGGAGTTCACCTGCCTGTGCCCCCTGACGGGCCAGCCGGACTTCGCGCGCTTCACCATCAAGTACGTGCCGGATCAGCTGTGCGTGGAGCTCAAGAGCCTGAAGCTCTACATGTGGTCCTACCGCAACGAGGGCGCCTTCCACGAGAAGGTGACCAACACCATCGCGGACGACATCATCAAGGCCATCCAGCCGCGCAAGCTCACGGTGGTGGGTGACTTCTTCGTGCGCGGCGGCATCGGGACCATCGTCACCGTCACGCACGACAAGAAGCAGCAGGCCTGAGCGGTGCCTCTCAGCGGGTGAGCTGCTCCAGGAGCGGCGCCCACTGGGACTGGGACAGGTAGAGGCCGGTGCCCGCCGCCGCGATGCCGGCGGTGAGCGCGGCCAGCACCCACTTGAGCTTGCTCGGCGCGCGCTTGGGCTTCTTCGTGGCGAAGACGTCCAGCACGCCCAGCTCCTGCTGGGTGAGGTGGGCCAGGGCCTCCGTCTCCGTGAGCTTCTCGCGGTAGCGCAGGAAGGCCACGAGCAGCGCGGGGTGGGACACGCGCACCTCGTGGGCGAGGAACAGGTCCAGCTCGCGGCGCATGGCCGCGGCGTCCGGGAAGCGGGCCTCCGGCTTCACCGACAGCGCGCGCTTCACGATGCGCGCGAGCGGCGGCGGCACGTTCGGAGCCACCTTCTGGAGCGGCGTGAACTTGCCGTCGCGGATGCGGGCGAAGACTTCTCCCGCCGTCTTGCCCACGAAGGGGCGGGTGCCGGAGAGGGCCTCATAGAGGAGCACGCCCAGGGAGAAGATGTCGGTCCTGGCGTCGATAGGCGCGCCGGTGACCTGCTCCGGGGACATGTACGACGGCGTGCCCACGGCCATGCCCTGCTGGGTGAGGGCTTCGAGGCTGACGTCCTTGGCGATGCCGAAGTCCATGAGCTTCACCTCACCAGACTTGGTGAGCATGACGTTCGCGGGCTTCAGGTCGCGGTGGATGATGCGGCGGAAGTGGGCGTGGTCGAGCGCACTGGCGATGCGCGCGCCAATGACGGCGGCGACGTCCGGAGGCAGCGGGCCGTCCTTGATGAGGCCGTGGAGGGTGGGCCCGTCCACGTACTCCATGACCATGAAGAGGCTGTCGTTCTTGTCCACCAGGTCATAGAGCGTGACGATGTTCTGGTGGCGGAAGGCGGCGAGCGCCAGCGCCTCGCGGCGGAAGCGCGACAGGGCCTCCTGGTCGCGCTGGCCTTCAGGGAGCAGTTCCTTGATGGCGACCTCGCGCTGAAGCAGCTCGTGCAGGCCGCGATACACCAGCGCCATGCCGCCGCGGCCCAGCTCGCCGAGCACGCGGCAGGCGCCAATCTTGCGGTGACGGATCCTCTCACTCTTCTCTGCGGCGGCGACGGTCACGGGTCGCAGGGTATCGATTCACGTCTCATGCGTCGATGGGCCCTCCCTGGCGAGGTGGATTCGCACAGGTGTGGTGGAAAGGCGCGGTGTCGCTGTCTCACGCCAGGGGGCCTACCTGTGGCGCGGGGACTGGCAGGATGGCGACATGGGACTGGGACGCCGGACGGATTGGCTGTGGGTGTTCGTGGCGGTGGGGCTGAGCGGCTGCGCGGGGCCACGTCCGCGCACGTATGCGCAGCAGGGCATGGACTCGGTGTCGAACACCTGCCGGACCCAGCCGGCGCTGTGCACCGGGCCGGAGTCAGTCATGCCCGTCCCACGCGCGGCGCAAGTGGCCACGCTGATGGCGGGGGCGAAGCTGGCCCTGGACGCGGAGGCGAAACAGGCAGTGGAGTCCGTGCTGAAGAAATGCGCGGATGATGCACGGTCGGAGGTGTTGTTCCGGTACCAGGATGGGAAGGACCCTACGGTCGCGCAGTGCAACGAGCTGGTTCGCAATGCGCGGGGTGAGACCGTGTCCCGCGCCATCTGGCTGGGGGAACAGATGCACGCCGTGGCGCTGGCGTGCGCCGGAGAGGGCTTGGAGGCCGTGATTCCAGGACGCTTCAGCATCGAGCCGACCTACCGACCTGCTCAACGCACCGGCACCTTCACGCCCTTGAGTAACGAAGAAGTCGAACTGCTCAAGCAACCCCGCTTCCTGTACGAGCTGAAGGGGACGGTCTCACCGGACGTTGTCATCCACACCGGTGACCTCATCCGAGTCAGCATGGTCTACGATTTCAAGTTCTTCTGTTCGAACGCCGCCACGACCTCCGCGCCCGGGTGGCGGCCCCTTTCAAAGAGCGCTTCGCCCACCGATCCGACACAGAAAAACACCTATATGGACGCCTTCAATCTAGGCCCTGAACAGGTTCTTCGCGTCATTCCCAGATGGGGGATCCTCCGATGACAAGCCTGCCCCGCGTTCGGCTCTACATCAGGAGTGACTTCGAGGCGGATCTCCTCGCAGTGCGTGACGGCATCCAGTTGTGTCTCTTCATGCCGCAAGCACACAACGCCTTGAAGCCTCGGATACAACGGGCGCTCGACCTCTATCGGAAGGCCATTGGAAAGGACGCCCTAGGCTTCTATGGAGATCTCGACGGCCAGTGGCAGACACTCGACACGGAGAGTTGGCAGCACATCCATCACAGGCTTCACGACGGAGATGTCAGCCATCTTCAATTGCTGGGCGCCCCCACCTCGGACGCTCCCACTGAAAGCCACCGGTACAAGTTCCATTACGTGGGGTACGCGCTCGATCGCCCCCCCGAAGACCTCTACTGGCCGGACGCTGTCAGCGCACTGCGACTGACCTTTCCCACGGAGTTCCTGGAGGCCCAGGGTCCCGAGCGCTTCCGAGCACTGGCGATTGAGATTGCCGGTGTCCTCCCCTTCGGTTCGGGCCATGCGGGCCTTTCATTCAACGGCGAGCCCCTGGCATCTGTCGTCCGAGATGAGGTGAAGGCACTGAGCTTCCGCCATCCAGCCATGGACGTGCTGGAATTTGACGATGTGGCCCGGGACCTGGGCACCCGCGTGCGCGCCCCGGCATGGATGAACTTCCTGGGTCCACCGGTCCTCCATGAACTGGGTGGAGTGGAAGGCCTGCGCTCCCGGCTGCACGCGCCGGACACCACCGTGCAAGCACTAGGTCCAGACCGGGCTGTCGTCACGCTGGGCCCATGGCCGGAGGCCGGTGACACCGAACAGGGCCAGACGTTGCCTGCCTACCGGGAACTCGCGCGCGTGCTCGAACCCTGGCTGTACCAGGAGGCCAGGTCAGAGGACTCCGACTTCTTCACCATGACGCGCCGCTGGCAGCGCCGATTCCTCGACTGAGCGCTCCACCTCCCGTTCCCCTCCGCCCTGCATCGTCCCGTGAACGTTCCCATGCTTCTTCCATCCAAGTGCCTGGGAGGACGCCATGACGGAACAGGACGCATACATCCAGAAGATGGAAGCCGAGCAGCGAGAGGCGACCGCTCGCTTCCGTGAAATCGAAGCCCAGGCGGACCTGGCCGACAGTGAGGACACGCTCGATGTCCTCACCGGAGCCCGCGCCTTCAACGACGACGTCAACCGCGAGATCCAGGCGCTCCGCCGCGCGGACCAGCGCGACTGGGACCGCGTCAAGGCCGGCGCGGAGAAGGCCCACAGCCGCTTCCGTGAGCACCTGGACCGCGCCGGCACCCGGTGGGCAGAGCTCCGCGAAGGCTACAGCCGCCAGCGCGAAGCCGAGCTGAAGGAGCTGGGCGCGCAGATGGACGGATGGGTCGCCGCCCACAAGCGCAGCCGGGCCGAGGACTCGCTCCTCACCCGCGAGGAGCTCGACTTCATCACGCGCGGACTGAAGAACTCCGGCGAGCTGCTCAAGAACCTGCGCAACGCGCGCGGGCATGTCTGGAAGACGGCCCGCGATCAGTACGAGGCCAACTGGCGTGAGCTCCAGGAGCGCTCCCGCCGCATCCGCGCCGACGGCGCCCTGGATGAATCCGGCGCCTCGCCCCCCTGAAACCCCATCTTCACCAACGCCACACGGTTGTCACACGGCTACGCTAGGAGTCGCCCCCACCTTGAGGGGCACGGCCCGGAAGGACCGTGCCCCTTCAGGCGTTTTCGCCCGCGAGCCCATGGCCCTCCCCGCCCGTCCCTCCCCGACTCCCGTCCTCGCCGCCATCGATGTGGGCACCAACGCCGTGCGCCTGGAGCTGGCCCGCCCGGACGCCGAGGGCTCGCTTGAGACCCTCCACCAGGAGCGAGACCCCATCCGCCCCGGCGAAGGCGTCTTCACCACCGGCGAGATGCCCCCGGAGACGGCCGACCGCCTCCTGTCCACCCTGCGCCGCTACGCCGCCCTCTGCCGTCGCCACAAGGCCCAGGTGCGCGCCGTCGCCACCAGCGCCCTGCGCGAGGCCCGCAACCAGCAGGACATCGTGCGCCGCGTGCACGAGGAGGCCGGCCTGGAGCTGGAGGTCGTCAGCGGCAAGGAGGAGGCCCGCCTCATCTGCCTGGGCGTGCTGCACAGGAAGCCCGCCAACACCCGCTCGCTCCTCGTGGACATCGGCGGAGGCAGCACGGAGGTGGCCATCGCCACCGGCGAGAAGCCCGACGAGCTCTGGAGCCTCTCCCTGGGCTCCGTGCGCCTCACGGAGGTGTTCGACACCGCGCGCGCCGTGACGCCCAAGCAGCTGCGGCTGATGCGCAGCTTCGTGGAGGAGACGCTCCACAAGACGCTCCCGGAGAAGCTCCCCGCCCTGCCCCGCGTGGCGCTGGGCTCGTCCGGCACCATTGGCGCCGTGGTCGGCTTCGCCGCCGCGGAGAACGGAGGCAATGCCACCGTGCGACAGCTCACCCAGACCGTGGAGGCCCTGGCGAAGATGCCGCCGGAGCGCCGCCGCAAGCGCTTCGACCCGCGCCGCGCGGACATCATCGTCTCTGGCGCCGTCATCCTGGAGGGCGTCGCGCGCCACCTGGGCGTGGAGTCCGTCAGCGTCGTCAACCGCGGCCTGCGCGACGGCCTGCTGGTGGACCTGCTCTACCGCCAGGACGAAACGCGCGAGGACCACAGCCTCGCGGACGCGGCCATCGTCATGGGCCAGCGCTTCCGCTTCGACGAGAAGCACGCCCGCCAGGTGGCCCGCCTGTCCCTGGCCCTCTTCGACGGACTGGCCTCGCTGCACCAGCTGCCCCTGTCCGTGCGCCCGCACCTGGAGGTCGCCGCGCTGCTGCACGACATCGGCACGGCGGTCAGCTACGAGCGCCACCACCGCCACACGTACTACCTCATCCACAACGCGGACATCCCGGGCCTGGCGGACCGCGAGCGTGAAATCATCGCGCGCGTCGCCCGCTACCACCGGCGCTCCCCGCCGGAGCTGTCCCACTCCGGCATGGCCGGGCTCACCCCGTCCGAAGCGCGCCGCGTGCGCAAGCTGGCCACGCTGCTGCGCCTGGCGAACGCGTTGGACCACAGCCACCACCAGCCCATCCGCGACTTCAAGGTGACGGACGGCCGCGAGGCGGTGACGCTGCACCTGCACGCCCGCCAGCCCCTCGACCTGGAGCTGTGGAACGTCGAGCGCGAGGTCGCCTCCTTCCGCAAGGTGTTCGGCAAGCGGCTCGCCATCCAGGTCCACTCGACCGGGCGATAGGGCCACTGCCTCTCCGCCCGCTCTCCAGTGGAGGGAGCGCGGCGCCGGTCCTGCCCGGCCCCACCGCCGTGCCCAGAGTCCAGACGAACGGGTCCCGTGTGCCTTCGCGAAGGCGCCGTGGGCCTTCACGTCTTTCGAGGCCCTGGCGGGGCAAGGAGCGGAACATGAAGGCAGTCGTTTTCCATGGCATCGGGGACATCCGGCTGGACGACGTCGCGGAGCCGAAGCTGAAGGAGCCCACGGACGCCATCATCCGGCTGACCGCCAGCGCCATCTGCGGCACGGACCTGCACATGATCCGCGGCACCATGGCGGGCATGAAGCCCGGCACCATCCTCGGCCACGAAGGCGTGGGCGTCATCGAGGAGCTGGGCAAGGACGTGCGCAACTTCAACGTGGGCGACCGCGTGGTCATCTGCTCCACCATCGCGTGCGGCAACTGCTCGTACTGCCGCGCGGGCTACTACGCCCAATGCAACGACGCGAACCCCAACGGCCCCGCCGCGGGCACCGCCTTCTTCGGCGGACCGGAGATGACGGGCCCCTTCGACGGCATGCAGGCGGAGAAGGCGCGCATCCCGCACGCGGCCATCACCATGGTGAAGGTGCCCGAAGGCGTCACCGACGACCAGGCCATCCTCGTCTCGGACATCTTCCCCACGGGCTACTTCGGGGCGGAGATGGCGGAAATCAAACCCGGTGACACCGTGGCGGTGTTCGGCTGCGGACCGGTGGGCCTGTTCGCCATCGTGAGCGCGAGGCTCCTGGGCGCGGGCCGCGTCTTCGCCATCGACAGCCACGAGGACCGTCTGGCGCTCGCGAGGGCCCAGGGCGCGGAGGTCATCAACTTCGAGCAGGAGGACCCGGTGGAGACGCTCAAGCGCTTCACGGCGGGCATCGGCGTGGACCGCGCCATCGACGCGGTGGGTGTGGACGCGCAGCACGCGCACCACGGCCCGGCCGCCAAGAAGGCCAAGGCGGAGAAGCCCGAGTTCAAGCGCGAGGTGGAGCAGGTCGCGCCCAAGCAGAAGCCGGACGGCGACAACTGGGTGCCCGGCGACGCGCCGTCGCAGGCCGCGCAGTGGGCGGTGCAGTCACTGGCCAAGGCGGGCACGCTGTCCATCATCGGCGTGTACCCGCAGACGATGACCGCGTTCCCCATTGGCGAGGCGATGAACAAGAACCTCACCCTGCGCATGGGCAACTGCAACCACCGCAAGTACGTCCCCAAGCTGCTGGAGCTGGTGCGCTCCGGCACGGTGGACCCCACGGCCATCCTGAGCCACGTGAAGTCCATGGCCTCCGCCATCGACGCGTACCGCAACTTCGACCTGCGCAAGCCGGGCTGGGTGAAGGTGGAGCTGGAGCCGGGCGTCACGGTCCAGTGACGCGTCACGCATCCAGGATGAGGCTCGTGTCGCCGAACTCGTGCCCCAGGTAGCCCGCCGCTTCCGCATGCGCCGAAGCCCGGAGCAGGAGCGGAAGCGGCGCGAAGGCCTGGAGCAGCGCATGGTGGCTGCTCCCCGGGTCGTGCACGCCGGTGAGCAGCCCGTGCACCACCCGGGGCACGTAGCCGGGCCCAAGCAGCAGGTCCGTCACTTCCTCGCCCGGCACCAGCATCCCGTGTTGTGTCACGCGCCCTTCCAGTGCGCGCACCACGGTGGTGCCTACCGCCACCACACGCCCACCCTGCCCTCGCGTCTCTTCCACCAAGGACACCGTGCGCTCGGGGATGTCCGAGCGTTCGGGCCGGGGCAGCGCCGCGTCCAGCGCCGCGTCGCCCGTGGAGGAGAGCCCCGCCGCGTGCGTGAGGGATGCCCAGCGCACGCCGCGCGCCTTCATCCGCAGCAACACGGACGCGGTGAGGGGCAGGCCCGCGGAAGGCATCTCCGCGGCCCACGGCCGTGAGGCGTAGAGCGTCTGCACGTGCCACAGCGCGAGCGGCCCCGCCGTGTACGCGTACTGCACCGGACGGCCCGCTGAGTAGAGGGCCTGCCAGAGCGCCGCGCCGGTCAGGTCGAAGGCCACGCGCAGGAGCCGAGGGGATGGAGGCAGCACCTCCACCACCCGCGCGGTGAGTCCGCCGACTTCCAGGCGTGCGCCCACGGGGAGCTCGGGCGGAGGGGTCCGGTCCTCGGTGCGCCGGCGCCAATCGCCCGCGCCGAAGAGGACGGCCGTCCAGGTGTCGTCGGGTTCGTGGGAGAGGAGCCGCAGCTCGATGGCGGCGCCCGAGCCGGTGCGGCCCGTGAGGGAGCCGGGCAGCGTGGCCGCGTCGTTCATCACCAGCAGGTCGCCTTCGCGCAGGAGGTTCGGCAGCTCCGAGGCGACGGTGTCGGTGAAGCGTTCGCGGCGGGGCTGCACGTGCAGGAGCCTCGCGGCGTCGGGGTGTTCCCGGGGCCAGCGTGCGGCGTTCATGCGGCCTCCCATCTCGCGGCCTCGAAGCGCTGGCCGGACGCGGTGTCCCGGGCCTCCACGAGCGCGAGGATGCGCGCGGCCACGTCCTCCGGCTTCGCCAGCGTCGAGGGGTCGGCATCCGGGAGCGCGTCGCTGTGCATGCGCGTGTCCATGTCACCCGGGTCCACGGTGAGCAGGCGCACGCCGCTGCCCTCGAACTCCGAGGCCCAGATGCGCGTCAGGTGCTCCAGCGCGGCCTTCGACACGCTGTAAGCGCCCCAGCGGGGATAGGCGGACACGGCGGCGTCGGAGGTGATGTTGAGGATGAGTCCCCGGCCCCGGACGACCATGCTCCCCGCGACGGCCTTCGTCAGACGGAAGGGCCCCAGCAGGTTGACCTCCAGCACCTGCGACACGTCCTCGCAAGCCGTGTCGAGCAGGAGCGGCAGGGGCGTGGGGCCCAGGGTGCTCGCGTTGTTGATCAGGACATCCAGCGGGCCGACCAGCGCGGTGGCGGCACCGACCAGCGGGTAGATGGCCTGCTTGTCCCCTACGTCGAAGGCGAGCCCGTGCACTGTCAGCCCTTGCGCCTTCAGGGGCGCCACCGCCGCCTCCAGCGCCTTCGCGTCGCGCGCCACGCCCACCACCCGGGCGCCCCGCCGGGCGAAGGCTTCCATCAGGGCGCGGCCCAGACCCCGGCTCGCGCCCGTCACCAGCACTGCTTGATTCCGCATGTCCATGGCGTGTCTCTCCTTGAGGCATGGATAGCGGATGGCTTCCGACGAGATGGCATGGGCGCCAATGCATTGGCAGAATGCCAGCGTATGAGCGAAGAGGACCTTCCAGGCAGGCTGGCGCGCAACCTGAGGACGCTGAGGGAGACGCGAGGGGCCACGCAGGTGCAGCTCGCGAAGCTGGCGGGCGTGCCCCGGGCCACCTGGGCGCATCTGGAGTCCGGCGCGGCGAACCCCACGCTGTCAGTGCTGCACCGGGTGGCGGGGGCGCTGCAGGTGTCACTGGAGGAGCTGCTCGCCCGGCCCAAGGCGAGCGCCCGGCACTACCGGCGAGACAGCCTGCCGATGAAGCAGCGCGGCGCGGCCTTCCTGCGCAAGCTCCTGCCGGATCCACTGCCGGGCATGGAGTTCGACCGGATGGAGCTGCCGCCCAAGGCGCGCATCACCGGCGTGCCCCATACACCCGGCACGCGCGAGTACCTGGCCTGTGAGGCTGGGACCCTGGCGCTGGTGGCCAGTGGCGAGCGCTTCGTGCTGGAAGCGGGCGACGTCGTCGTCTTCCGGGGAGACCAGAAGCACTCCTACGAGAACCCTGGCGCGCGCACGGCGGTCGGATACTCCGTCGTGCTGCTTGCTCCGTCGCGGTGAATTTCCAGCAACCAGCAAAAGCTCCAAAACAAGAAGTAACAGCAAAAATAGATTGACAATCTTCACACCGCGCAGCCTGCTGGCCCCAGTCCTTTCACCTGGGGGGTTGAGTGAAGAAGTCTGTTCTATCCGTCCTGCTTTCATCTCTATTGCTGAATGCCTGCGGCGCTGAGGTCCCCGCCGCGCCCGTCGCGACCACGGCCGCGCCCATCGCCACGCAGACCGCGCCGTCGAAGAATCCCCGCCGGTTCGTGCCGGGACAGGCCATCGTGAAGTTCAAGGGCTCCGACAGGGCCCTCACGGACGCCGAGCTGCCTCCGGTCCGAGGCTTCCGTGCCCAGCTCGTCCAGCCTCTCTCCAGCGGCGCGGTGGTGGTGTCGCTGGAAGCGGAGGCGCGGTCCGCCGCCACGTCCATCGCGGAGGAGGAGGCGCGCACCCTGGAGGCCATCGCGGAGCTGCGGCGGAATCCAGACGTCGAATACGCGCATGAGAACCTCTACATGGAGTTCTTCGCCACGCCAACGGACCCCCTGTACTCACAGCAGTGGAACTACCCGGCCATCAACCTGCCCACGGCCTGGAACAGTGTCACCGGCAACGTGAAGATCGCCGTGCTCGACACCGGCAGGCTCGACCATCCGGACCTCAGCGGGGCCTGGACGACAGGGTATGACTTTGGACAGGGGGACGCGGACCCCTACGACACGAACACCTACCACCACGGCTTGCACGTGGCCGGCATCCTCGCGGCGCGCACGAACAACGGCATCGGTGGCGCGGGCGTCTGCTGGGGTTGTCAGCTCATGCCCGTCAAGGTCTCCACCGCCAGCAACGGCGTCCTTCTGTCCGCGGTGGACGATGCCATCCGCTACGCGGCGGACAACGGCGCGCGCGTCATCAACATGAGCTTCGGGACGGCCTACAACCCCAACGCCCCCGCGGCCGTCTATCCCTGCACGAACTACCCCGACATCCAGAGCGCGGTGACCTACGCCGTCGGCAAGGGCGTGGTGGTGGTCGCCGCCGGTGGCAATGACGGCGTGGCGGGTCTGCTGACGGCGAACATCACGCCCGCCTCCTGCACCGGCGTCATCGCCGTGGGCGCCAGCACGCAGACCGGTGCGCGGGCGCCATGGAGCAGCGGCGGCTCTCGCGTCGACGTCATCGCGCCAGGCGGCACCGCCAGCGCCGGCTTCTACGGCCAGGGCATTGGCTGCCCCGCGGACCCCAACACGGCGGACCCGTACAGCGGCACGGACCAGGTTCTCTCGGCCTGGGCCATTGGCAAGCCGGGGGCCACGCTGCTGGCGGGTGACTACTGCCACCGATACCTGAGCGGCACCTCCATGTCCTCTCCGCACGTCGCGGGCCTCGCCGCGCTCATCCTCTCGCAGAAGCCCTCGATGACGCCCGCGCAGGTCACCGCGCGCATCAAGTCCACCGCGACGGCGGTCTCCGGCTGCGGGAGCAACTGCGGCACCGGCCGCATCAACGCGGCGGCGGCCGTCTACACCAACCTCCCGCCCCGCCCGGACAAGGGCCCCTGGTACAACCCCGCGCGCTCCGGCAACGGCCTGGACATCCAGCACCTCGCCTCCGACCAGATCCACGTCACCTGGTACACGTACACGTCCGCGGGCGTGCCCATCTGGTACCAGGCCTACCTCTTCGCGGAGCCCGGCGAGTGGCGGGGCGATCTGCTCAAGACCACCTGGACAGGCTCCAGCGCGACGTTGTCCGTGGTGGGGACGATGCGCATCACCTACAGCAGCGGACTGTGGCGCTTCTACTGGACGCTGGGTTCGCTCTCCGGCAACGAGCCCATCCAATTCCTGGCCTTTGGTAGCGGCAGCTCCGTGATGAACCTGAATGGCCTCTGGTACAACGGCGCGGAGCCCGGCTGGGGCACCAGCTTCAACACGCAGGGCAACACCCACGTCGTCAACCTGACCGTCTACCAGGGCAGCAACCCGGTGTGGCTGCAGGGCGTGGTGAGCAGCACCTCCACGTCGCTGAGCTTCCCGATGGCGTACATCACCGGCACGAACCTCTGCCCGGGTTGCACCGGAACGACGTCGACCTCGGCGACGGCCGCGGGCACCTTCACCGTCAATGGCTCGGCGGGCAGTCCCATTGGAATGGCGGCCTCCTCCGCGGTGAGCTTCCCCGGCGGGACGTGGAACCGGCCCTCCTTCACGCTCAACCGTCTGACGGGGCCATAGGCCGCAGCCTCCGGAAGGGTGACGGCGGCATCTCGTCGATGCCGCCGTCATGCCGGACCGGAGTGTCCTCACTTCCAGGAGGCAGACGATGCGCATGGCTGTCGTGGCGCTGTTCGCGGCCTTGCTGATGGTGGGCTGCGCGGGCGTGGAGGCTTCCTCCACGAGAGGAAGTTCACGGGCCTTCCGACAGAGCGCCCCGCAGGCATCGGATGAGTCCGGCGAGGAGCAGGGCAGTCAACGACTCCACCGGGGTCAACCTGTCCGCATGCCGGTGGGGACGGTCATCCTCGCACCTTCCGGGAAGGTCTCGCGGCAGGCCTTGGAGATGGGCCTGCTGGACGTGGACGCCTTCGAGAAGTTGCTGGTCCGCGCCGGGCTTGAGGACGTGGACGAACTGCCCCTGCACCGCAATCCCTTCACGCCAGACGACGCAGTGGAGGTGCTGGGCCGGCTGATGGAGAAGCCGGTGACGCTCGGAACCTTCCCACCGCGCATGGTGGCGGGGTTCCTGTTGCGGGAGGTGTTGGAGCGCGGCGAGGTCTCCCGCGAGGAGCTGGCGCGGCGGGTGACGCGCTTCGCCCGCGAGCAGGTGGCGGTGCTGCGCCCAGATGGATACCTCGCGTGGGCGCTCAATGGGCGCACACAGCAGAAGGTCGCGCCCATCGCGTGGAGGAACGGCGCGTTCCGCGCGGGCAACTTCGAGCTGGGGGTCTTCTACAGCGGCAAGGGCGGTGTCTTCCGCCTGGTCGATGCGCAGCTCCGGGCTTCGGACTCAAGGCCGCTGGCCGAGGTGTACGACGACGCGGACGTCGTCAACCGCTCGCTGGATGGCGCGGAGGACGCCTTCGTGGAGCTGTACCACGCGCTGGGACAGGTCCTCTCCCGCCCCGCGGACAGCATCGCGGGACTGCGCAATCTTCCCGCGGGTATCGTGGCCCTCATCGCGTCTTCGCCCGAGTACTGGGAGCGCTTCCAGTACATGACGGCCGGCGAGCAGATCCGCGAGACGGCCCGGCTGACGACGAGCGTCGTCGCCATCTGGGGCGCGGCCTCGGCCACGACGCGGACACTGAAGGGGCTGGCGTCGGGTATCGACGCGACGGTGCCCGTGCTGTCGCTCTCAGCGGAAGGCGCGCTGGTGCTGGAGCGCGTCTCGGTCCCCGTGGGACGCACGGCGGCGGTGTTGAGCGGCGCTCCCGGTGCGGCCATCATCATCCAGCGAGGCGATGACTCAGGCTCGGGAGATGGAAGTGGTGGAGGTTCGCCACCGAGCGGGCCAAAGGGCTATTCGTCCTTCAAGTCGTTCAAGCGGGCCATGGGGCCAGCGGGGAATGGGAAGGAGTGGCACCACGTCGTGGAGCAAACCGACGGGAACGTGGCGCGCTTCGGGCCCCAGGCGCTCCACAACGTGGAGAACGTCATCCCGCTCGACAAGGCAATTCATAACTCTGTGAGTGCGTTCTATTCGTCGAAGAGCTTTCAGATGACAGGCTCCAACAGCCTCACGGTGCGACAGTGGTTGAGTGCGCAGCCGTATGCAGCGCAGAGAGAGTTCGGCTTGATGATGGTCGACTATGCAAAGAATGGGACCTTGCCATGACCACCGAAGAGACGGTCGAGGAGTTCGCACAGAACGTGGCCGCTCAAACGGACGCCATCGGGAGAGGCGACGCGAAAACCGGAAACAAGCACGCGGATCGATACATCGCGGCATTCGACCAGTTACGTGCTCTTGGGGATCCTGGGCGTGAAGCATTGGCGGTGCTGCTGACGCATCCTCGGATAGATGTTCGAACCACCGCCGCGACTTGCCTGCTTCGCTACAAGAACGCAGAGGCTCGGGCGGTGCTTGAAGAAGCGGCGAAGGGCAAGGGGCTGTTCTCATTTGGGGCGCAGCAGGCGCTGAAGCGATGGGAAGAAGGGACCTGGTCCCTGGACCCTGCTTGAGAAAATGGCTCAGCACCCACTCGTTCGAACCTACGTAGAAGCAGCGGAGCTGCACGGACAGGCGTCCGTCGAAGGCAAGCACCGGGCTGCCAATACTCAGTACGCCAGGCTCATCACCGCGTGGCGGGAGCTACGAGCGCAGGGGAAGGACGGACGCTCGGCCCTGACGGGACTGCTGCAGGATAGCAATCCTCGCGTTCGTCTCTGGGCCGCATCTCATGCCCTGGAATTCGCTCCCGTGCTCGCGGAGGCGGAACTGGAGCGGCTGGCCCTGGGGCCCGCGGGCGTGGTGCGACTCGACGCAGAGATGACGCTCAGCGAGTGGCGGGCCGGGAACATGAAGTTCACGGAGGACTGAACATGCCCATGCTGAGCGCACGCCACCTCCAATCAAACCTTTAAAGTCCAAATCTAATAGACTTTTCAGGTCCATGACGTCCAGACTCCCGGATGGCGCCGCCGCGCCGAGCCCTGGCCCCGAGGAGTTCATGCCGACGCCCCCATCTGACAGTGAGCCGGCCCGCTCCCGGGTCGCACCGTTCCGCCATCCCCTGCCGCCCACGCCCCACCGGCCCCGACCCCTCTTCACCATCGAGGGCGTCCGCTACGAGGCCATTCGCGAACTGGTGCGGATGCAGACAGGGGAGGTGCTGATGCTCGCCCGCCGCTTTCCGGAACAAGGGGACACCCTGCCCGGACTCTGCTTCGTGCGGCGGCTGGCCAATCCCTCCACCACGCCGCGCCGCACGCGGCTGGGAGCGGAGATCCTGCTGGCCTTCCGGCTCCGTCACCCCGCCATCGCCCAGGTGTTCCATCGCAAGGTGCACCAGGACTCGCTGCACGTGGTCATGGAGTACGTCGACGGTCCCTCATTGGAGACACTGGTGAGCGCGAGCGTGGCGCGCGGCCAGCCCGTCTCCGAGTCCTTCGCCCTCTACGTGGGAGCGGAGCTTGCGGAAGCGCTGCACCACGCGCACACGCTGACGGATGACGCGGGCAAGCCGCTGGGAATCATCCACCGCGACGTCAATCCCCGGCACGTCTACGTGGGGATGCACGGCGAGGTGAAGCTCGTGAACTTCGGAGCGGCTTATTCGGTGGTCATCGGACGCGAGGAGTCACCCGCGAACCTGGTCCGGGGCGACGTGGCCTATGCCTCTCCCGAATACCTGGAGCGGCAGACACTGTCGCCACGCTCGGACGTCTTCAGCCTGGGCGTACTGCTGGTGGAGCTCTTCACCAGCAAGCATCTCTTCGACGTGCAGGACGTGCCCCGGCGGCCCGAGGGACTGCGCCCGTTGCAGATCGAGTTCCTCCCTTCCCTGCCACTGACGCAGATGCGGGTGTTGCTGGCCTGCTTCGGCCCGACGGACGTCGAGGCAGCGGTGGGACAGCTCTCACCGGATGTGAAGCAACTGCTGCACAGGGCCCTGCGCTCCGAGCCTGAAGAACGGTTCGCCACCGCGGCGGACCTGCGCGACGCCCTTCGCTCGGCCCTGGCCAGACGGCACCCGGGCTACGGGCGCCAGGAGGCCGCGGCGGAAGTCGCGCGGTTGCTGGCGGAGGGCCGCGTGCTCCGGGACGTGGTGGAGTTTGGCGAGGGCGGCCTCTTCGAGGAAGGCCCGGAGGAGGATTAGCGCCTCAACGCGCCAGGGCGGATGCGACATGGAGGAGTGCGTCCAGTTTCTCCGCGTCCAGCTTGCGCGCGAGGTGCAGCAGGCGTCGCAGGTCCGGCGCGTCGCCGTCTTCCCGGGGCGACTGCTTCTTCGAACCCTTGCGCACCTCGCCCGCTGGGGTCAGGCCCAACAGCGTTTCAGGGGAGACGCGCAGCTCCTGGCAGAGGCGATAGAGGGACGGGACGCTGGGCAGCATCTTGCCGCGCTCCAGGCGGCTGTAGACGGGGTGTACCAGTCCAATGCGCTCGGCGACTTCGGCCTGCGTCAGTCCCAGATGCTCGCGGGCGGCGCGCGCCGCCGTGCCAATGGTGATGCCGAGTTCTTCATTCATGGAGGGCACGCAGCGTATCCGAGATATGCGCTGGGGCCCCTCCGGCCTTCGCGAGGAGGCCGCATGCGCGAGACACATGAACCTGGAATGAGGACGCCATGAGGCCACCCCCCGCCATCCTGGCACCCGGGGCGGAGGTGCTGGGCTACACGGTGGAGCGCCAGCTGGGTCAGGGCGGCTTCGGCACGGTGTATCTCGCGAGCAACGCGGGACAGCCATTCGCCTTGAAGCTGCTGTACCTGCCGCGTGCAGGCGAGCGGGTGGAACGGGAGGTCTCCATCCTCCTGAAGCTTCACCACCCCCACGTCGTGAGCCTCCAGGGTTACGGGCTGTGGCCCCCACGCGAGCCGCGCTTCGCGATCATCGTGATGGAGTACGTGGACGGGCGCAGGTTGGACCTCTGGGCCGACGAGGAGAATCCCTCCGCGCGCCGGGTGACCCGGGTGTTGCTGGACGTGGCGCGGGCGCTCGCCGCGACGCATGCGGAGGGGGTGCTGCACCGGGACGTGAAGGAGGCCAACATCATGGTGCGCGCCTCGGACGGCCCGGCCAAGCTGTTGGACTTCGGCATTGGCGACTACACCGGCGCGCGTGACTTGACGGTGGACATCCTCCCACCCGCGACGCCGGAGTTCCGGGCGCCCGAAGCGTGGAGGTACTTCCGGCAGTATGCCCGGGTGCTCGGGGCCCGCTACGAGGCGGGCGCGGCGGATGACCTCTGGGCGCTGGGCGTGGTCCTCTACTGGCTGCTGACGGGGCGCAGGCCTTTCGATGGCGAGGACGACGCGGACTTCATCGAGGCCGTGCTCACGCGGACGCCCGTGCCACCGCATGAAGTGAACGAGCGCGTGCCACATGCGTTGAGCGACGTGTGCCTGCGGCTGCTGGAGAAGACACCCGAGACTCGCACACCGAGCGCCCTGGCCGTCGTGGCCGCGCTGGAGGAAGTCTTGCGGGGCGCGGACGCTGCGTGGGACGTGCCCCTGTGCGACGCGTTCGGTGAAGACACCGCGACGACGGAAAGCGCGCTGGACAGCGTCGAGAAGTGGATGAACCGTCCCCGCCACCGGCCCCGGCGGGGCATGCGCGCGCCGCCGGAGGCTCCACCGACTCCAGCCGGAGCCACGCCGCCGGAGACGACGGCGAAGCCACGACATTCCTTGCGCGCGTGGGCGGTGGTGGTGACGGCCCTGGTGCTGATCACCACGGGCGCGCTGCTGCTGCGCGGGGCAGCGGGGCCTTCAGGAGCAGTCACGCTTCGTCAGGAAGTAGCGCCCACTGACAAGTCGACTCAATCTGACCGGGCCGTGGCTCCCAACGGGACAGAGGCCATCACCGCGGCCGTCGCACTTCCCGCGACGCTCCAGGAGGTTGCCGCCACCGTGACGACGCAGCTGCCAGAAGCTCCCTATCTTCCACTCTCCTCGAAGCCCGCGAAGAAGGTCCGGAGCGTCATGACGCGTACGGCGGGCATGGTCACCTGCACTGCGTTGCTGGGATGCCCCGGTCCCCAGGTACGTCCACCCCCGCCGCCAGAGCCCTGCCCGGTGGGCGCGGTGAAGGCCATGAAGGAACGGGGCGTCCGTACTGGGGACAGTCACGGAGCCGTCTTCGTCTTCTCCAGTCCGCAGATCATTCGGGTCCACGAAGGCCCTGCTCAGGTGATCCTGGTCGGCCCTTGGAATGATCTACCGAGCAACACTGAGCTGTCAGGCCGGCTCATCGTGAGGGACCGCGTCTATGGGCGCCTGACGTGGGCGACAACGCCGAAGGGTGACAGCTTTCCGGTGTGCCTGGACCTCCTCTCGGAGGAAGGAGACCGGGGAATGGCGAGGGAGCCTGGAGACGACTCCCCCACGAGTGCCCGCATCTACACGACCGCGGGTGTGAAGGCGGTACGTGAGTTCGAGTAGTAGGGATTGCCTGGGAGAAACCGCCGAGTGCCCTCTTCATCCACCGTCGTACTCCTGGGACTCCTGTTCACAAGTGCGGCGGCGTTCGCGCAGTCCGAGGTCCTGGCCTCCGGCCCGGGCGCACGCCGCATCGAACTGAGTCCAGACGAGAGTCCTTCCGCCTCCGAAATCATGATCAGCGCGGGCCTCTCCACGGGCTTCTATTTCGATTCGGACCTGAGGCGGGACGGAATGGAGCTGGAGGGAAGGGAGCGCTTCTCCCTGGTGGACATGGGGCAGGCCACGCTCCGCTTGATTCCGTCCTCGCGCGTGGTTCCAGGCGAGCGTTTCCGGCTGGTCGTGCGCTTCAAGGACGGTGCGGCACCGGTGAGCGCGACCTTTCTCCTGCGGGTGCATCCCGCGAAGGCGGAGCCCCTCGTCGAAGTCTATCGCGGGACACGAACGCTCGAGACCTATCAGCAGGAGGTCCAAGAGGTTCGTGCGGAGCTGGCGCGATGCCAGGAAGAGAACTCCCGGCTGGTGGCCGAACATGAGGCCCCCAGCGGGCTGACGGGGCTGCTCGCCACCCAGGCCCTTGATAAGAATGGTGTGACCGCACGGACCGTGACCAAGGACATCCATCCGTCTCATGACGATGCTCTGGCGGCCATCCTCGTCACGACCTACCGCACCAAGGGGGCTGTTGCCGTGGTCGTCCAGTTGGCGACGAAGGCAGGCGCACGCCCCTGGAGCACGAAGGGAGCAACGCTCCGGGGCAAGACCGGAGCGGAGTTGAAGGTCCTCCGCGTCTGGCAGCAACAGCTCATCCCCCTGGGTGAGGCCCGAAGCATCGTGGTCGAGGCCGAAGCTCCTGATGCTGGTGTCCAGGGACCGTACTCCCTCAAGCTCTGGGAGGACGGACCGCGCACCATCACGCTGGGCAACGTGACGTTTCCATAATCACAGCTGCGTTTGGGCTCCGCACAATGGAGAGCATTCGGAGACGGACCCTGGTGACGGAAGACCTTCAGAAGCTCGTCGCGAAGTTCGCGCAGCATGCGGCGGCGCAAACCGATGCCATCTGGCGAGGCGACGCGAACGCCGCGAACAAGCACGCGGATGAATCCATTGCGGCGTTCAAACGGATGAGGACCCACGGCGATGTCGGTCGGGACGCGCTCGCAACTCTCTTCACCCATCCACGGATGGATGTTCGAACGGCAGCGGCGGCACTGCTCCTGCGGTATCGCACCGCCGAAGCCAAGGCCGTGTTGGAGGAGGCTGCGAAGGGCAAGGGGCTGATCCCCTTCGAAGCGAAGGAGGCACTGAAGCGCTGGGAAGAAGGGACCTGGTCCCTGGACCCCGCGTGAGCGAAACCACCCGCTACGCCCCACCTCCCTGCCACGTCAGCATCCCGATCACGCCCACGTCGCGAGCCCCCCCTGCGTGGAACCTCCAGGGCACCGCGACTCCGAACTCCAGGGACTTCAGCGGGCGCGCCAGCAGCCCCGGTGACAGGAGCACGGTGGACGTACCATCCTCGTCCCTCCACCCCGCCTCCACCATCGGCCGCAGTGGTCCCAAGGCCAGCACCGCTCCGGCCGCGAAGTCCGGATGCAGCTCGTTCCCCAGACCGCGCACCCCGGGCAGCTCCTCCGCCTTCAATTGGAGGTTGAAGCCCACCGGCCCCACGTCCTGATACGCCAGCAGGTACGGCGCGAAGCCCGGGCGGAACCGGTCGTCCGTCATGTCGCGCGTGGCCTCCAGGTCCATGCCCACGCTCAATGTGAAGCCCCGCCGGCTGTCATTGATCAGCGCCAGGCCGATGCCCGCCTCCGCCGTATCCAACCCGCGTGGATCCTCCGGCGTCGTCAGCGCCACCTTCGCTTCCACCTGCACGCGGTCACTCAGGCCGTACTCGCCGCGCACCGGCAACTCGAAGCGCGTCTCATCGCCCTGACGCGTCCACTCCAGCCCCGTGCCCAGCTCCACCTGCCCCCGCTGCTGCGGGGGTGCTCCATCTCCGAGGAAGAACTCCTGCACCCGCCCCTGCACCCCTTCCGCCGCCACCGCCGGCACCGAGAAGAGGCCCAGGAGTCCCACCGAGACGAGCCACCGTCCGTTCGCCATGCCCGTACGGTGGACACGGCCCTCATGCCCCGGGGACTCCCCACCGTGCCCGCCACCGCTCGGCTGCCTGCCCGCTTCAGGAACAACCCAATGCGCTGGCGCTCCGCGTGGGGGCTTGCATCACCGTGCGTGAGGGTGGCAAGCCTGCGCTCCCACTTCTTCGAGATCAACCATGACCCTCCCCTCTGCTCGACACACCGTGGCCCTGCTGGCCCTGAGCCTCACCGCCTGTGGCGGCAAGGACGTGCGCCCCGGTGATGAGAACCCCAACCCCGTCACCGACCCCTGCGAGGAGAGCAACTCCATCGACCCGGCCAGCGGGACGTGCGCGCCCCTGCGGTTGCAGTGCGCTCGGGACCTGAGCGGCTTCAAGACCGACCGCTACGTCTGGCGCGACCGCGACTGTCACGTGCGCTCCGTGTCGCTCGTGCGCAACGACGCGGCGGATCCCGCGGGCTGGAACGGCGGCTACATCCGCCGCTACACCTACGAGGTCGCGGGCGCCGAGCGCACCTGCGACGGCCAGAGTTCCCAGGTGCCCGGCTGGGGCATGGTGACCAGCCACCTGAAGGACGGCCAGACGTGGGGCGCCTGGACGCAGGACGTGCGCGGCTCCGGCCGCTTCGTCTTCAAGGGCGCGCACCACGCTCTGCACGAACTGAAGTGGCCGCTGTCGCTGGATGGCCGCGTGGTGCAGGTGACCGTGCAGTACCTGTTCGCCACCGGCCGGGACCACCCGCTGTATGCCATCACCCACGACGCTTCCGGCTTCCCCGCGAACCAGATTGAAGCCGACGTGCGCTCGCCCTACGGCGACCTCGCCTTCGACGGCAACGCCAGCACGGACATCGCCGGCCTGGGCTGGGGCGACCGCTATCGTTTCGTCACGCTGTCCTCCCCCGTGACGATGAACACCGGCTGGGACTACCGCGAACCCAACGTCGTCCCCTACACGCGCATGTGGACCGCCGCGCCGGACGCGGAGATGGGCGCGGTGCAGACCCAGACGTGGGAACAGAAACCCGCGGGCGGCTACTGGCTGTATCCGGAGTGGGGCACGCGCCACGCCAACGGCCCCATGCCCGTGGACTACAACTGGCCCTACCAGCTCAACCAGTACGAGCTGCCCTCCGTCACCAACTCCCACCGGCTCGCGTGGGGCAGCAACTTCGGCGCGGTGGGCCTGTCGCAGTACCCGCGCCTGGGTGATGACGGCGTGATGCTCTCCGGCCACCCCTACCAGAGCTATTCCGTCTTCATGGTGCTGGGTACGCACACGGCCAGCCCCGTGCTGTCGCTCGTGTCGGAGGTGGAGGCCTGGCAGGGCGTGAAGCTCACCGCCTCCGAGGGCACCGTGCGCACGCGCGGCCCGGGCGGCGTGGGCCGGACCGACTCCGTCACCTACGACGTCGCCGGATACAACCCCGTCTACGCCACGTGGGAAGCGGACGCCGCCTCCAACCGCGTGACTCTGGCGTTCGACACCGCGGGGCGCACGCTCGCGCGACCCATGGTGGTGGTGCACGGCTACACCGCCGCCACGGCGCCGACGACGGTCACCCTGGACGGCAAGTCGCTCACCGCGGACACGGACTACTTCGCGTCCGTGGATGCGGAGGGCAAGGCGCTCTGGCTCACGCTCCAGCGCGACCTGAAGGGCGCCGCCACCCTGAAGGTGGAGTAGCTCCACGCACGGGACAGGCCCCTGGCACCCTCACGAGTGCCCGGGGCCTTCCCTTCCGTGCTTCACGCTGGAGCGTCAGTCCGCGGAGCCGCTGCCGCCGTAGCCCTGCGGGGCCTCCGAGCGCAGCCGCTGCCACTCGGCGCGGGCGTCCTGCTCCACGCGTTTCTGCTCGTCCACGCGGCGCCGGGCGTCCTCCACCTCGCGCTTGGTCTCCGCGACGACGGACATGAAGTTCGCCTCGGACATGTTCTTGGCGCGCACGTCCCCGCTGCGCTCCAGCGCCTTGAACTGGGCCAGGTTGAGCTCCGATTCCGCCACCTTCAGCTCGGCGGCGCGCAGGTCCTTCTCCGCCTTGGCGGTGTCCGTCTTGCGGTCGTGCCAGGCCACCTCGGCGTCCGCGGCGACGCGCCCCGCCTCGGCGCCCTGGAGCCGGATCTTCGCCGACGCGATGGGGCTCTGCTGGCCGGTGGCCTCGGCGGCCTTCACGGCGGCCTTCTCCGCCTCCATGCGGCTCTTGGCGGCGTCGCCATTGCGGCGGGCCACTTCCGAGGCGCGCTCGGCGTCACGCACCGCCACCTCGGCGCGCGTCACGTTGTCGGCGGCCTTGGTGCGGGCCAGCTGCGCGTCACGCACCGCGCCCAGCTGGTCCTCGGGGACGCGCGCCATCATCGCGTCGTCCACTCGCGCGGCCTTCGAGCTGCCGCAGCCGGCGAGGAACGTCATGGACGCCCCCAACGCCAGTCCCACCACCCAGTGACGCTTCGTCCTGTTCTGGAACATGCTCTCGATCCCCCGTACGAAGATGACTGGGGAAGAACCTAGACACGCCCCCGCTACGCGACAGGTGCCACGGACGCCGCCGTTGCCTCTGGAATCCGCCCGCGACCGGGCCGG
Organism: Corallococcus exiguus; assembly: GCF_009909105.1. Taxonomy (NCBI): domain Bacteria; kingdom Pseudomonadati; phylum Myxococcota; class Myxococcia; order Myxococcales; family Myxococcaceae; genus Corallococcus; species Corallococcus exiguus. The sequence goes on from NZ_JAAAPK010000016.1 coordinate 84,978, forward strand.
CCGAGGAGCAGGCAGGCTGGGCCCCATTTCCTCTCCGCGCCGTTGCCGTCCCGCACTTTCGTCACGGGGCATGTCCCAACCCGGACGGGGTGCGTGTCTCAAGGTCGCGCGAACGACGCGCCACCAGGGAGAGGGACCACATGAAGCGAACCGGATGGGGATTCGTGCTGGGGACGAGCTGCGCGCTGATGGTCGCGGCCTGCGGCGCCGGCACCGAGGACTTCGAAAACACCGAGGGCACCGAGTCCGTGAAGATGAGCATCTCGCTCGCGGGTGACGCGTGCGGCGTCACGTCAGCCGCGGCGACCGTGAGCGCGCAGGACCTCCCGCCTTCGTACCCCCAATCCCTCTACGTGGGGAACGGCTACATCGAAGGCTACCTGAGCAACATCCCTGTCGGGCCCCGGCGCGTCGTGGAGGTGAGGGCCTACAACCGGGCGGGGCTGGAGGTGTACGCCGGCAGCACGGCCGTGGACGTGTACCAGGGCTCCGTGGCGTACGCGCAGCTCCAGCTGAAGCGCAATCAGCAGAACTGCCCAGGCACCGGGACGGGCGACATCTACATCATCGGCACGCTGGAGGGCACCGGTCCGTCCCAGGACGCGGGCTACGACGCGGGCCCCGGTCCGTTCGATGCGGGGCCGTTCTACGACGCAGGCAGCGCGTTCGACGCGGGCAGCGCGTTCGACGCGGGATAGAACGCGTGGAGGCGTTGTAGCGCTCAGGTGCCCCGGCCGTAGAACCACGCGGTGAGGGCCAGGCGGGTCGCATGAGCGGGCATCACCTCGTGCTCCAGCCGCTCGCTCAGGAACACCACCAGGCGGTCCAGCACCGGCGCCACCTCCACCGGGGCGCCGGTGTCCTCCGGGAACAGGCGCAGCACGCCCCCGTGCTCCGGCTTCCAATCGGCGTTCGCGTACCAGATGGCGGTGAGCCGGCGATTGAACTGGCCCGGGAACGCGTCGCGGTGACGGGCGTAGTGCGCACCGCCGCCGGGGTAGCAGGCGAGCTGCAAATCGAAGCGCACCAGCCCCAGGTACGCACCCGCGGACACGGCCTCCCCCAGCGACTGGAAGCGAAGCCGCAGGGCTTCGAGCTCGGGGGCGGCGCCGGGCAGCACCCACTCGATGTGGTCGCCACGCACGGACGTATCGAACGTGTGATTGGCGCCGCGCCGGATGCCCGCGGGCTTCAGCATCCCGGCCTCCACTCGCGCGAGCGCCGCGGCCCGTGCCGCCAGCGCTCGCGCCTCGCCAAGGAAGGCGTCCCGAACGAAGTATCCCTGGGAACCCAGGGCCTCCGCCTCCACGTCCGTCAGCTCCATCCTGCGTGACTCCTTCGCGAGTCCCTGTCCGGAAGCCCGCGTCCGACACGCTGCACCAGGATGCCCCCGCTCCGGAAGCGGGTAGACTTTCCCCCATGGCGAAGAACGTCACGCGAGCCCTCTCCCTCCTCGCCGCGGTCGCGCTCGGCGCGCTGGGGGCCTGGGTGCTGCTACGCCCCACGTCCCCCCGGCTGCCGGACACGGCGGCGGTGGTGGAGCAGATGCGGGAGGTGGCCCGGCTGGAGACGCTGGACGTGTCCCTCTACAAGAAGGTCACGTTCACGCCGGAGCCCCAGGCCACGGATGCGCTGTGGAAGGACGTGCTGCTCTGGGCCAGCTACACGCTCCAGAACCCGCACGGCCGCGCCATCGTGTTCGCGGACGCGCACCTGGGGTTCGACTTCCAGCGCTTCGACTCGAGCCACCTGCGCGCCGTGGGCACGCGAGTGGACGTGCTGCTGCCTCCGATGCAGGTGACGGTGGCCTTGCGGCCCGGTGAGACGGAGATCATCGACTCCAACCTGGACAGCGCGCAGACGGCGCAGCTGCTGGAGAAGGCGCGTCTGGCGTTTGAAAAAGAGGTGCGGCAGGACCGGCGCCTCCAGGAGAAGGCGCGTCAGTCCGCGGAGCGCTCGCTGCGGGGGCTGCTGCTCACGCTGGGTTTCCGTGAGGTGCGGTTCGTGGAGACCTTGCCGGTGGGGAGCGCGGGATGACGGAACGGTTGGAGCTGATTCAGGGAGACATCACGCGCATCACGGCGGACGCAATCGTGAACGCGGCGAACTCCGGCCTGTCGGGTGGCGGCGGCGTGGACGGTGCCATCCACCGCGCGGCGGGTCCGGAGCTGGTCGCGGAGTGCCGCACGGTGGGCCGCTGTCCCACCGGAGAGGCCCGCATCACAAAGGGCTACCGGCTGCCCGCGGCCCACGTCATCCACGCGGTGGGTCCTTCGTGGTGGGGCGGGGATCGCGGCGAGGATGAGTTGCTGGCTTCGTGCTACCGGAGCACGTTCGCGCTGATGGAGCAGCACGGGCTGCGCACGGTGGCCTTCCCCGCCATCTCCACGGGCGCCTACGGCTTCCCCATTGAACGGGCCGCGCCCATTGCCCTGCGGGAGATCCGCGCGGCCCTGGCGCGGCGGCCAGAGCTGGAGCGCGTCACCGTGGTCCTCTTCAGCGAGCAGGACTTGAAGGCGTATCAGCGGGCACTCGGCGCGTAGGTCACGCGCTCCGCAACACATCACCTTCCAGTACGAACGACCCGGGCACCCCGTCCGGCGCGTGCCCCAACGTGGCGAGCCTCCGCACCGACTCACCATCCGAGTCGCGGCACAGGAGCGCCACCTCGCGCCGGCCCAGGCTCACGCGCAGCGGTCCTCCGCCCGTGGCGGCATCCAGCCTGCGGCGCTGTGCCTTCGTGAGCAGCCGTGCGCCGTCATGCCCGTCGCCGCCTGCCACCGCCCAGATGCCGGAGAACGCCTCCGCCAGCCGCACCTCGCCCTGGTCGATGACGACGGGCCGCACGTCCGCGGGTCGCAGCTCCAGGTTGTGCCACGCCGCCGCGTCCACCGCTTCGAGCGTGAGCCCTGCTTCCTTCAGCGCGGAGGCCGGCAGGTAGCGCACGAACTCCGCGTCCTCCAGCACGTAGAAGACCTCCAGCCCCGCGGCCCCCGGACGAAACAGCGCGCCCTGGGTCCCCGCCACGAAGCCCTGGGGCCGCAGCACCGGGCGCAGCGCGTCCAATGACATCCCCGCAGGCCCCACGCCCGAGGACAATCCGCCCAGCCGTGAGGCCAGCGCCTCCACGTGCGCGGTGAGCCCCTGCGTGCCCGGTGCCTCCTGATACGCGGCATACAGCGAGCCCACGTCCACACGGCCCACGCCACCCGAGGCCAGCTTCACCAACAGGTCGCGGCCCTGGCGCCGGAACGCCACGCCCGCGCGGCCCAACGCGGCGGTGAGCGCGGCGGTGAACTCCGGACGCAGCACCTGCTCCTCGGGCGCGGGCGGCGGAGGCAGGTCCGCGGCCTCCAGCTCCGCGCGCAGCAGCTTCGCCTCCGCGTCGAAGGGGTCCCGCTCCACGGCCTCCGCCACGTAGGCGCGGGCGCGTGCACCCTCTCCCTGCCGCAGCGCGAGCACGGCCAGCACCTTGAGGGCCTCCGGGTCGCCGGGGCTCAGGACCAGCGCTTCCCGCAGCTCGGCTTCCGCCTCCCGGTGCCGCTCCAGGCCCAGCAGCGCTCGCGCGAGCCCCAGGCGCACCTGGAGGTCCTTGGGGAAGTCACGCCGCAGGGCCTGCATCAACGGCAGGGCTTCGCGCTGCGCGTCCGCGTTGACCAGCGCATGCGCCACGGTGAGACGCAGCGTGGGTCCAGGCGTGCGCGCGGCCTCGTCACGCAGCGCCTCCAGCTCCGCGCCGCTGAGCACTTCACCCGCCTCCACCTTGCGGCGCAGGCGCTCCAGTTCCGCCGGGGAAATCACGCGCGGACTCTACCCCCTCCGACCTCCTCACTTCGATGGATTGAGGCGCGGGACGACAAAGTGAAAAGCCGCCGGAGCTCCAGGCCCGTCAATGCGTTGTGTCGTGCGTGCCCTCCTGCTCGGAGGGCTCTTCCTCGCTCCGGCTCTGGGAGAGGAAGTCGTCCAGCGCGCCCACGTCGATGGGCTTGCGGAACACCGCATCCACCTGCGCCAGGCTCGCGCGGTTCTGTCCCCGCACGTCCATGCCGGTGACGATGGCCAGCAGCGCATGGGGCGTGCGCTGCCGCAGCTCGCGCGCCAGCTCCCAGCCCGTCATCTCCGGCATCACCGCGTCCAGCAGCGCGGCGTCGTAGGGGTGCTTCTCCCAGATGCGCAGGGCCACGTCCGGACTGTGCGCCACCTGCACTTCGTAGCCCTCCTCGCCTAGCACCTCCGCCATCATCCGCGCGTTGTCCAAATCATCGTCCACCACCAGCACGCGGCGCGCGCGCCCGGGCATGCGCGGCATGCGTCCCGGCGCCTGCGCGGGTGGCTGCTCGGTGGGCTCGGGCGCGCCGGCCGAAACGTCACGGAAGCGCGGCAGCCGCACGAGGAAGCTCGCGCCCGAGCCGTCGCGCCGGTTCTCCACCGTCAGCTCTCCGCCCCAGCGCTGCACCTGCGTGCGCGCCACCGCCAGGAACAACGAGAACTGCGGCGCCCCCGGGTCCCTGCGCAGCGGGTCGAACAGGCCCGCCAGTTCATCCTGCGCATAGGGCTTTCCCCCGTCCTCGATGCGCAGGTCCAGCCAGTCCTCCGCCGCAGGACGGGAGCGAATCACCAGCGTGCCGCCGCCCTCCATGCGGTCGCGCGCGGACAGCATCAGGTTGACGATGAGCTCTCGGAAGAAGCCCGCGTCCGCGTTCACGCCCCACGGGAAGCCCAGGTCCAGCTCCGTGTGCACCGGGTGCTCGCGCTGCTCCAATTCGCCCCGGGCCAGCTCCAACGCCTCGCGCACCGTCTGGTCCACCGGCACGTTGCCCAGGTGCTCCTCGGTGCGCTGCACGTTGAACTCCTGCAGCCGCGCAACCAACTCGCCAATGTTGCGCACCGTCTTGTCCAGCGCGTCGACGTGCTCGGGCTTGTATTCGCGTTGCAACAGCGTGATGCGCAGCCGCAGCACGTTGAGGAAGTTGTTGAGCGCGTGCGCGGCTCCGCTCGCCAGCTGCCCCAGCGCCTGCTGCCGGGTGCGCCTCAGGAGCTGTCCCTGGAGCCTGCGCACCTCGTCGTGCGCGTTCTCCAGGGCCTTGGTCTTCACCGCGGCCTCTGTGCGGTCGCTGAAGGTCTGGATGACGCCCGCCAGGACCTGGTCCTCCTCCCACACCGGCGTGGCGCTCATCTCCAGCGTGGCGTCCCCACCGCCGGGGCGCTCCACCTGCATCATCACGCCGCGCACCGGCCCCTTCTCGCGCAGCGCGCGCAGGAAGGGCATGTCCTGCACCTTGAAGGGCTCGCCCGTGGGGTGCCGCGCGTTGACCTGGGTGAGCACGGGCCCCAGCGAGCCTGCGGCGCGCGCGCCCACCACCGCGCGCATGGGCACGCCCATCAGGCGGCTCACCGGCGGCGAGGCGAAGGACACCATGCCGTCCGTCTCCGCCAGCAGGATGCCCACCTCCACGTGGTTGAGCACCGACTCCATCACCGCCGCCTCGCGGAAGCGCACCTCCTCCGTCTTGAGCACGCGCGCGTAGGAGGCCTGCGCGGACGCGTCCGCCTCCCACACCAGCTCCGACACCAGCTCCGCCACGTCCGCGTGGATGACGCCTCCGTTGCGGCGCGCATAGACGTAGAGCATCACCTCCTGGAGCGACTTGAACTCGCGGGTCAGGTCCTCGGGTTCGAAGTTCTGGTCGTACCGGAAGGCCCCGTGCGAACGCACCACCTCCGGCCACAACCGCACCGCGTCCTCGCCCCGGTCCTCGAGCAGCCGGGCAAGCTCGTCCAACAGATGGCGCAGCGGCGCGCGCAGGTCCCGGCCGGGGACCTCCACCTCGTACGTCTCCGCGCGCAGGCGCTTGGACCACAGGCGCGTGATGCGCTCGCCCTCGTCCGAGAGCAGTCCTGACAGCGCGGTGATGGCGGTATTGGAAGAAGGCACGCTCAAGGGCGCACGATGCGCACGCTCCAGGCGTCCAGCCACCCGCCCCCCGTCTCCTCGCGGTGCCGCAATGTCAGGCGTTCCACATGAACACCTCCATCAGGGGCCCCGAGCGCCCGCCTGTCCGGCCGCCCTGGCCAAGGCGAGCGGTCGTCCCCACCTTTCCAGGCACGGATGAGCACGAAGGAGCACAGGAAGAACGACCTGGAACAGCCTGAGATATCTCAGCAGGCCATGGCGCAGCTCTTCCGTGGCGAGCTGAGCCGCTCGGACACGTGGCGCACGCGGCTGGACACGACGACGAACTGGGCGCTCACCACGACGGCGGCGGTCATCTCCTTCGGCTTCGCGTCGCCGGAGAGCTCGCACGTCACGTTCCTGGTGGGCATCTGGATGGTGGTGTCCTTCCTGCTCATCGAGGCGCGGCGCTACCGCTACTACGACCTGTGGAACCGCCGCGTGCGTCTGCTGGAGGACGGCTGGTGGGCGCCGATGCTGCGGCGCGAGCCGGTGGATCCAGACGCGCTGCGGGAGCTGGCGGTGGAGATGTCCCGGCCGCAAATCCAGCTGTCGCTGGTGTCCGCCATCGCGACGCGGCTCAACCGCGCGTACGGGCCCATCCTCATCGTCCTGTTGGTGACCTGGTTCTTCAAGGTCTACAGCCACCCGCGTCCGCCGCGCGACTTCGGGGACTTCGTGGAGCGGGCGCACGTGGCCTGGATTCCAGGGCCGGTGGTGATGGCCGCGCTGCTGTTCCTCACCGTGGCGGCGGCGTACCTCTTCACCGCGTCCTTCTTCATCCGGTCGCCGCTGGGCGAACTGCGCACCCGGCCGCGCGGACGCCGGGCGGCGATGTGGGAGGCCTTCTACCGGCCCTACGCCATCCAGCGCCGCAAGCGCCCGCGGCCCCCGGGCGCGCGCGCCAACGCGCCGCGCCCGCCCGCCCCGTTCGACCACTGACGCTAGCCGCCGAGCTGCGCGCCTACCTGCGCCATCAGCGACATCACCCGGGCGCGCGTGGGCGCCTGGAGGTCCGGCCGCAGCGCGATCGCCTGGAGCATCTGGAACACGGGCGTGCCCCCTTCCAGGTGCTGGGCCGCGACCGCCAGCAGCGCGGGCTCTTCACCCGCCGCCAGCCCTCCGGCCACCACCCACGCCCGCAGGTGCTCCAGCGCACCGGCGTCGAGAGGCCGCGTGTTCAGCGCGTCCAGCAGCGCCCGCTGTACGCCCCGGTCCTTCTCCGTCTCCAGCGCGTCCAGGAGCAGCCGCGTGGCCAGCTCCTGCGGGGCGGCGCGCAGCGCGTCCGCCGCCGCGGCCCGCACGTCCGGGGACTCCGCGCGCAGGTGCGGCGGCACCACGTCCATCAGCCGCTCCGCCCGCGTGCCGCCCATCGCGCGCAGCGCGTGCGCCCGCGCCTCGTCCCCCGAGGCCTGGGACACGGCGGTCTCCAGCGTCCGCACCGCGGCGCGCGCCTCCACGGAGTCCGGGTTCAGGTGCGACGACCAGACCCCCAACGCGTACGACGTGGCCCGCTCCACCGGGACGTCGTGCTCCGTCCGGGCGCGCTCCAGCAGGCCGTTGATCATCACACCCGTCTCCGGCTCCGGCTTCGTCAGGAACCCCGCGCGCTGCACCATCATCACGTACGCGCCCGCGTGCTCCCGGGCCTCCGGCGACTGGAGGAGCGTGCGCAGCGTGGCCTGCGCCTGCGCGTGGCCCGCGCCCACCAGCAGGTCCAGCATCAGCTCGCGCATGCCAGGCTTCGTGCCCGGCTTCAGGAACAGCCGCGCCAGCTCCTGGCAGCGCTTCGGCTCCAGCGTCAGCGCCGCGATGGCCCGCCGCGCGAACACGTCCAGCCCCGCGATGGCCTCCGGACCGCTGGCGTCCTCCAGCGTCTCCAGCAGCTCGTCCACCGTCATCCCGTCCGCCTGACCGCGCAGCGCCGCCGTCTCCGGATCCATCTCGAAGGCAATCTGCGACGGCGTGCGAATCACCAGCTTCTGCTCGCCCGACGGCGGCAGGGGCTGCATCTCCCGCGATTGGTAGGTCAGCCTCAGGCGCAGCCGCTTGGACAGGAGCACGCGGCCGTCCGTGCCCAGCGCGTCCAGCACCTCGTCCTGGCTGATGGCGACGAGGCGCCCTTCCGCGTCCCGGTCGAAGGTCGTGAGCGAGCCCAGCTCCTGCTTCGCCACCGTCGCCGCGCCCGCCGCGCGCAGGCTCTGGTAGCGCGTCCTGCGGCGCGTCAGCCGCGAGGTGTCCCCGGGCTCGAAGGCGAACGCCGACTCCACGTCGCCCGTCTGCGTGGACTCCGTGGCGGTCCAGGCTGCCGCGTCGCGCAGCTCGGAGGGGAACAGCTCCGCCGCCAGCGTCTGCGCGAACTGGCGGAACAGCGGGGGCTCCGCCTCGGAGAAGCGCACCGCCTGGAGCGCGCCGCGCGCATCCAACTCCAGCCACGCGCTGGCGGTGTCCGGCAGGTGGGCCTGGAGCGCCGCCGCGTCGGGCAGCAGCGCCTGTCCGGAGAGGGTGGCTTCGTGCCGCGCCAGTCGGCGCAGCGTCAGGCGCAGCCGGGTGCCCGTCGCGCGCGTCTCCAGCGCCTGGAGCATCAGCTCGCCATCCAGGTGCAGCACGCCCTCCAGCTCCTGGGCCTTCGCGTCCTGCGCCGGCATGGGCAGCGCCACGCGCGTCAGGTCATCCCAGACGAGGTGGAAGGTGTGCGCCTCGCCCACGCGCCAGCGGAACAGCGGCAGCCGGTGGACGGACGCGGAGGCCTCCACCGTCGCGGCGGACGGAGACGACTCGGACAGCCAGAAGGGCAACGCTCCCAGGCACACCAGGGCACCCAGGCCGGCCACGCCACGAACGAGGGTCGAGCGACGCATGAAACACTCCCGCAAAAAGAAAAGCCGAAGAAGGTAGGGAACCACTCCCCGGGGCCGTTGAAGGCGGCCCCGGGGTCATGCGAGCGCGGCTAGTAGAGCTGCGCGAGCGGCAGGTAATGCTGGTCGTTGAAGAGCTGCGCGCTGGTGCCGAAGCCCGGCCACGACACGATGGGGAACTCCGCCTTCAGGAAGCCCAGCTCCGCGAACAGGGAGAGCCGGCCGTCCAGCGAGCGCAGCGTGAAGTTCAGGCTGGTGCCCAGTCCCAGGAACAGCGTGTTGGGGTTCGTCGGGTGCGTCGGCGAGCTCAGCGCCACGCCGATGCGGCCCTGGAGCGGCAGCTCGAAGCGCACGAGGGTCAGCGTGCCGCGGACACCAATCTGGAGGCCCGGGATGCCGATGGCCAGCGACACGAAGCCGTTGGCGGACGCGTAGGGCCCGATGTTGCCCAGCAGGTCCAGCGTGATGAGGTTGCGCGTGCAGTCACGGCCCATGGCGCCGCCCAGCGAGGCGACAATCCCCACCTCCACGGACAGGCCGCCGCTCACCGTCACGGGGATGAACCACACCATGAAGGTGGCGCTCGCCTTGGCCGCGTCCTTGTCCACGAAGGGCTTGCGCTCCACGAAGGTGAAGCGCGCCGGGTAGGACTGGTCGAACGTGAAGACGGGGTTGCCCAGCACGCGCGCGCTCAGCTCCGCCCGGATGGCGGAGGGCTGCGTGGATGCGCGGCCCGTCAGGTAGGCGACTTCCGTGCGCGTCGAGGTGAACACGTTCGCGTAGAGCCCCAGCTCGCTGAAGATGGCGGCGTTGGTGTCGCACCAGTTGCCGTTGAACGCGGAGCCGGGCGTGCTGAGCTCCCAGCCGGCGCGCAGCGAATAGCCCCCGCCGAAGTTCCTGTCACCCGCGTAGCCTCCCGCGGAGAAGTCCTGCCCCTGGCGCTTGGTCATGGTGACCGGGTTCGTGGGCGGCTGCTGATTCGCCGCCTGCTGCGCCAGGTACTCCGCCAGGATTCGGGAGTACGCGGCCACCAGCGTCGGGTTGAGCGTGTAGTCCTTCTGGTCCAGGCCCTTGATCTTCAGCCGGTCCGCGTTGCGGATGAAGCTCTCCGCGCCGAAGTCGTTGCCGGTGACGGTGAGGCACTGGCGCAGGTCCGCCTCGCGGCGGGGCACCATGACCGCGTCCACCATCGCCTTGTAGCGGCGGGGGCTCCAATCACACGCCGTGGTCTTGTCCGTGACGAGGCAGCCCTCGGCGTCCGCCTTCTCCAGCGACGCCTCCAGGGCCTTGTCCAGGCCGTACAGCTGCTCGGCGGTCTTCTCATCCAGCTCCACCGTGCTGAAGTCGCGGCTGCGCAGCATCTCCGACTCGCGCTGCCAACTGGCGTAGGCGGCGTTGCGCCGCTCCAGCAGGGCCGCGAAGGCCTCCTGGCGCTGCTGCGAATCGTTGAGCACGTCGTCGGCGACCTTGCTCAGCGACTTGCTCAGGGCCTGGTGCCACGCGTCCGAGGGCAGCACCGCCTGGCGGGCCTCGGCGTTGTTCGCCTTCAGCGCCGCCTCGGAGGTGAAGACGTAGCCCTTGGTGCCCTTGGGGTACGGCCCCGGCACGAAGCGGAAGTACGCGTTCTTCTCCACGCGCGTCTTGCCGTCCCAGAGGGGCGCCTGCTTCACCCCGTCCTTGCTGAACAGCGTGCGCTCCGCGATGCCCCCGGCGCCGTAGGCCGCGGTGAACACCGCGCGGAAGTCGTCGCCGAAGCGGCCCGCGTTCTGCTCGAAGCGGCTGAAGTCGTAGTGCTTCTCATGCACGTACTCCTGGCACGAACGCTCCAGCACGCCGTTGGCGTCCCACTCCTGGCGCTGCTTGTCGTACGCCTGCTCCACCTTGGTGAGGTTCTTGTAGCCCTTGCGCGCCAGCACCTGGCCGCGCTGCACCTGGCCCACGACGGACTCATCCGAACCGGAGAAGAGCGTGTCGAGCACGGCGTTGGGCTGCACGGCCACGGACTCCACGCCGCCGCCCATGCTCTCGGGCAGCAGCGCGGTGCGCTTGGACGCGGTCGTGTAGCGGGCCTTCCACTCGGACTCCATCAGGCCCTGGCAATAGGAGTCGTTCTCCTGGCCGCACGAGGACGCGCGGTAGTCCACGTTGGAGCACTCGGTCAGCGTGGGTTGGGTGCAGGGGGCCGCCAGCGCCTGGGGGGCCGCCAGCGACAGGGTGGACAGCATGGCCCAGCGCACGGGGTGCGGCAGCCGGACAGGGGTTCTGCGCGAACTCATGAAAGCCTCATCTCGGGGAACGCACGGGCCAGCAGGGCCCGGACGCCGCAGCCCATGAGCACGATGCGTGCCGGGCCTCTTCACCCCGCGCCTCAGAGGGGACGTCGAGGGAGCGCCTGGCGCCGTGAGGACGCGCAGACCACAAACGGCAAGTTCAGCCGTTGCCCCGAAGGCAACGACAGACGCCTGGGCTTGGGGGCGCGATACACGTTCGACACATGCGTTGGGCGCACCCTCCGCGGGGGCCGGCCCCCCGCCGTCACGCCCCGGGCGGGTCCCCCATGTCCCCCTGCCGGGCGGCCGGACGGACCACCCGGGCTGATGGGGGCCATGCCCAGGGGTGAATCCCGGGTGCTTTCGCCCTTCCGGCCCTCCCGGATTTGTGGTGTGAACCGCCCCCATGGCGAACACGCGCATTGTGACGGTCATCAACGGCGACGGCATCGGTCCCGAGGTTTCGGCGGCCACCATCCGCGTCCTGGAAGCCCTCAAGGTCCCCTTGGAGTTCGAGTTCAAGGACGCGGGCACGGAGGTGGTGGCCAAGTTCGGCACCAACCTGCCCCACGAGACGGTGGAGGCCGTGCTCCGCAGCGGCGTGGCGCTCAAGGGCCCCACCGGCACCGTCGTGGGTGGCGGCCTGCCCTCCGCGAACGTGGGCCTGCGCAAGCGGCTGGACCTGTACTCGTCCCTGCGCCCGGTGAAGAGCGTCCCCAACGTCAAGACGCGCTACGAGAACGTCGACCTGGTCGTCGTTCGTGAGAACACCGAGGACCTCTACGCGGGCCTGGAGCACATCGTGGTGCCGGGCGTCGTGGAGGCCATCAAGGTCATCACGGAGAAGGCGTCCACGCGCATCGCCCGCTTCGCCTTCGAGTACGCCAAGAAGAACGGCCGCAAGAAGGTGTCCGCCATCCACAAGGCGAACATCATGAAGCTGTCGGACGGCCTCTTCCTGGACTGCTGCCGCAAGGTGAGCCGCGAGTTCCCGGAGGTCGCGTACGACGAGGTCATCGTCGACAACCTCTGCATGCAGCTGGTGAAGGACCCGACCCGCTTCGACGTGATGGTGCTGGAGAACCTGTACGGCGACATCGTCAGCGACCTGTGCGCGGGCCTGGTGGGCGGCCTGGGCATGGTGCCGGGCGCCAACATCGGCGAGCGCACCGCCGTCTTCGAGGCCGTGCACGGCACCGCCCCGGACATCGCGGGCAAGGGCATCGCGAACCCCACCGCGCTGATGATGTCCGCGGTCATGATGCTGGAGTGGCTGGACCTGCGTGAGGCGTCCCAGCGCATGGCCAACGCCATCCAGAAGGTCTACGGCGGCGAGTCGAAGGTGCGCACCGGCGACCTGGGCGGCAGCGCCACCACGCGCGAGTTCACCGACGCCATCATCGCCGCGCTGTAGTCCTCGGCGCGCGGCGCGGTACCGCTGCAAAAGCCAAGGGGGCGGGAGGATTTCCTCCGGCCCCCTTCGTGTTTTCAGCCGACGGTGACCTTGAGGACGCCCCGAGCCTCCAGGAGCGCGGGAAGCCGTTCGCGCTGGTCGCCCTGCAACACCAGCGCGTCCTCCTCCACCACGCCACCGCAGCCCAGGCCGCCCTTGAGCGCCTTGAGCCAGGTGTCCAGCTGGGCGGCGGGCAGCCCCAGCTGCTCCACCACCGTCACCTCCTTGCCGCCCCGGCCCTTGCGCTCCATGCGCACCACTGCGCGCGCGGGGCCCTTGGGCTCCGGCTTCTCCCGGGGCGGGGGCGGAGGCGGCCCGGCGGGCAGCGCTTCCCGCTGCGCGGACAGGGCGGCGAAGGGGTTGTTGAAGGGCCCCGCCGGCGGGGCCTCGTCCTTCTTGTCGCGCTTGCCCATGGCGTCCTTCGCGCTCCTGTCCCCTTACGGGTGGGCGTGGCCCTCGTGGCCGGGGGAGCCGGTGCCACGCGAGCGCGGAGGCGGCAGGGCGCTGAAGGCGGGGGCGTCGGGGTTTCCGCTCGCCAGCACCAGCGCGTAGATGAGGGGCGCGAACGGCGGCACCTCACGGCCGTTCACCAGCACCAGCGGCGTGCCCTGGATGTTGAAGCGCATGGCGTATTCGACATCCTGGCGCAGCTTCCCGATGGTCTCCGGCGCCGTCATGCACGCCTCCAGCTGCGGGCGCGCCACGGAACCAGAGCTGGCGATCTCCATCACCTTGTCGGTGTCCAGGAAGGCCTGCGCGGCGAAGAGCCTCTCGCGCAGCGTCCAGAAGTCCTTCGCGCCCTCCAGGCACACCGTGGCCCGGGCCGCGGCGCAGCGCACGCTGAGCGCGTCCGGCCCACGGTTGGGGATGGCCGGGTTGCACTGGCCGTCCAGCGGGAACTGCCGCGCCTCCACGGACAGCATGCCCTGGGGCGCGTGCTGCTTGATGGCGGCCAGCTCCTCCACCAGCATCTTGCAGTGGGGGCACTTGCTGTCGGTCCACTCCAGCACCTTCACCGGCGCGTCCGCCGGGCCGTAGAGGGCGCGCGGAGGATAGGCCGCGAGCTTCGGCGTGGCCGCCCGGTACACGGCGAGCGCATCCGACAGGAACTGGCGCTGCTGCGGATCCAGGCTGGCGATGAACTCACCCAGCGTCGCGGGCGGCGCGGGCGGAGGCGGCGGCATGGGGGAGTTGGAGCCGGACGTGTTCGGCGCCTGCGTGGAGGCCACCGGCGGCAGGAAGGCGCCGGCCTTCGGCGCGTGCGGCGTGGCCCGGCCGGGCATCTGCATGGCCACGAAGGCGACGGCGGAGATGCCCACGGTCCACTTGAGCGTGTCGCCCCACTCGCCCGCCTGGGGCATCAGGGGGCCGGGCAGGCCGCGCCACGCCACGCCGGTGAAGACGAGCACCAGCGCGTAGGTGCCCATGCAGGTGGGGCACACCACGCCCAGCTGGGCGCTGACGGCGGCGAAGACGATGATGGAGACGACGCCCGCGAGCGCCAGCAGGCGCAGGCCGTTGGTGGCCGGGCGCACATCGCGGCCCGCCTTGGCCCACGCGAGGTACAGCGCGGAGAGGCCCACGGCGGCCAGGCCCCACACCAGGCCCAGGCCCGCGATGGGGATGCCCAGCGTGTCGTGCACGGCGCTGGCGAAGTCCGAGTTCCAGACGGTGGCGCAGTTGACGGTCTCGCTGATGCTGCAGGCGGTGGAGCCGCCCGCGCGCACCGTGAGCAACTCCAGCCATTGATAGACGGCGAGCCCGCTGGTGACGAGTCCCAGCGCCAGCAGCGCGAGTGCGCCACGGGTGGGAACGGGGGCGGCCGGGGTCGGGGCCTTCTTGCTCATGCGTGCTCCGGAGGGGGGGTCATCAGGACGAGGAGGCGGGCGTTGTCCGGGCCGTCATTGACGACGCCGTGTTCGGTGCCCGCGGGGGCGAAAAGGGTGGAGCCGGGGCCATGCGCCGCTTCCTCGTCGCCGATGCGGAAGCGGCAGCTTCCCTCCAGCACGAGGTACACCTTGTCGGACGTGGCATGCCGGTGGGGCTTCTGCGCCTGGCCCGGGGCCAGGCAGTAGACGTCGAGGAAGAAGCGACCCGACTGGAAGACGGAGTGCTTCTGGAGCTTCTCTAAGGAGAAGCCCTGGAAGGCCGAAAGCTGCTTCACATCCATCGTGGCATCCGCTCCTGCGCCTCTATATAGCGACGGGCATGGAACCGCTGACGCTGCATTTTGTTCACGAGCAGGTGGGTGCCCGCTTCATTTCGGTGGGCGGCCGCGAGGTCGTGGCCGGGTATGGAGACGTGGGCGCGGAGTATGGCGCGGCCCGTGACGCAGTGGCACTGCACGATGCGTCCTACCGCGAAATCCTCCGGATAACGGGGGAGGATCGCGCCTCCTTCCTCCACGGCATGGTGACCCAGGAGGTGAAGAACCTCCCGGTGGGCTCGGCCGCCTATGCCGCCCTCATCACGGTGAAGGGCGCCATGGTGGGAGATGCACGCATCCTCAAGCGGGAGGACGACCTCCTGCTGGACCTGGAGCCCGGCCTGGGCGCCAAGGTGCGGGAGTTCCTGGACAAATACCTCATCTCCGAGGACGCGGAGCTGCACGACGGCACCCCGGAATGGGGCTGGCTCAAGCTGCTCGGCCCCCGGACGGCCCAGGTGCTGGCCGCCGTCCCGGGCGGCCCCTCGGAGCTTCCGGCGCCCCTGTCCAGCCGCAAGGCCACCCTCGCTGGCCAGGAGGTGTTGCTCCTGGGGACGGCGCTGCCGGGCGGGCTGTCCGGCGTGGACGTGCTGGTGCCTCGCGCGGGGCTGGAGGCGGTGTGGGCGGCGCTGGTCCAGGCGGGCGGGGCGCACGGGCTGAAGCCGCTGGGGTTCGACGCGCTGGAGCGGGTGCGGGTGGAGGCGGGGGTGCCGCGCTACGGGCAGGACATGGTGGACACCACCATCCCGCTGGAGGCGAACCTCACCAACGCCATCTCCTACAACAAGGGTTGCTACATCGGGCAGGAGGTCATCGCCCGGGCCACCTTCCGCGGGCACATGAAGCGCAAGCTGGCGGGGCTGCTGCTGGGTGAGAAGGACGTGGCGCCCGGCACGGAGCTGCGCCGCGGGGAGAAGAAGGTGGGCTGGGTCACGAGCGTGGTGACGTCCCCGGTGAAGGGTCAGCGGGTGGCGCTGGGCTACGTGCACCGTGACTCGCTGGAGCCGGGCACGGAGCTGACGTTGGGCGAAGGCGCGGGCACCGTCACGGTGGCCGCCCTGCCCTTCACGGCCTCGTAGCCTGAGACAACGCCTGGCGCACCGCCGCGCGCACGGGCGCGGGCACCGCATCCCCTGGAATGCGCCGGCACAGGGACACCGTGCGCTTGAGCGAGTCGCACGCCTCGGTACAGCGCGGGCAGCGCGACAGATGGTCCTCCAGACGCACGCAGGTGGCCTGGTCCACCTCCTGCGCGGCGAACCCGGAGAGCTCCCGCGCCAGCTCCGGGCACGCCGGGGCCTGCTCCTCGGAGCCCTCCCCCATCAGCGTGGAGAGGTGTTCGCGCAGCTGGAGCCGCGCGCGGTGCAGCCGGCTCTTGAGCGCCCGCACCTCGATGCCCACCACCTTCGCCGCCTCCTCCGCCGGCAGGCCCTCCACGTCCCGGAGGATGAGCACCTCCCGGTGGGCTTCCGGCAGCGCGAGGATGGCCGCCTGCAACACCTCCCCCATCTGCCGCGCATGGGACACCACGTCCGGGGTGGCAGCCTCCGCGGCGACGTGGGTGGCCGCGGGAGAGTCGAGGGGCTGGAACTCCTCGGGTGCTCCGGCGCGCTTGCGGCGCAGGCGGAGGCAGTGCGTGCGGGCCACCTGATACAGCCACGTGGACAGCTCCGCGTCGCCCCGGAACGAGTGGATGCCCTGGAAGGCCGCGAGCAGCGTCTCCTGGAGCACCTCCTTCGCGTCCTCCTCCGAGCCGCACATGCGCAGGCCAAAGCGGTACACCTGCTTCTCGTGGCGGGCGAGGACCTCATCCAGCGCCTTGTCGTCGCCAGCGCGCGCGGCCTCCATCAGCTGCTCATCGGTTCGCGTCGACATCACCCGGTCGCCTCCTCCACATGTCTCCGTCACGCCCGAGACGCAGAGCGCCCGGTCGCCAGGATGCCACCCGGGCCATCCTCATGAGGATGCATAGCGGGAATCTGGCGCCGGTGCTGAAGGGTCACGCAAGAGCCGCCTCATGGGTGCGAGCGACCCGGCATGGGACGGCTGAGGCGCTCGAATCAGTAGCGGATGACCTGATAGCCCTCGGCCACCAGGCGTGACAGCTCCGCGACGCCGTTGTCCACCACCTCCGCCTCCAGCTGGAGCTTCTTGGGGTCGATGCCGAACTTCGCGAGCGCGTGGCCGCAGGCCACCAGCCGGACGCCCGCGGCCTTCGCGGCCTGGGCCTCCTTGCGGACCGACTCCGGCACGGCCTTGACCGTCGGGTCCAACGCCACCACCGCGCGGCCGTAGGTGAGCCACACCACGTCCGAAAGGTAGCCGGACTCCTTGGCCGTCTTCGCGTGCCGGAAGGAGCTGGAGAGGGTGCCGATGTCCTCCAGGCCCGTGGTGGAGACGAAGACGAGCTTGCCCTGGCGCGCGGGGGCCTTCTTCTCGGTGGCCTGGGAAGACTGGGACGGCGGCGCGGCGAGCGTGGCCAGTGGAGCGGTGACGAGCGCGGTGACGAGCAGCAACAGGAAGCGATTCATTCGAGGAGCTCCGAATCAGGCCGAGGATTACTGGATGGACAGCAACTGGATGAGGCCCCAGGCGGACAGCGCCAGAGCCGCGAAGCCGGCGAGGCCCGCGTAGACGACGCGCATGCCCGCGCGGCGGACCATGCTCAGGTGGGTGCCCAACCCCATGGCCGCCATGGCCATCACCATGAGGAAGACGCTGGCGGTGGAGAGCCCGGCCTTGGCGGCCGTGGGCAGCACGCCCACCGAGCCCAGCACGCCCACGGCGAGGAAGCCGATGACGAACCAGGGAATGGGCGGCTCCTTCAGCGAGTAGCGCACCTTCCCGCCCGCGCCGGAGGCGAGCCCCAGCACCACCAGCGCGGGGGCCAGCAGCACCACGCGGGTGAGCTTCACCAGCGTTCCCAGGTCACCCGCGGAGGTGCCCCAGGTGAAGGCCGCGGCCATCACCTGCGCCACCTCGTGCAGCGTGGCGCCCGAGAGGATGGCGAGCTGCGCGGTGCTCAGCCCCAGCAGCGGCCCCACGAAGACATAGAAGAGCACGCCCACCGTGCCGAGGATTCCACACAGGCCTACCGCCAGCGTGGTGTCCTCCTCGTCGGCGCGGGTGACGGAGCTGGCGGCCACCACTGCGCTGGCGCCGCAGATGGAGGTGCCCACGGCCAGCAGCGTGCCCAGCTTCTCCGGGACGCCGAAGCGCTTCGTCACCCAGCGGATCCCCAGGATGCCGCCGACGATGACGGCAAGGGCGAGCAGCAGCACGCGTGGGCCCACCTTCGCCACCAGCCCGAAGTCGAGCCGCGCCCCCATCAGCACGATGCCCAACCGCAGCACCGTGCGCGCCGAGTAGCGCGTGCCCTCCACCAGGACAGCAGACAGCCCCAGGGCCGTGCGCAGCGTGATTCCAATGAGCAGCGCCACCGTGAGCGGCCCTACCACCTTGAGGCCTGGAAGCGTGGCAAGCCAGTAGCTGGCCACCGCCAACCCCGCGGCGAGCCCCAGGCCCGGCAAACGCCGACGCCAGACGCCTCCCGGTGGAGGTGCGACGGGGGTGGAGGGTGTAGCGAGAGGAGCAGTCATGTCGTGTTCTCGTTTTCATCCGGGAGGGCGCGGATGGGCTCGGGTGACGCGCACGCCGGCCTGGCGCTCCTCCGGTTTGGTTTCGTGTCAGGCCGTGGCGGGAGGTGTCCGCGCTCCCTCGGCCACGCCGAGTTGCCGCAAGAGCATCGGGAGCGCTTCAGTTCTCCGGGGCAGGACGAAGCAGGGCTCACTCCACCTGCTGGGTGCGCAGCACGGGCGGGAGGTCCTCGCCCACGGCGCGCCCTTGCAGCGCGTCGTTCAGACGCGGCTTGCCGGCGAGGAAGCGGCGCACCGCCTCGTGCGCATCGATGTCCAGGACGTGCGGCTCCTGGACGCCGGGAATCCGGCACACCATGTCGGGGGTATCGCCCTCACGCTCGCAGGCCGTCACGGTGTAGAGGCGGTCGTCCTCCACCGGCCTGCCTCCGACTTCGATTGCCAGCAGGCGCTCGCCCCTGGGCGCGTTGGCCCGGAAGTGCAGCGTCATCCCCGAGGGACGCGGCAGCCACCCGCCAAAGCGCTTCTGCGGGTCCTTCGCGAAGACGTTCTCCAGCTCCTGCTCCCAGAAGGCGCGAAGCTGCCGGCCACTCACCTTGCCCGTCTTCAACTTGTTGACGATGGGGAAGAGGTTCCACAGGTCCGCTTCGCGCACCGGCCCGGGCAGCAGCGGCGTGCCGAAGCGGAAGCCGTTGGAGAGGCCTATCTGCGTCCCACCAGCGGCGCGGATGGCGTCCGCCAGCACGTTGTCGAGCGGGTTCTCCACCACCGCGTAGCGCGCGAGCGTCACGTCGGTGTGGCCCACCGTCGCGGACAGCTTCGCCTCGTGCGGAGCGAGCGCGGCATCCACCAGCCGGGCCACCTTCGGGTCCTCGGGGAAGCGCGACGCGGTCAGCTCGATGAGCTCCCAGCGGCGGTCCACCACCCGGCCCTCCTCCACCCACAAGTCCAACCGTCCGAGGAAGGAGCCGAAGGCGCCGGGCTCCACCACCCAGCTGCCGGCCTTCTCGATGGGTGCATAGGTGCGCTCATGCGTGTCGCCGGACAGGTGGACGTCCACGCCGGGCACGCGGGCGGCGAGTCCCACCGCCTTGGCGAGCCCCACGTGCGTCATCAGCAGCACCACCTGGGCGCCTTCACGCTCGCGCACCTCGCGCACGAGCGCCGGCAGTTCCTCCGGGCCGTCGTAGCGCAGGCCCTGGCTGTAGCCGGGAGGCTGGCGGCGCGGGACATCCGGATCCGTGAAGCCGACGACGGCCACCTTCACCCCGCCCACCTCCTTCATGAAGTACGGCGGAAAGAGGCGCTCACCGCTGGCCGCATCGCGCAGGTTGGCGGCGACGAGCGGATGCTTCAGCTCACGGGCGCGCTGGCGCAGCACCCTGGGGCCGTACACCACCTCCCAGTTGCCGGGCACCGCGCCGTCCAGCCCGAGCGCGTTGAGCGGCGCGATGAGTGCTTCGCCCTCGGTGAGCGCCGCCGCGCCCGAGCCCTGAATCGTGTCACCGGCATCGAGCACCAGCACGTCACCGCCGCGCTCCGCGCGGATCCGCTGGATGGCGGCGGCCACGCGAGCGAAGCCGCCGGCCTCTTCGATGCGCTCCTTCCCTTCGTGCCAGAACAGCTCGGGGTGGGCGCGCAGCTGCGCGTGCAGATCCGCCACGTAGAGGACGGTGAGCTGCTTGCGCTGGGACGAAACGCTGTCGGCCGGTGGGGTGATGGCTCCCGGCCGCGTCAGGGCACAGCCGGAGCCCAGGCCGCCCAGCGAGAACAGCGCGCCGAGCAGGGAAAGCAGAGGCATCATCGTCATGAAGCACCTTGAAGAAGAGAGACTGCGGAGGGGACACGAGGTGTGCCGCGCGAAGTTCCCGCGGCGCGCCGGCACCCCGGCCGCGCCCCTCCCCTCACTCCCAGGCCGACATGGGGCCCAGGTTGAAGACGTCCTGGAATCCACGCTCCTTCAGGAGGAGTTCGGCGCGGCTGCTGCGCGCGCCACTGCGGCAGTAGAGGACGAGGGGCTTCTCCGGCGAGCCGAGCTCGGCGAGCCGCTGGGGCAGCTCATCCACGGGGATGTTCACCGCCCCGGGAAGGTGCCCGGCGGCGAACTCCTCCGGCGTGCGGACATCCACCAGCGTGGCGCCCGCCTCCACCCGCTGGTGGGCCTCGGCCCCGGTGGAGCGCTGGTGCGCACAGGAGACGAGGAACGGACCGGCGAACAGGGCAGCGACGACGAGAACGGACTTCATGGAGCGGCTCCAACCGGGCCCAGAGGCCCGCTGGGCCCAGGGGAACGGGGTACAGCGGGGTGGAACGTCAGCATGCCCTCGAGGAAGCTGCCGGAGAGACCGGGACGCATGCCCCGAGGACACGGCCGGGAAGCTCGAAAGCTCTCGGCCTCGTGACCTCAAGGCGCCAGACGGGCCAAGGCGTCGGCGAGCACCGGCTGCTCCAGCTCGGAGACGGCGAGCGCGGCCTGCCCGCCCCTGCGCGGCGCCACGCAGATGCGCTCGCCGATGGGGCCCTGCGTGCAGCGCGTCCCTTCTCCGGCGAAGCTCGCCGCCTCCCGCGCCGCGGGGGAGCCCGGCGGCGGCAGGAAGAGCGTCATCGCCGTGCCCCCCTCGTGCCGGTACAGCAGCGAGGCGGAGAGCTGTCCATGCAGCCGGCAGCGGCGGGCCCCCAGCAGCGTCGCGCCGGGTACCACCGGTACGTCCACCGCGTAGCCCACCTCCCGCGCCACCCAGGCCTTCACCGCGGCCGGATCCGAGGACTCGAACTCGCAGGGAGTGGCGCGCGAGAAGGCCTTGAGGTGGTGCCGCTCGAGGTCCATCGCCAGCGCGTCGTTCATGCCACCGGGCCACGACGTCCAGAGGATGCCCACGGACGCGACCGCCGCGGCCAGGCCCACCGTCCACCGCCGCCGGAAGGCGGGGCGGGAGCGCGGAGCCAGGCGGGAGACACGCGCCCTCAGCTCGAGCGGCACGTGATTCTCCGTGGCGGCCTGGGCCTTCAGCGCCTCGCGCAGCGGGGCATAGCGGGCCGCCTCCCGGGCACAGCCCACGCACCGGGCCAGGTGCTGCTCCACGGCCTGCCGCTCGTGCGCCGGGCCCTCCCCATCGAACCACGCGGAGAGACGTTCCTGCCACGCCGGGCTACAGGCTTCCATGTGACTTCTCCTTCTCCAGGAGGTCGAGCATCGCCCCCCGGGCCCGCGCGAGGCGCGAGCGCACGGTGCCCACTGGACAGCCCTGGACCTGGGCGATCTCCTCGTAACTCAGCTCTTCGACTTCGCGCAGCCACAGCGCATCCCGCCACTCGGGGGCCAGCGACTCCAGCGCCGCCTTCATGCCCGAGCTGAGCGTGTGGGCGTGCAGCTCCGCCTCCAGGTCCGCGGAAGGCTCGGGAGCGGCATCCTTCCCCAGACCGCCCTCCAGCACCTCCAGCCGGGGGCGCAGGCCCCGCCGGGAGTTGAGAAAGACGGCGCGCTGGACGGCGAGCAGCCATCCCTTGAGCCGCTCCGGGTCGCGCAGCTCGTCGTGCCGCTCCAGCGCGCGCGCCACCGTCTCCTGCACCAGGTCATCCGCCTCGGCGGTGCTGCCCGTCAGGCGGCGGCCCACCCGTCGCAGGGCTGGCAGGTGCTCCAGGGCACGTTCAATAAAGGACCGGCTGCTCACGTTCCTCCAGGACACGGTGGCGGCCGCGAAAAGTTCCCGAGGGGCTACGGAGTGGGCGATGCGCCCGGGACCGGAGTGCCCGCGCTCGCGCTCCGTCGCGCCCGCGGCACCTGCGCGAGGGCCATGCCAGCGAACATGGCGGGCACGAAGACGAGCAACTGCGTCGCACCGGTGGCGAGCGAGGCGAGCGCGGGGCCGGGGCAGTAGCCGCCGAGCCCCCAGCCCACGCCGAAGAGGCCCGCGCCCACGAGGAGCCTGCGGTCCACCCCGCTGGCGGAGAAGGAGGGGAACGTCGCGGCGAACAGGGGCCGCTCGCGCTTGTGGATGAAGGGCCGCAGCGCCGCGTGCACGGCGATGGCGCCGCCCATCACGAACGCGAGCCGGTAATCCCAATCCCCCGCGAGGTCGAGGAAGCCGAGGACGTTGGCCGGGTCCGTCATGCCGCTGATGCCCAGGCCGATAGCGAAGAGGAGGCCGCTGAGAAACGCACTGATGTTTGAACGCATGGAGGGCTTTCCCTAGAGGACGTGGCGAATCAGGAAGACGGTGAGGACGCCGGTGGCCATGAAGGTGAGCGTGGCCGCGATGGAGCGGGCCGAGCCGCGGCTGATGCCGCAGACGCCGTGCCCGCTGGTGCAGCCGTTGCCCAGCCGCGAGCCGAACCCCACCAGCAGTCCGGCCCCCACCAGCAGCAAGGCGCCGCCCGCGCTCAAGGACGTGGGGGCCGGGAAGGAGCCAGGGCGCAGCCACGCCAGCAGCAGGCCCCCGGTGAGCAGTCCGGCGAGGAAGAGCACGCGCCAGGCGACATCCCCGCGCACGGGGGCCAGCAGCGAGCCCACCACGCCGCTGATGCCGGCAACCCGGCCATTGGCCAACAGGAGCAAGGAGGCACTCAGGCCGATGAGCGCCCCACCCAGGAGGGGAGGGAGGAGGGAGGAAATCATGTCCTGTAAGAGCCAGATTCGGAGGCGGAGGATTCCGCCAGGGGAAGGCCCTGAATCCTTTTGTCCGCCCCCTGGCTCTCAAGGACAGGAGGCTTCGACATGATTTTCCGCCAGCTTTTCGACGCAGAGTCCTCGACCTACACCTATCTCCTCGGCGACGAGACCACGCGGCAGGCCGTCCTCATCGACCCTGTCATCGAGCAGGTCGACCGGGATCTGAAACTGGTGGGCGAGCTGGGCCTCACCCTCACCCACGTCTTTGATACCCACGTGCACGCGGACCACGTCACCGCGTCCGGCGTGCTGCGCGAGCGCACGCAGGCCACGGTGGTGGGGAGCAAGGGAGGAGCCGCCTGCGCCAACGTCCAGGTGGGCCACGGAGACGAGGTGCGCGTCGGGCAGCGCGTCTTCCAGGTGCTCGCCACCCCGGGGCACACGGACGACAGCGTCAGCTACCTGCTGGGCGACCGCGTCTTCACCGGGGACGCACTGCTCGTGCGCGGCAACGGCCGCACCGACTTCCAGAACGGGAACGCGAGCCAGCTCTACGACAGCCTCACCCGCGTCCTCTTCCGCCTGCCGGATGAAACGCTCGTCTACCCCGCGCACGACTACCACGGTCACCTGGTGACGAGCATCGGCGAGGAGAAGCGACACAACCCGCGCGTCGCGGGCAGGAGCCGGGAGGAGTTCATCGAGGTGATGAACAACCTCCACCTGCCCAAGCCCAGGAAGATCGACGTCGCCGTCCCAGCCAACCGCGCCTGTGGGCACACGGCGCCTTCTCCGCGGGGGGCCTGAAGTCCCCTGCCCTTCCCAACAGGAGCAAGCCATGACACCCCATCACCCCTATCAGGACCTCACGCCCTCGCAGCTCGACACGCTCGGCTCCGAGGTGCGGCGCATCGACGTGCGTGAGCCGGACGAGTTCACGGGACCCTTGAGCCACCTTCCCGGAGCGGAGCTCGTCCCGCTGGGCACGCTGGAGGCGGCGGCCGCGTCGTGGCCGCGGGAACAACCGCTGCTGCTCATCTGCCGCTCGGGTGGGCGCTCCGCGAAGGCGGCGCAGGCGCTCGCCCAGCGTGGCTTCAAGCACCTCTACAACCTGGCGGGCGGGATGCTCGCCGTGCGCGAACCCCGCGCGCCCCAGGGCTAGCGGAAACGGACCCCATGCCCATCCTCGGCTTCTCGCTCGCGGCCCTCATCGGCCTGTCGCTCGGCCTGCTCGGCGGCGGCGGCTCCATCATCACCGTCCCCATCCTCGTGTACGTCCTGGGCTTCGGGGCCAAGGAGTCCATCGCCATGGGGCTGGCCGTGGTGGGCGTCACCAGCCTCTTCGGAGCGGCGGGCCACTGGCGCAAGGGCAACGTGCGGCTCCGGGCGGCCTTCGTCTTCGGGGCGGTGGCCATGGTGGGCACCTACGCGGGGGCGCGCCTGTCCGTCTTCGTCTCGGGCGCCGTGCAGCTGCTGCTCTTCGCCACGGTGATGCTCGTGGCCGCCTTCTTCATGTTCCGCAACGGCCGCAAGGAGGCCGCGCTCGCCGCGCGCCAGGAGTCCGCGCCCGTGCCCGAGCCCCGCAAGGCATCCTTCCCCGTCATGGCTCTGGCCGCGCTCGGCGTGGGTGGGCTCACGGGGCTGGTCGGGGTGGGCGGCGGTTTCCTCATCGTCCCGGCGCTGGTGCTCCTGGTGGGCCTCCCGATGAAGCAGGCGGTGGGCACGAGCCTGCTCGTCATCGCCCTCAACTCCTTCGTGGGCTTCGCCGGCTACCTCGGCCACGTCCAGGTGCCCTGGCTCTCCCTGGGCATCTTCACGGCCATCGCCGTGGCGGGCATCCTCGTCGGCACCTGGGCCACCCACTACGTCTCGCAGGCGGCCCTCAAGCGGGCCTTCTCCCTCTTCCTCGTCGTGATGGGCGCCTTCATCATGTTCAAGAACCGGGACGCGCTGGCGGGGCTGCTGCTGGGTGAGAAGGACGTGGCGTCCGGCACGGAGCTGACGCGGGGCGAAGGCGCGGTCACCGTCACGGTGGCCGCCCTGCCCTTCACGGCCTCGTAGACTGATTGCCCGCACAGCTCGCGGGCAGCGTCACCCCTATGGGTGATGCCGGCTCCCAGCAGGTTCCCATACGTTCCGTGAGCCAATTCCTCGCTCCCTCGGGCCTGGAAACGCCATGTCTGCCCAAGGCATTGGCTGGAGCTCACGCACATGAAAAGAATGACCCTGAAGCGAAACGTCTGGGTTTGTCATGCCTTGCGGCTCATGGCCCTCCTGGGGTCGGCGGGATGCGGCGCCGGAGTGGCGCCAGAGGCCTCTGACGAGGAGCCTGTCAGCACCCAACGGCTCAGCTTCGAGGAGTTCGAGAGGCGCACGTATCGCGAACCGGAGACCGGCATCTACATCGTCGACGGTGACATGCCGATGTCGGACCTCGATGAACTGCGGGAGTACTACGACGGCCTCTCGAAGCCCGGCGCGCTCATCGTCCGTACCGTGAACGGAGTGACGGCGACATGGAGCAACGCCCAGAAGCTCGACCTCCGGTACTGCGTGAGCACGGGCTTCGGCTCGCGGTATGCCAGGGTCGTCGAGGCCATGTCACGCGCGGCGAATGCCTGGGAAAGCGCGGCCAACGTCGACTTCATCCACGTCCAGGCCGAGGACAGCAACTGCGGCGCGAGCAATCCCAACGTCGTCTTCGACGTCAGCCCTGTCTCGGGCCAGGACTATCTGGCGCGAGCCTTCTTCCCTGACGACGTCCGCGCGAACCGCAACGTCCTCATCGACGCCAGCGCCTTCGGGAGCATTCCGCCCTATACGTTGGAGGGGGTCCTCCGCCATGAACTGGGACACACGTTGGGCTTGCGGCATGAGCACACGCGACCTGACAGCGGCGTTTGCCATGAGGACAGCAACTGGCGAACTCTCACGCACTATGACCCGGACTCGGTGATGCACTACCCGCAGTGCGCGGGCACGAATACGGTGGATCTGCACCTCACGCAGCGCGACCGGATTGGCATCCGGGCGCTCTATGGTCGTGGGAATCTGAACCTGGCCCTGATGGGCAACGCCTCGGCGTCATCCACCTATTGCGTCGGCACCAGCGAGCATTGCTACTCACCCAACCGGGTCAACGACGCATCCCGCGACAGCACGCTCAATGGCCTCCATGGCTGGACCAACGCCAATGGCGCGGCACTCCCCCAATGGGTCCAGGTGGATCTCGGTAAGCCTCACGTCATCAACCAGGTCAACGCCGTCTTCAGCAGCGACGGTGTCCCGCAGGCCTATTCGATCGAAGTCTGGACTGGCTCCGCCTGGGTGGCGGTGAACAACGTCACGGGCAATACGCAGGTGGAGAGAATCCAAACCTTCGAGCCTGTGGTCGCCAGCCGCGTGCGGCTGCTGGGCCGGCTGGGTTCCACCACACAGCCGGGATATGTGCGCGTGAACGAGCTCGAGGTCTACAACAACCATGAGAATCTGGCGCTCTCCGCGAAGGCCTCGGCGTCTTCTTCCTTTTGCGCGCTCGGCTGCTATTCCGCGTCCAAGGTCAACGACGGCAATTTCAGTACGCTGATTGGCGGTGACACGAGCTGGACGAATGCCTGGGGCGCCGCGCTCCCGCAGTGGGTGGAGCTGGATTTCGGTGGCCCCCGCACCTTCCGGCACGTCGAACTCTTCATGAGCGAAGACGGCGCACCCCAGACCTACAGCATCCAGATCTGGAACGGGAACACCTGGGAGGACCTCCACGAGGTCCATGGAAACAGCCAGTGGTGGCGCTCCCATTACACCCTGACCCCCACCACCACGTCGAAGCTGCGGGTGCTCGGGAAGCTCGGGTCCGCCCTGCAGCCGGGCTACGTGCGGATCAACGAGGTGGAGATCTACGAGAACTGAGCGGGGCTTGAATCCCTCTCTTCCACGAGCCAAGGCAGGTGGGGCCCCGGACGTTCAATTCTTCTTCATCGCGGCATTGCTGTCGGTGGGCTTCTTCGCGGGCTGTGGCGGAGTGGAGCAGGAGGCGCAGCAGACAGAATGTCGCCATCCGGCCGCCGTAACGCGACATTGAGTTCCATCTGCACCCGCGTCCCCAGGTCCACAGACGAAGCGGGTTCAGGGGCGCTCAGGGGGACGCCTTCCCCACAGGCCACGCAGCAGCGCGAGCGGCACTTCCACGATCAACAGCATCAGGGCGAACAGGAGCGCCAGCGCGATGGGCCCCAGCACGATTCCTCCGACCAGGCCCGCCGCCGCCCAGCCGAGTCCGAAGCCGAAGCCCCAGACCGCGCCGGTCACGCCGCCCAAGAAGGCTCCCAGGAGGACAGTCAGTTCAATCAGGGTCATGGGGGAGTCGCTCTGCAACAACCGTGCATCAGGCTCGCTCCCGGGGAAACATCCCCCGCAGGTCGCGCAGCACCGCGCGCGGTCCTTTCGTGACCAGCGTCATCAACATCGCCAGGACGAACAGCAGCAGCAGCAAGAGGATGGGGCCCAGCACGACGCCTCCGACGAGTCCCGCCACCGCCCAGCCGATTCCCGACCCGAAGCCCCACACCACCCCCACCACGCCTCCAATGGCGGCCCCCACGAGCATGACGGGTTCAATGAGGGTCATTGGGGATTCGCGTCACAGTACACGTACTTCGTCCCGGTGGAGCAGCCCATGACGGCGCACTGCGGGTCCTTCTGGGCCGCCTGGTCCTTCTGGATGAGGGCCTGGAGGTCGTCCTTGTTCGCGCAGGACAGACACTGCACCTCCGGCTCCACTCCGCCGCAGCAGCCACAACCACAAGCGACGTAGGTCGCTTTGCAGTCCAGCGGCGCCTTCGCTTGCACACCATAGTCGGCGGACTGGCAACCCCACCCCAGCGCGCCCGCCAGAAACAGCCCCATGAGCATTCGCATGGAGTGAAGATAGGCGATGCATGCCACCCTGGCAGCCCGCCTCATCTCACTCAACCATGATAGACTTTCAATCCCTGAAAGACGGGCCAACTCCAACCGGGGCGGACAATGCGAAAGTGCATCATCGGCGGACTTCTGTCGTTGGGACTGCTGGCGGGCTGCGGCGGTGTCGAAGCGGACGCGGACGTGGGAGAGGAGATCCCACTTTCGACGCGTGAGGATGCGCTGGACCTCTGCGCGGCCACCTTCCACGTCAAATACTACAGCGATGCCACCTATACGACGCAGGTGGGCAGGGAGATCTGCCTGGTCTGCAATCGGCAGGTGGGCCGGAGCGGCATCCGGACCCCGTTCCGGGAGTGGATCACGGAGCTGCAGGTGTGCGAGCCGTACGACCCCTAGCCCACCGGAGCGGTAGCCCGGCCGCGATGCTCCGCGGCCGGGTCACTCGCGAAGCTAGACGCGCCCTTCGGCCTTCTGCGCGCGCTCGATGCTCTCGAACAGGGCGCGGAAGTTGCCGCCGCCGAAGCCCTGGTCGCCCTTGCGCTGGATGATTTCGTAGAAGAACGGGCCCGCGTCCGCCTGCTTGTAGAGGCTCGCCGCGTCCTTCATGAAGATCTGGAGCATGTAGCTGCGCTCCTTGTCACCGTCGATGAGCACCTCCAGGTCGCGCAGGACGTTGATGTCCTCGTCGATCTTCTTGATGCCCATGTTCTGGATGCGCTCCGGCAGCGCGTCGTAATACGAGCCCGGCGTCGGCATGAACTGGATGCCCGCGTTCTGCCGCATGTCCTTCACGGAGGACAGGATGTCCTTCACCGTGATGGCCAGGTGCTGCACGCCGTCACCGCGGTGGTCCTCGTTGAAGATGTTGATCTGGCTGGCCTTGAAGAACGGGAACTTGGGCTCGTTGTTCGCGAACTTCACGCCGCTCTTCGGATCCCACATCACTTCCGACTTCAGGCCGCTGCCGTGGTCGCGCTTCTGCTGCGACGCCACGTCCTCGGTGTGGAACTCGATGTGCCAGAACTTCTCGAAGCCCATCACGTGCTCCATCCACAGGAGCATGGGCTTCATCGTCTGGAAGTTCGACGTGACGTGGTCCAACTTGTCGAAGCCGTACTTGTTCTGGCCGCCCAGGGGCTTCGCGTGCACCTTGAAGCCCGGGTAGATGGACTTGTAGTTGTCCCGCTGCAGGAAGCGGAACGTGGTGTCGCCGAACGGCGTCGTGATGGAGAAGAACGACAGCTTTCCGCCCGCGTCGTCCGTGAAGCGCTGGATTTCCGTGATGAACGTGGCGCCGCGCTGCTCCAGCAGCTTGAACGCCTTCTCCACGTCCTCCACTTCAAAGTTCAGCGTGCCCACGCCGTCCGGGTGCTTGCGCAGGTAGCGCCACGCGCGGCCGCCCTCGCCCACGGGCTGGCTCACGACGAGGGCAATCTCACCCGCCTGGAACAGCGCGGACTTCTGCTTGCCGTGCGCGTCCAGCTCCGGACCGGACACCGCCACCTCCGCGAAGTCCAACCCCTTCGTGTAGAACTGGCGGCTGCGCTCCAGGTCATGCACGTACCAGTGGATGCTCTCCAGGGCCTTGATGCCCAGCGATTCCTGCTTGGCCATGTCGCTGACTCCTCGTGGTGATGAAGAAGATGATTCGTGACTACGCCGGCTGAGCGTCGGGCTGCCGGTCCGGCTGCGCCGCCTGGAAGGCGGGGAGTTCGTTGCACGCCGCCTCGATGCGCAGCAGCGTGGGATAGGGCTTCAGGTCTACACCGAACCGGCGGGCCCCGTAGAGCTGCGGAACCAACAGCACGTCCGCGAACGACACTCCGTCCCCCACACAATAACGCCCCGCCGTCGCCTGCACCGCCGCCTCCAGCGCCGTCAGCCCGTGCGCGTTCCAGTGCGCCGCCCAGGCCTTCTCGTCCGCCTTCAGCTCATTCTTGATGCGCAGCGTTACCGAGGTGTTCTGCAACGGCTGCATGCCGGCGTTCACCATCTCCGCCAGCATGCGCGCCTTCGCGCGGAGGTACGCGTCGCCAGGCAGGAGGGCGGGCGAGGGCACGCGCTCCTCCAGGTATTCCAGGATGGCCATGGACTCGGACAGCTTGCGCGCCTGCCCGTCCGCTTCCGTCCACTCCAGCGTGGGCACGCGGGCCATGGGATTCACCGCGCGGTAGTCCGCTGAGAACTGCTGGCCGCCGTCCTTGAGCAGGTGCACCGCCAGGTACTCGAAGGGGAGCCCCTTCCAGTTCAGCGCGATGCGCGCGCGCCAGGACGCGGAGGAGCGCCAGTAGCCGTGCAGCTTCAGGTTCTTCATGGCGCCTTCACCACCGTCTGGGAGATGCGGCCGAAGAGGCTGTGCCCCTCGCCATCCAGCATCTCGATTTCGATGGTGTCCCCGGGCTTCATGAAGGACGTCTTCGGCTTCCCCTCGTCGATGGTCTCAATCATCCGGCGCTCGGCGAGGCACGAGATGCCGCGAGCGCGGTCCTCGTTGGACACCGTGCCGCTGCCCAGGATGGTGCCCGCGGTGAAGGCGCGCGTGCGCGTCAGGTGCTGGATGAGGTCGCGGAAGGAGAAGTGCATCTCCGGGCCCGCGTCCGCGTCGCCCACGAGCTGGCCGTTGAGCGTGCTGCGCATGCGCAGGTGCACGCGGCCGTCCATCCACGCCGCGCCCAGCTCGTCCGGCGTCAGCGCGAAGGGGCCGAACGCGGTGGCGGGCTTGCTCTGGAAGAAGCCGAAGCCCTTGGCCAGCTCCTCCGGGATGAGGTTCCGCAGGGACACGTCGTTGGCGATCATCACCAGCTTGATGTGCTTGTCCGCGTCCTCGGCCTTCGTGCCCATGGGCGTGTCGCCCAGCACGACGCAGACCTCGCTCTCGAAGTCCAGGCCCCACGCCTCGTCGCGCAGCGGGATGGCCTGCGTGGGCGCGAGAAAGTCGCCGGAGCCGCCCTGGTACACCAGCGGATCCGTGCGCAGCGTGGCCGGCGGCTCCGCGTTGCGCGCCTTGCGCACCAGCATCACGTGGTTGATGTACGCGCTGCCGTCCACCCATTCGTAGGCGCGCGGCAGGGGCGCGTGGAGCGCCTTCACGTCCAGCGGGCGGCTCTGCACCGCGCCGGCTTCCAGCTGCTGCGCCAGCGCGCGCAGCTGCGGCTCCTTCGCGTCCCAGTCATCCAGGGCCGCTTGAAGCGTGAGGGCCACGTTGGTGGCCAGCGCGTAGGCGGAGTTGTCCCGCTTGACGACGACGAGCCGCCCGTCGCGAGTTCCGTCCTTGAGCGTCGCGAGCTTCAATTTCGCGCTCCTCGGCGGCCTGTGGGGAGGAAGGGGGAGGCCGCCTGACCCGACGGGCTTTTCCGCCGGGCAACCAGGCGAGTCAAGCACGCCCGTTGAACGCGGCGCGGCATCCTTCCTCCCACCAGCAACATTGCTGGCCGCTCGCATTCGCGTGGCTGTCGGCTGAAGGACGATGCCCGGGCCTCCACACGCCAGGGCGTCGTGGAAACCCACGTGTTCGCCTGTCGGGCCGCCTGCTCCACGAACGGACAGGGGGCACCAGGGGACAGGGGCGGGAAGCGGGAGCGTGCCGACTGTTCAAATCCCGAGCAACTCGCGCACGGCGCGGGCCGCTCCCCCCTGGCAGGGACCCGGGCGGAAACCCAACTTGTGGAAGAGGGACATCCGGCCGACCACGCCGCCGGGGCGGCGCGGTTTGGGGGCTCGCGAGGGCATTGAATGGCGCAAGGCTTCCAACAGGCCGGCGACACCCCCAGGGAGCCACACCCGGGCCAGCGGCTGGGCAACCGCTACGAGCTGCGCCAGCGGGTGAAGGCGGGCCGGGGCATCTCCACCTGGCAGGGGTTGGACCTGCTCACGCACGAGCGCGTGCTCGTGAAGGTCACCGCCCTGTCCGCCTTCGTCCCCACGTCCCGCCACCGGCTGGAGCACGAGGCGGAGGTGCTGTCGCGGCTGCACAGCCCCGCGCTGGTGCCCGTACGGCACATGGGCACCTCCGACGAGCTGCTCTACTTGGTCACCGCGTGGGTGGATGGCGAGACGTTGGCGGAGCGCCTGCGGCGCGGCCCGCTGTCCCTGCCGGAAGCCATCGTCCTGGGCCAGCGCCTGCTCAATGCGCTCGCGGCGGCGCACCGCGAGGGCGTCCTCCACCGCGACTTGAAGCCCTCCAACATCCTGGTGCGCGACTTCCCGCTGTCCGCCGCGTGGCTCACCGACTTCGGCCTGTCTCGCAGCGAGCGGTTGGATCCGTCCCTGCGCGACCTGCCCGTGGGCACCGCGCGCTACATGTCCCCGGAGCAGGCGGGGCTCATCAACCGGCCGGTGGAGGCGCCGTCGGACCTGTACGCGGTGGGCCTGGTGCTCTTCGAGGCGCTGTCCGGCCGCCCTGCCCTGGAGGGCGCGACGGTGGGCGAGGTGCTGCGCCTGCACCTCACCGCGCACCCGCGCCTGAGGCCCGTGGGCGTGGAGGTGCCGCTGGCGATGGAGGAGCTCATCGTGCGGCTGAGCCAGACGGATCCGCGCGACCGCTACCAGTCCGCGGACGCCGCGCTCGCGGACCTGAACGCGCTGGAGGCCGCGCTGTCCCGGGGTGAGGCGGAGCCCGCGCTCGTCACCGGCGCGCACGACCACCGCCAGAGCCTCACCGAGCCGTCCTTCGTGGGCCGCCGCGAGGAGCTGTTGACGCTGGAGCGCGAGCTCGAGCACGCGCGCGAGGACGGCTCGCGCGCCGTGGTGGTGGAGGGCGAGTCCGGCGGCGGCAAGAGCCGGCTGCTGGAGGAGTTCTCCGCCCGGGCCGCGGGACAGCGCGCGTGGGTGCTGCACGGGCAGGCGCAGGACCAGGCCGCGCAGCGCCCCTTCCAGCTCTTCGCGGGCGTGGCGGAGGGCATCGCCGCCGCCGCGCGCGAGGAGCCCGCGCTGGGCGCGCTCCTGAGGGAGAGGCTCGCGGGCCAGGAGGCCGGCCTGTGCACGGTGCTGCCCCGGCTCACGGAGGTGCTCGCCCCGGACTCGCGGACGACGCGCTCCCAGGGGCTGGGGCCCGAGTCCCTGAGCGAGAGCCGCAGCGTGTGGAGCCTCACCTCTCTGCTCAACGCGCTGGGCACGCCGGACGCGCCCGCGGTGGTGGTGCTGGAGGATTGCCAGTGGGCGGACACGCTCACCCTGCGCGCGCTGGAGGCGTGGTCGCAGGGCCGCCGCGCCGGGGACGGACGGCTGCTGCTCATCGTGTCCTTCCGCAGCGAGGACATCCACGCGGACCACCTGCTGAGGCGCCTGGCCCCGGGCGCGCACCTCAAGCTGTCCGCCTTTGGCGCGGCGGAGGTGGCGCTGCTGGCGGAGTCCATGGCCGGCGTGCTGCCGCAGGAGGCCGTGGAGCTGGTGACGCGGCTGGCGGAGGGCAATCCGTTCATGGCCTCCGCGGTCCTGCACGGGCTGGTGGAGGACGGCGTCCTCATGCCCGGCCCGGACGGCTGGCGGGTGCAGCCGGAGGCGATGGCTCACGCGCGCTCGTCGCGACAGGCGGCCACCTTCCTGGTGCGGCGCCTGCGCCTCCTGCCACCGGAGTCCCTGCACGTGCTCAGCGTGGGCGCCGTGATGGGCAAGTCCTTCGACGCGAGGGCGGTGGCGGCCCTCTCCGGCACGCCGCTGGAGGCCGTCACCACCGCGCTGGAGCCCCCGCGCCGCCGGCACATGCTGTGGACGGAGGGCACGCGCTCCACCTTCGTGCACGACAAGCTGCGCGAGGTGCTGTTGGACCTGCTCTCCCCGGAGGAGCGCCGGGAGCTGCACCGGCTGGCCGCGAGGGCCTCCCAGCAGTCCGTGCCCACCGACCCGTTCGAGCTGGCCTACCACTTCGACGCGGCGGGGGAGAGCGCGCAGGCCCTGCCCTACGCGCTGGTGGCCGCGGAGCAGGCGCGCCAGCGCTTCTCATTGGACAGCGCGGAGGTGAACTACCGCATCGCCGAGCGTGGCGCTTCAGGCGCGGACGCGCACACCCGCTACCGCATCGCGTCCGGGCTGGGCACCGCGCTGATGATGCGCGGCCGCTACGACGAGGCTCAGCGGCAGTTGGAGGCCGCGCAGGCCCTGGCGCGCGACCGGCTGGAGCAGGGCCGCACGCTGGGCCACCTGGGCGAGCTCGCCTTCAAGCGCGGCCAGACGGTGCAGGCCAACGCCTACCTGGAGCAGGGCCTGAAGCTGCTGGGCCGCTGGGTGCCGCCCGGCACGCTGACCACCGGCGCCAGCGCGGCGTGGGAAATCCTCACGCAGGCCGCGCACACCGTGGCGCCGCGCCTGTGGCTGGGCCGCAAGTCCCTGGCGCGAGGCGAGGAGGACCTGCTCGCGGTCAACCTCTACAGCCGGCTCGCGTACGGCTACTGGTACCAGCGGGGCCGCGCCGCGGTGCTGTGGGCGCACCTGCGAGACATGAACCTGGCGGAGCGCTACCCGCCCACGCCGGAGCTGGCGCAGGCCTACTCCGCGCACTCGCCCGCGCTCACCACCCTGCCCTGGTTCCAGCGCGCGTACGCCTACGCGGAGAAGTCACTGGCCCTGCGTCAGCAATTGGGCGACGTGTGGGGCCAGGGCCAGTCGCTGCACTTCTACGGCCTGGCCCTCTACGCCTCGTCGCGCTTCAAGGAGTGCATCGAGAAGTGCCGCGAGGCGGTGCGCCTGCTGGAGCGCACCGGCGACCCGTGGGAGGTGAACAACGCCACCTTTCAAATCGCCATGTCGCTCTACCGCCTGGGCCGCCTGAAGGAGGCCGCGGTGGTGAGCCAGAAGCTGCACGCGGCGGCGCTCGCGCTGGGGGACCGGTATTCGCTGCGCCTGGGCCTGGAGGCGTGGGCCAAGTCCACCGGGGGCCGCATCCCCGCGGCGCTGCTGGAGACGGAGCTGGCGGCGCCCACCGCCACCGACCCGCAGTCCTTCGCGGGCGTGCTCCAGGCGGAAGGCCTGCGCCTGTTGCGTGAGAACGAACCCGCGCGCGCCGCGGAGGTGCTGGAGCGCGCCGAGCGCGTGGTGGAGGACGCGCACCTGCGTCAGGAGTACGTGGCCCCCATCACCCCGTGGCTCGCCACCGCGCGCCGTCGCCTGGCGCAGCAGGCCAGCCCGCTCAATCCCAGGCAGCGCGAACGGCTCCTGAAAGAGGCGGATGGCGTGGCGAAGCGCGCCCATGACGTCGCGCGCACCTACCGCAACAACCTGCCCCATGCGCTGCGCGAGCGCGGCCTGATGTGCGCGCTGCGAGGCCGGCCCGCGCGGGCCCGCCGGTACCTGGACGAAGCCCTGCGCGTGGCCGAACAGCTGGAGATGCGCCAGGAGCGCGCGCTGACGCTCCAGGCCCGCGGCGAGGTGGCCCGGGTGCAGGGCTGGCCCGGTGCCGCGCGCGACCTGGAGACGTCGGCGCGCGAATTGGAGGCCATGGAGGACGGCCTGCACAAGGGGCCGGAGCACGGCACCGGCGTGGAGACGCTGTCGCTGGTGGACCGCTTCCCTCGCGTGCTGGAGGTGGGGCGCAGGCTCGCCTCCGCCCTGTCGCGCGAGGCCGTCTTTGAAACCGCGCGCCAGTCCATGCAGGAGCTGCTGCGCGCGGAGCGCTGCGCCGTGGTGGATCCGCGCGCGGTGGTGTCCGAGGAGGACGCGAAGAACCAGGGCCTCAGCCGCACCGCGCTCGCACGCGCGCTGGAGACCGGCCGCATCACCGTGCTGGGCCAGGGACTGCCCGGTGGCATCAGCGAGAGCATGGAGCTGCTCGGGGTGCGCTCGCTCTTGTGCGCGCCCCTCCAGGTCCGAGGCAAGACGGTGGCGTGCGTGGTGGCCAGCCACCGCAAGGTGGGCTCGCTGTTCGGCGAGGACGAGGAGCGCCTGGCGTCCTTCGTGGCCGTCCTCGCGAGCGCGGCGCTGGAGAACGCGGAGAACTTCGAGCGCGTCGCCGCCCTCTCCGAGGAGCAGGGCCGCCTGTACCGGGAGGAGCAGGAGGCCGTGCGCCGGCGCGACGACTTCCTGTCCATCGCCGCGCACGAACTGAAGACGCCGCTCACGTCGCTGCAGCTGCACATCCAGGGGCTCCAGGCCAAGGCGAAGGGCGCGCCCATGCCTCCGGAGAAGCTGACCGCGAAGCTGGAGTCCGCCTTCTCGCAGACACAGCGGCTGGGGAAGCTGGTCAACGACCTGTTGGACATCTCCCGCATCGCGCAGGGCCAGCTGCACATCAAGCGCGAGGACGTGGACCTGGTGGCGCTGGTGCGCGCCCAGCTGGAGCGCAGCCGCGAGGCCCTGGTCCGCGCCGAGTGCGAGGTGCGCTTCCACGCCAGCGAGCCACGCCTCATCGGCCACTGGGACGCGCTCCGGCTGGAGCAGGTGGTGGGCAACCTCTTGACCAACGCCATGAAGTACGGCGCGGGCAAGCCGGTGGAGGTGACGCTGGACGGCGACGCGACGGACGTGCTCCTGGAGGTGCGCGACCACGGCATCGGCATCGCGGAGGAGGACCGGGCGCGCATCTTCGAGCGCTTCGAGCGCGCGGTGTCCGTGCGCCACTACGGCGGCTTCGGCCTGGGCCTCTGGATTGTCCGCGAAATCGTCCAGGCGCTGGGCGGCAACATCGACGTCGCCGGCGCCCCGGAGCAGGGCTCCACCTTCACCGTCACCCTGCCCCGCTCCGGCTCACCGATGCACTGACTAGCGGCGCGTCACTTCCAGGTAGATGACGTTGTCCTGCGAGTCGCGGAACAGCCGCACGTTGTCCACCTGCTCCAGCGGCGTCTCCGACAAGAGGTCGCGCATGCCGTCCTCGTCCCGGTAGGTGAGCCACCAGTCCATGAAGGCCTCCATGTAGCCCGTCTCCGGCGGGTGCACCGCGAAGTTGGCCACCAGCAGGCGTCCGCCC
Source organism: Corallococcus exiguus (assembly GCF_009909105.1). Taxonomy (NCBI): domain Bacteria; kingdom Pseudomonadati; phylum Myxococcota; class Myxococcia; order Myxococcales; family Myxococcaceae; genus Corallococcus; species Corallococcus exiguus. The sequence goes on from NZ_JAAAPK010000016.1 coordinate 121,745, forward strand.
GGGCGCAGCATCTGGAAGAGCAGCGCGGTCAGGCGGGCGGCCACGGAGTCCGACAGGTAGTCGTACAGCCCGGCGGAGTACGCGAAGTCCAGGTCCTGGAACGCCACCTTGCCCGCGAGCAGCGAGCGGACCGAGCCGCACACCGGCCGCACGATGCCGCCCGGGTGCAGGCGCGAAATCTCCGCCAGGCTCACCGGGTCCTGGTCGAACGCGATGAGCTCCTGGAGCCGGCGCTCCGCCACCGCGCGCGACGCCTCCGCCTCCCGCAGGTGCCCGCACGCCACCGACAGCACGCGCCCGTCGGGCCGTCGCCCGGCAGTCTCGTCCATCATCCGAGCGAGCAGCTCCCGGCGCTCGCGCACGCTCCGCGCGGACGGCTGCCCGTGCATGTAGCGGTAGATTTCGCGGCCCGCGTGCAGCTCGTCCGCCGCGTGGTCCATGTAGAGGTAGTCGATGAGGGCCGCGTCACCCGCGTAGCCACGTGGCCGTTCGAAGGCGTGCCGGGTGAAGGGGCACTGGTGCAGGAAGGGGCGCATGGGGTGCTTGCGCGCCAGCTCCTGGCAGAAGCGCTTCCACACCTCCGGGCTCCACTGCCGCCGCCGGTGGATGAGCCCCCCGTGAAGGGCGGTCATTCCGGCATGCAGCGTCTCGTCCGGACCCTGCATCATCCGGGAGTGCAGGCTGTCCAGCCACTCTCGCGCCTCCGTGAACACTTCCTCTGGTAAAGGCGCCTCTTCCCGGGGGGGATTCACCAGGACGAGGTGGTTGGCTTCAGGCGCGACTGGGAGAGCCGCGCCGTGGACCGACAGGATGGGCTGGCGCATGGGCATCATCCTGACAACCTGGGAGTGGGGGGCATTCACTTCCCGAGCCCGCGCCTCTCGCCAGGCCCGTCTCCAGTCAGCCGGCCGGGGCTCCCCTGCACCACCCGGCCCACACCGGTCGCACGTGGCGTGACGCACCGGGTCCGTGTGGCCCTCCAGTCACGGTTCTACCCGCAAGGTCCGACAATCCCCGCTCCGGGGGAGGGATTGCGGGGGGGCGCGGTATCCGGCGACAGGCACTGCGGTTAGGATGGCGCGCCCCGCCTGGAAGAGAGCCGCAAGCCGCGCATGAAGATTGAAATCGCCCACCTGCCCCACGACATCATCGAGATCATCTATCCGTCGGAAGTGACGCCGAAGGACGTGACCGAGTACGTCGAGCAACTGAAGAAGGACATCACCGCCCGCGGGGGCTCGGAGTGGTCCGCGCTGGTGGACCAGTCCAGGTTGCGGGTGATGCCCTCCACGGTGGTGGGGGAGATGGCCCGGCTGAACGCCTACGCCCAGCAGCGCGGCATGAAGCGCTCCGCGCGCGTGGTGAGCGACCCCGGCAGCGGCCTGCAGGCGTGGCGCATGACCAAGAACGCCGGCCTCACCATCCCGGCGAAGACCTTCGAGACCCGCTCCGAGGCCCTGTCCTGGCTCGAAGCCCCCGACGCGGACTGAAAGCAGAACCCCCGACATCCCCTCCCCCCCGGTCCTTCCATGCGACCGCACGGGTCCGTCTACGTCTTCCAGTAACACCCCCTTTCTTCGCTGTATCTGTCGCCGTACCCGTCAGGAGTCACCCCGCATGTCCGTGTCCGCCCCCGCCCGCCGCGCGAAGCTGCTCGGCACCCTGTTCTGTACCCTCACCGCCCTGGCCTGCGGGCCGGCTCCCGAGTCCGGTTCGCCGGAGCAGCAGCCCGCGCTGAACGAGTCGAACGCGCCGGTCGTCTACGGCAACGACGACCGCATGGAAGTCTACGCGCACCCCAGCGCGACCCTGCAGGACCGGGCGCGTCAGTCCACCGTGGCGCTGCTGACGCCGGACTTCATCGACGCCTCGAACCCGAACAACATCATCGTGGACCAGACGCCGCTGAGCGAGTGGGAGGGCCTGTGCACCGACCAGCGCTTCTACAACGACCCGGCGCCGGCCTTCTGCTCGGGCACGCTCATCGACGATGACCTGGTGCTGACCGCGGGCCACTGCGTGACGAGCGCGGCGGAGTGCGCCGACACGCGCTTCGTCTTCAAGTTCTACAAGACGTCGGAGAACACGCTGGAGACCATCACCAGCCAGGACGTCTTCTCCTGCAAGAGCATCGTGGTGCGCCGGCAGTCGTCGAACAGCGCCGGCGACCTGGACTACGCCATCATCCGGATGGACCGCTCGGCGGCGCCGCGCTTCACCCCCGCTCCGGTGCGCGCGGGCAACACCGCGATGACCGTGGGCCAGAACGTGGCCGTCATCGGCAGCGGCAGCGGTCTCCCGGTGAAGATCGACTCGGGCGGCTCCGTCCGCGCGGTCAACTCCGGCCTCAAGGACTACTTCGTCGCGACCACGGACACCTTCGCGGGCAACTCCGGCTCCGCCGTGTACGAGACGGCCACCAACACCATCGCGGGCATCCTGGTGCGCGGCGACGAGGACTACGTGCCGCGCTCGGGCCAGGGCTGCTACGAGGTCAACGTGTGCTCGGAGACGGGTTGCGGTGGTGAGGAGATCACCTACGTGAACCAGGCCATCACGGCGTTCTGCGCGGCCAACACCAACGTGCGGCTGTGCAACACCACGCCGCCCCCCGCGACCAACTACGTCTTCACCGCGTCCAACACCTCCAGCGCCACGCGCAGCACCATCAACGGCACGGTGACGCTCAAGGCCGGCGACAAGCTCACCGTGGGCACCTGCGGCGTCACTGGCGCGGCCCTCACCAGCGGTGACTCCTTCCTGCGCCTGCGCGGCCCGACGGGCACGGAGGTCGCCTCCAACGACGACGGCTGCGGCAGCGGCTACGGTTCGAAGATCAGCTACACGGCCAGCGTCGCGGGCACCTATGAAGTCCGCGCCGGTTGCTACCAGGCCGGCAGCTGCGCCGGCACGGTGGCGTGGGAGATTGTCTCGGGCGGCACGACGACGCCCGCGAGCGGCACCCAGGCTTTCAACGTCAGCGACACCGCCAACGCCACGCGCAACACGCAGAACGCGAACGTGGACATCGCCCCTGGCCAGACGCTGACCTTCGGCAGCTGCGGCGTGGGGAGCGCGACGGGCACCGGTGACACGGTGGTGCGCCTGTTCAACGCCGCCGGCCAGCAGGTGACGTTCAACGACGACGCCTCCGGCTGCGGCTCGCTGTCCCGCGCGTCCTACACCGCGCCGGCGAGCGCGGGCGGCGCGTACCAGATTCGCGTGGGCTGCTTCGGCAGCGAGGCGTGCAGCGGCACGCTGGCCTGGACCCTCCAGTAGCCTCCCGCGCCTGAGCTGTCCTTCCGGGCCTGTCGCTCCCTCGTGATACGGGGAGGGACGGGCCCGGTGTCTTTTGGCGCCCAGCCGCTCCTGCCCCGGGGGCTTCCCTCCCCACCCGAGGCTTGACACCTTGGAGGGCGAGGTCTAACGCAAGGCGCCATGAGCACACCCCGCTTCCCGCCGTCGCCCCGCCGCCCCGTGAGCACCGAGGGTCCGCTGCGAGTCCTGCTGCTGGAGAACATCCACGCCTCGGCCCAGGAGATGCTGAAGGTGGAGGGTTTCGAGGTGGAGCGGCTGTCCGCCGCGCTCAAGCCGGAGGACCTGGCGGAGCGGCTCAGGGGCGTGCACCTGCTGGGCATCCGCAGCAAGACGACGGTGCCGGAGGAGGCGCTGAAGTACGCGGAGGACCTGCTGGCGATTGGGGCCTTCTGCATCGGCACCAACCAGGTGGACCTGCTCGCCTCCAGCGTGCACGGCGTGCCGGTGTTCAACGCGCCGTTCAGCAACACGCGCAGCGTGGCGGAGATGGTGCTGGCGGAGGTGGTGGTGCTGACGCGCCAGCTCTTCGACCGCAGCCGCGAGGTGCACACGGGGCAGTGGCGCAAGGTGGCCACGGGCAGCCACGAGGTGCGCGGCAAGACGCTGGGCATCATCGGCTACGGGCACATCGGCTCGCAGCTGGGCGTGCTGGCGGAGGCGCTGGGCATGCGCGTCCTCTACTACGACGTGATGACGAAGCTGCCGCTGGGCAACTCGCGGTCGGTGGCCACGCTGAACGCGCTGCTGGCGGAGTCCGACTTCGTGACGCTGCACGTGCCGGCGCTGGCCTCCACGCACATGATGATGGGCGCGGAGCAGCTGGCCGCCATGAAGCCGGGCGCGTGCCTCATCAACGCCAGCCGCGGCACGGTGGTGGACATCCCGGCGCTGGCGCAGGCGCTGCGCTCCAAGCACCTGGGTGGCGCGGCGGTGGACGTGTATCCGGAGGAGCCGGAGGGCAATTCCGACGGCTTCGTGACGGAGCTGCAGGGGCTGCCCAACGTGGTGCTCACGCCGCACATCGGCGGGTCCACGGAGGAGGCGCAGGCGTCCATTGGCAAGGAGGTGGCCACGTCGCTGCTCAAGTTCGTGAAGGGCGGCGCGACGACGGGCGCGGTGAACTTCCCCAACGTGGAGGCGCCCATCAACCCGGGCACCCACCGCATCATCAACGTGCACCGCAACACGCCGGGCGTGCTGCGTGACATCAACCGCATCGTGTCCGACCTGAACGCCAACATCCACGCGCAGGTGCTGAGCACGGACGCGAACGTGGGCTACCTGGTGATGGACCTGGACCAGGACGTGTCCCGCCAGGTGTGCGAGGCCATCGCCGGGCTGGAGACGGACATCAAGACGCGCATCGTGTCTTGAGACGCCGGGCGCTGGACCGCGCCCTCAGGCGTCCAAAATCTTCCCCGGGTTGAGGATGCCCGCGGGGTCCAGCGCGCGCTTGAGGGTGCGCAAGAGCTCCATCTCACCGGGCGCGCGCGTGTAGTCCAGGTAGTCCTTCTTGAGCAGACCGATGCCGTGCTCGGCGGAGATGCTGCCGCCGTGCTTGCGCACGAGGTCGAACATGGCGTGGTCGGACTGCTTCGCGTGGGCGAAGAAGTCCGCCTTCTCCACCGCGTCCGGCTTCATCACGTTGACGTGCAGGTTGCCGTCACCGATGTGGCCAAAGAGGCAGATCTCCCAGCCCGGGTAGCGGCTGGCGAAGATGGCATCCAGCTCCGCGCAGAACGCCTCCAGGTTCGCCACCGGCAGGGAGATGTCGTTCTTGTGCAGCACGCCCGTGGCGGACAGGCTCTCGCTGATGGACTCGCGCAGCGACCACAGCTCCTGTGCCTGCGCGACGCCTTGCGCCTGGGTGCCGTCGGTGACGAGCCCGCGCTCGAAGAGGGAGCCGAGCCACGCCTCCACCGCCGCAGGGTCGCCGCCCTCGGACTCCAGCAGGACGTAGCAGCCGCTGGAGGCCTCGAAGGGCGAGCGCAGCTTGCGGTGGCGCTGCACGCGGGCCAGGCACTTGTCGGTGAAGAACTCGTAGGCGGAGAGCACCAGCGGCGCCTGGCGCGCGTCTCGAAACAGCCGCAGCACCGCGGCCACGTCCGGCACCGCGAAGAGGAAGACGTCCTGCTTGCCGGGCAGCCGCGTCAGCTTGAGCGTGGCCTCCGTGATGACGCCCAGCGTGCCCTCGCTGCCGATGAAGAGCTGGCGCAGGTCCGCGCCGGTGTTGTTCTTCTCCAGCGCGCCGTTGAGCTCCAGCACCTGCCCCTGCGCCGTCACCACCTGGAGGCCCAGCACCCACTGCCGGGTGAGGCCGTAGCGGATGACCTTCACGCCGCCCGCGTTGGTGGCGATGTTGCCGCCCACGGTGCTGCTGCCCTTGGACGCGAAGTCCACCGGCCAGGTGAGCCCGTGCGGCGCGCAGTGCTGGTGCACTCCTTCCGTCACCGCGCCGGCCTGCACGCGCACCGTGTTGCCCAACAGGTCCACGGGCTCCATGCGGGTCATCCGCTTGAGCGACAGCACCACCTCGCCGTGCATGGCCACCGCCCCGCCCGCCAGGCCCGTGCGCCCGCCGGAGGGCACCAAGGCAACGCGGTGCTGGTGGCACAGCGCCACGAAGCGGGCCACCTCCTCCGTGGTGCGAGGGAAGACCACCGCACCCGGCGCCGGGGCGTATACGCGCGTCCAGTCGCGGCCGTACTCCTGGAGCTCCGCGGGCTCCCGGGTGAGGAAGTCGGCGGGGAAGGACTCGGCGATGGCGCGGAGGAAGTCGGCGGGCAGCGCGGCGGTGGACATGGGTCCAGGCGTATTGCACGCCCCGGGGCCTGACAAGCCCGGCGAAGGCCCGGCGCACGGCCGACGACGCATGCCAGGCCGGACCCCGTGGAGGGGCGGACGCCGTGGGCCTAGCAGGCTGCTGAAGAAGTCGGTTTCGGGCCGGACGCGCTGCTCCACGCGAGTCCGGTTCGTCAATGAGAGGTTT